>DATCFM010000108.1:0-31684 GCA_036509515.1 Acidobacteriaceae bacterium
GCATGCATCAGCATCGCCTCCGCCGTCCCTTGTATTGAAGATCCCGCCGGAATGCGCGCAGAAAACAGCCGCATCCATCCAAAGATCCACTGCAGCGGAAGCTTCCGCTCCTGCGCCGACATCTGCGCCGAAGGCAGCCACAGCGCAAAGTTCGCATCCGCCAGCGAGAAGGGCATCTTCTCCTCGCCTTCCTTGATGTTGATCCGCCCGCCCGTCGCTTCAATGTACGGAAACCGCGGTGTCGGTCCGGCCTTCTGCTGTGCGGTCGGTGCGGTATCGATGTGCGACGCATGCACCAGCACGCCCTCAAGGTTCCATCGCCCCTGCGCATTGCGTACCAGATTCACGCTGGGCTCGACGAAGGTCACCGTCGAAAACTCCACCCGCCGCTTCCACAGCGAACTCACCCGCAGCGTCGCCTCCACCGTATTCGCGCGAATGATCGGCTCATTGCCAAACGCCGGATCTTCGCTCACCACCAGGTTCTCCAGTGTGAACCCCGGCATCGGCAGCAGGTGCAGCGTCACGCGGTCCAGGTGCACCGGCCGCCCCAGGCTCTGGCTCATGCTGGCAACAATGCGGCGATGAAAGCTGCTGACGTTGACCAGCGGCGGCGTCAGCACCAGCAGAAGCAGAATGA
Organism: Acidobacteriaceae bacterium; assembly: GCA_036509515.1. Taxonomy (GTDB): domain Bacteria; phylum Acidobacteriota; class Terriglobia; order Terriglobales; family Acidobacteriaceae; genus Granulicella. Next base: position 641 of record DATCFM010000108.1, read on the forward strand.
CGATCAGCGTAACGGCGAACAACAATCGCCGCCGGTGCCGCCTGTGTCGCGACACCTCCAGCGTCTCTTGTTCGGTCAGCTCCATCACTCTCTCTGTGCCTCACGCGCGGAACAGCAGCGACCCAAAAGAGCGCATGATTCGTATCGCTCCCGTCTGTTACGGCCTGGTCAGCGAATGATGTGGAAGGTCCGGCTCCAGCGCGTTCCCCGGAAGAAGTGCGTGACTATATGGAACATGAAACTGATCCGGTCGCCTATGCTCGTCTTGTCTTCCTGGGAGGCCGGCGTCTTGAACGACCAGTACACGAACATCGGCCGCCCCATGATGTTTCCATCCGGCACGAAGCCCCAGTAGCGGCTGTCCAGGCTCTCGGTCCGGTTGTCGCCCATCGCAAAGACATGCCCCGGCGGTACTACCAGGTCGTCGCCCTGAACGTGCGTCGGCAGCTCCTCGCGCCATAGCTCCGTCAGTTGCGCATAAGGCGCCGGCGTAATGGCAGGGAAGTCGTCGCGGTAAGGATTGTAGGCATCGTCCGGATTGCCGTCGTTATCGTTCGGCATCTTCGCGTACGGCTCATTCTGCGCCACGCCGTTGACATACACCGTGCCATGCCGCAGATGAATATGGTCCCCCGGAATGCCGATCGCCCGCTTCACCAGGATCAGGTCCGGCGTCTCCGGATTGGGCTTATAAAACACAATTACGTCGCCGCGATGCACCGGCCGGTAGCGCACAAACGGCGCCCACGAGGTCGGCGGCGACAGGTCGATGCGGTCCACCACCACATGATCGCCGATCAGCAGCGTCTTCTCCATCGAACCCGACGGAATCACGAAGTTCTGGAAGATGAACCCCATGATGAACAGGCCCACCACCAGCACCGCGCAGATCGAGGACAACGCCTCCAGCGGCGTCTCCCTCACCTCCGCGTCGCGCGGCCGCCCCGCCGCCGTATTGCTTGCCCCATTGGCCGCCAAGCCGGCAGCCTCGCTGCGGCCCGCGCCCGTCATCGTCTCTGCGTCGCGGTCTTCGATCTTGTTCAACTCGTTCCGTCTCCTGCGCGCCATCGGACGGCCAATCGAGCCGCCGCCGGGACTCTGTAAGTGTACCTTGCCAGCCGCGCGGGTCTGATTCCCCACCCCCTTCGCGCCCCTGCAATCGTCAGCGCAGAATATGCAACCGCAGTGCCGTTCGCAGCCGGGCCATCAGCGGCTGCGGCGCAGACTCCTCCTCCACCGGCGCAATCGAGAAGTACACCACGAACGGCCGCCCCACCACATCGCCCTCCGGCACAAACCCCCAGTAGCGGCTGTCCTCGCTGTCGTTCCGGTTGTCGCCCAGCACAAACAACTCGCCCCGCGGCACCGTCAGCTCTCCATTCACCACCGACCGCCGCAGGTCCATCCACCAGCGCGGATCCAGGCTCGGATCAGCCTCGCGCAGGGAAGGGAAGTTGTCGCGAAAGTCATCCGTGAGCGACGCCGAGTAAAACGCATACGGCTCGGTGATCGGCGCATCGTTGATCCACACCCGCCCCTGCCGTAACCGAATACGATCCCCCGGCAAAGCCACCACGCGCTTCACCAAATGCATCGACGGATCGACCGGATAGTGAAACACCACCAGGTCGCCGCGATGAACTCCCGAAGGCGGCAACAGCCATCCCAGCGCGCCCTCCGGCTCAAACGACTGCTTATCCACCATCAGAAAATCGCCCACCCGCAGCGTCGGCACCATCGACTCCGACGGAATCCGGAACGGCTGCAGAATAAACGTCAGCGCAAACATCGCCACAACCAAAAACTCCAGCAGCGACCGCAGCGTAGCCAGCACGCCCTCGTGCGCCTTCGACGACGGCCTTACCTGCGGCCTCGCGCGCACGCTCGCCTCCTCCTGCCTCTGCGTCGCGTCAGGCGGGATGGAAATCGGAGGCATCATGCCGCATCCTCGCTTCGATCCTCATCGCCGCCACTCGCCGCACGCGTCTGTTTGCCCCAGCCCTCCAGCGCTAGCTCCGCGGCCCTCTGCTGCGCCTCCTTCTTGCTCGACCCCTCCGCCGACGCCAGCACCGCCACCGTCCCATCCGGCTCCTCGATCCGCGCCTCCACCGTAAACCGCCTCTGATGCGCCGGCCCGCTCTGGTCCGTGTCCGCATAGCGCAGCCGCCCCGCGCGCTCCGCCTGCACCCGCTCCTGCAGCACCGTCTTCGCATCCCGCAGCGCGCCCCGTCCCGAATCATGCAGCGCCGCGCGCAGCGCCTCCAGCTCCGGCCGAACCAGCTTCTGCTCCACCAGCCGCCGCACCTCGGTCAACCCATCCTTGCCAACTCCGCGCGCATCCAGATAAATCGCCGCCAGCACCGCCTCGGCCGCATTCGCCAACAGCGCCGGCTTGCGCCGCGCCCCATTCTGCTCCGCGCTTCGCCCCACCAGCAGATGCTCTCCCAACCCCAGCTCTGCGCCGAACCCCGCCATATGCTGCCGGCTCACCAGGCTCGCCCGCATGCGCGTCAACTCTCCCTCGCTCTGTTTCGGAAACTCCTGGAACAGCAGCTCCGTCACCGCCAGCCCCAGCACCGCATCGCCGACAAACTCAAGCTGCTCATTGTCCGTGCCCGGCGTATTCTTCGCGTCATGCACCGCCGCAACTCCTGCGGCGCCCGCGCCTCGCTTCCGCGCGACAGGCTCAGGCGCCTCCGTCCGCGCCTCATAAGGATGCGATCGATGCGTCAGCGCCAGTTCCAGCAGCGCCGGATTCCGAAACCGGTAGCCAAGCGTCTTCTCCAGCCCCACCAACCGTCCCGCCCGCTTGCCCCCAACCCCAATCCCAGTCCCAGCCCCGGACTTAGCCCCGGCGGCAGCTTTGCGCGCCCGCACTTCAGCCTTCAATTCAGCCCGCACTTCGGCCTTCTGCTTCTCCGTCGGCAGCTTCTCCGTCTGCGGTTTGTTGCGCTCCTTCGCCATAGCTTGTTGTCTCCACTCTACGCGGCAACAATGGGGATCGTGCTCCAACAAAGGTGGGCGATCCTGTCCCCCAAACCTACTTCGGCGGGTCAGGCTTATAAGCTTCCTTCTGCGCCTTGCCGGTAGGGTCGAAGGTGCTGTCGTCCTGCTGGTTGGTGTTGGTTTGCTCGCGTCGCGGCAGCGCAAAAGGCTTCGCCAGGCCCGCCTCAGCCGCCTTGCGCGTGTCCGGCCTTCCATCCCGAACCTCCAGCGCCGCCTTGTACTCCGCCACCGCATGCTCTCGGTCGGGCGTCTCCATCGTGTCGTACAGCCGTCCCAGGTAGATGTGGCTCCACGCCAGCGTGCGCGGCTCCTTGCTCAGCGCCAGCGTCTTCTCGAACCCGGTCTTCGCCTCCGCCGCATGTCCTTGCAGCAGATCCACGCGCGCCAGCAGGTACGCCGCCTCGCCATGATTCGCCTTCGGATCGCTCATCGCCTTTTCCGCCAGGCCGGCCGCATCGTCGACCTGCCCCTTAGCCAAATCCATCTCCGCCAGCTCCAGGCCCTGGATCCTGTGCGGCCTCGCCTCCGGACGCAGCGGGTCCGCCGGCGCCTCCTTCACAAACACGGTCTCTTCCGCGTGCCTCCGCTCGCGGTCGACGTCCATGCCATAGATCATCGGTGCAATCTCATCGCGCAGCCCATCGCCGTTCTTCTCCATCACTCCCAGCGTCTGGTAGAAGTAGCCCGTCAGCACCCATCCCTGCGACTCATCCGTATTCACCATCTGCTGCCGCGCCAGCGCCGTCGCCCTGTCATAGTCCGTCTTCTCCTCCTCATACTCGTCGACCTCCGCACGCGGATGCACGCCCTTCAGCGCCTTCGGCGCCGGCGAATCGATCAGGTACGTCCGCGCCTCGATCGCCTTGATCAGGCACTCCGTAATCAGCGCCACCGCATCGCTCTTGTAGCTGAAGTCGATCGGCGCCGCCTGCACGCCGCGCAGCACCGGCTGAATGCGCTCCATCGCCTGTCCGCGGCTGTACACCATCGGCTCCACGATGTAGTGCAGATAGATGTGGCGAATCTCCTTTATCCGCACCGGATCGCCCCCGCCCTTGTTCGGCGACGTAACGATGATGTAGTCCGATCCATACACCCGCGCATTGGTCAGCGCCGGCGATAACATCGGCTCCAGCAGCACCAGGAACCGCCGCCCGTCGTAACTCGAAACCGGCTGATGCAGATAGATGTTCGTATTCAGAATCATCTGCACCATCGGCTCATGCACCCGCGCGGCCAGCGCCTCATACTCCGGCCGATGATGGATCCAGATGTAATGCAGCTCGATCTGCTCCGCAAAACTCCGCAGCAGCGGCAGCACATTCACCACCTGCGCCGCCTGCGGAGGAAGCTCTGTGTCATCCACATTCGGCGTCAGCGCCGGCGGAGGCGAAAGATACAGCGCCAGCGAAACATACTGCCCCACGTCCAGCCCATGATCGCTTAGCCGATGCAGCGAAATGTAATCGCATAACGCATCGCGGCTGGTGCGCGCCGCCTCCGACTGCGCCAGCGCCGCATTCATATCCGCCCGCACCTCGGCCCGCACCGGCGCCGATTGATCGAGGTCCGCATCGTAGCCGCACGCATTCAACGCCGCCGCCACCTGGAACAGCGGCTCACTGGTCTCGAGCGTGACCTCCGCTCCACCCGGCTCAATCTGCGCCGCCCGCGGCCGCGTCGCAGGATTCGCCACATCCTGCGCCGGCTGCCCATTGGACAAGGAAGGTGACGACGACGAAGACGACGACGAAGAAGACGACGTGCTCTGCGCAAGTCCAGCCAGCGGCGCTCCTGACAGAAGGCCGAGAGTCAACACCACGCACGCTGGTCGAAGAGACAAGTTCAAACGAAGCAAAGGGGGCACCGTACCCATTCCACGTACCCCCTCAGTCTATGGAACCGCCCCCACCCCCCGCAAACGCCCACGCGTCGAAAGCCACTCTGCCTTTCTGGTTGGCATCCTTCGCGAAGCAAGGATCTGTGCCGTTCTTTACCTTTGCCGTCGCCCCTCAACTTTGCCGTCACCCCTCAAGTTGTCATCCTGAGCGCAGCGAAGGACCCCTGTATTGTCTTTGCTTTTGCGGCTGTTTCCCTTCCGCTCGTCATCCTGAGCGCAGCGAAGGACCCCCGTATTGGCTCTTGCTGTTGCCGTTGCCTTTGCTGTTGCCGTTCCGTTGCCGTTGCCTTTGCTGTTGCCGTTGCCGTTGCCGTTGCCTTTGCTGTTGCTGTTGCTGTTGCTGTTGCCGTTGCCGTTGCCTTTGCTGTTGCTGTTGCCTTTGCCTTTGCTGTTGCTGTTGCTGTTGCCGTTGCCGTTGCCGTTGCCTTTGCTGTTGCTGTTGCTGTTGCCTTTGCCTTTGCTGTTGCTGTTGCTGTTGCTGTTGCCTTTGCTGTTGCCTTTGCCTTTGCCTTTGCCTTTGCCTTTGCTGTTGCTGTTGCTGTTGTCTTTGCTGTTGCCGTTGCATTTGCTTTTGTCGTTGCATTTGCTTTTCTGGTTGTCATTCCGTAGCGCAGCGAAGGAATCTGCTGTGGCCGTTCACGAGGCGCGAACGCGCCTCTGCCTCGCTTAAGGGCACGGCTTGAGCCGTGCCACAAAAGTCCGGTCAGAAAGGGGCTTCAGCCCCTGAGGTACGTTTGGCGATCCATAGCGAGGCCCCGGCTTCGCAAAGCCCCACCGCTCCAAGCGCCAACGGCGCGCCGCATACCAGCCTGGGGCGAAGCCCCAGGAAACAAGCCGCGCCGAAGGCGCTTCCGCTCTGCCGAAGGCTGGAGCGAAGCCCGAAGGGCGGAGCGACTGAATCGCCTTCCTCCGCCCCGCCACAACCGTCCCCCCCCAAACCAAGGCCCAAAAATCTTGTCAAGCCCCCAAACCACCTAAACCCATGCAAACAAAGATAAAAATCGCTGCACATTAATTCCGCTCAACTCTCTATAATAGAAATAGAGATCAAAACCCCCAACAATCTGGCTGCCCCATTCATGACGACATAGTATCGTCGGCATGGGTGGGTTTCGATGTTGGGGGTCACCACCGAAACCGCCGCATCCCACACATTCCAGAGATTTTCCCCACAAAATCTCTGGAATCAATATTTTGCCGCGAATTATCGCCGCAAACCCAACATTCTAAAGATATTAATATCGAAGGGGGAAGGGGAGCCCCCTCCGAAGATTAGCCCTCGACCGAAACTCCGGTATAGGTCAGCATCACCTGGCCATCCACCGGCACGCCGAACACGGTCGCCGGCTGGAACACGCTGGACAGAAGATTCTGCTCCACGCGCAGCCGCACCTCCCGATCGCTCGGCCCATCGAGGATCACATAGTCGTACACCCGTCCCCGCGTATCCACCTTGGCCTCGACCAGGATCGGAACCTCATGCCCGGTCTGGATCGGCTGCGGAGGAACCTGCGAGTACAGATAGTGCGGCGCAATCAGGTGCGCCAGATCGTCATCGTTGGCCTGCACGGCAATTCCCGGCGCAAACAGCCGGAACAATCCGCCCGCCAGCAGCATCGCAGCCACCAGCCCGCCCGCTCCCTGCAGCGCCAGAGGAGCCACCGAGGTCTTCCACACCCGTACCACGCGCCCGCTGATGGAAAGGTACGATCCGCGCGCCCGCTCGGCGGCCATAGCCATCCGCAGCTGCGCCTGCAACCGTCGCGGAGCCTTGGCTGGTCCGAGCTCGCCCAGCGCCGTCTGCACCTTCCGCCACGCCCGGAACTCCGCCGCACACCCTCGGCAGACGTCCAGATGCTCGGCCATGCGCCCCATCTCCAGGCCGCTCATCGCGCCGTCCAGATACGAAGAGAACGCCGCCTGCACCGTCTGGCATTCACCTTCGGTCTCGATCCAATCGATCTCTTCACAACGGGGGATCATTAGGTCACCGCTTCAAGTGTACCTTCCGCTTCTGTGGACTTCCTACCCGCAACGCCTCTCGAATCATGCTGCTTCAGATACTCCCGCAGCGCCGCGCGCCCGCGGGTCAAACGGCTCTTCACCGTCCCCAGATTCACATCCAGAATCTCGGCAATCTCTTCGTACCCGAATCCCTCAATCTCCCGCAATACAACTACCTCGCGATAGCTCTCCGGCAGCTCCCGCAGCGCCTCTCCCACCCGCTCTCGCGTCTCAGCGCGCTCGGCCAGCTCGAACGGCGATGCGTCTCCGGCTGCCAGCGCATCGGCCATGCAGCAGGTCTCGCCTTCCTCATTTTCGAGCGGAGCATCGATGGTCAGCTCCTGCCGCTTGTGCCGGCTCCACCAGCGCCGCTGGTTGCTCGCCTCATGCAGCGCAATCCGATAGATCCACGTCCGCAGGCTCGCCTCGCCATGAAAGCTCGAGATGCTGCGGAAGACCTTCACGAAGACCTCCTGCGTCACATCCGCGGCATCCGCCGGGTCGCGCAAGCTCCGTGCAATCAGTGAGTAGACCGGGTGACTGTACTGCGCGATCAGCAGAGAGAAGGCCTGCTCGGAGCCCGCCTTGAGCTCACGCACAAGCTCCTGCTCCTCCGCCCGGATCCCGATCGCGCTTGCCAGCTCGCTCATTGCCGCCTCTCACTCGCATGGGAGCCCTCCCATATCGAGTGCCAATACAGTAGGCCTCCAGCGCTACGTCTGTCCAGAGTCCCTTAGAGCTGACAGCAGCCGACAGAGGCGAACACCGGGAGAAACCGGCCGCCCCGTCTGCCCGCAAACCTTCGAGAGGAGAAACTGCGCCGCCGGCGGCCAGAGTGCTCGCCCACTCTGAAGTCTTAGACACCGCCTTATGCCCTTTTGTTCCAGCACCTTCCATGCGCTGTTTGACTTGCTCCCAGCGCCCGCGCGACAATGCACAAGAGTCTTCCCTTGAGTGGGCCTGTGGCGCAGCTGGGAGCGCGCTTCCATGGCATGGAAGAGGTCACCGGTTCGATCCCGGTCAGGTCCACCAACTACTTCAACAATTTAGACAGGCGAACCGTTGCAAGCGGACCCCCTGTGTCCTGGTTTGTGCGTCATGGTTTGTGCCCTGACTTGTCATCCTGCCGCTATTGGCCAGGGCTCCATCCCCGTACGCTTCCATGCGGAGGTGAGAGTCATGTAACCTCAAGGCGGTGAAGGAGCGGAGACCGTTCCTGGCGCAATCTTTGGGCGCCGGACGTCCCGCAAGCCAACAGGAGAACTTATGATTCGTAAGGCGCTCGTCGCAGTCGCTCTCGCCGCTACGCTTTCCTTTTCTGCTTTCGCTCATGCGCAGCAGGCCGGCCCCTACAAGATTCTCCGGACGCAGCGGGTCGGAGGCGATGGCGGATTCGACTACGTGACGGCAGACCCTGATGGACGCAATCTGTATGTTGCGCGTTCTGGTCCAGCCGGCCACATCGGCGTCTTCAATCTCGATACGCTGGCTCAAGTCGGCGATATCCCGAACACCAGCGCCCATGGCGGGGCGGTCGACACAGAGACGGGGCATGGTTTCGCCACTTCAAATCCCGTGACGATGTTTGACGCCAAGACCTTCGCCATCCTGAAGAAGATCGACGTCCAGGGACGTCCGGACGGCTATCTGAACGACACCCACAATCACCACTTTTACATCCTGAGCCATGCGGAGCCAAACATTACCGTCCTCGATGATAAGGATGGCTCGATCCTCGGCACGATTGACATCGGTGGCGCGCCCGAGCAGGCTGCGACCGACGGTCACGGCAAAATCTACGTCGATATCGAAGACAAAGCCGCGATCGCGGTGATCGACGCGAACACGATGAAGATGATCGGCCGGTACGACGTATCCAGCAAGGGAAGCGGATGCGCGGGCCTGGCTCTCGATGTAAAAAACAACATCCTGTTTGCCGCCTGCCGCGAGAACAAGAACATGGTCATTCTTTCCGCGACCGACGGCCACATCATCACCGATTTGCCCATCGGGAACGGATGCGACGGCGTGACCTTCAACCCGAAGACGATGGAAGCCTTCAGTTCGCAGGGCGACGGCACGCTGACCGTTATTAAGGAGAATTCGCCAACGGACTTCGCCGTCGAGGAGACGGTTCCCACACCGATGCGAGCGAAGACGATCACTCTCGATACGAAGACCGGGCATCTGTTCCTCATCACCGCGGAGTATGGGCCCGTCCCGTCCGCACCGCCCCAGCCTGCGACTCCGCCGCTGGGCGTTCCTGCCCGGATGCGTGGCCCCCGCCCGCCGATGATCCCTGGATCATTCCAGATCCTCGAGGTCGGCAAATGATCCTCTGAAACCTCACGCACTGATTCGGAGCGCCCTCCAATAGGCAGCTACCCCGCTCGTTCCAAGCCGAGCAGATGAGCCTTCGCCTCCAGTCCGCCCGCGAATCCCGTAAGTTTCCCTGACGACCCAATCACGCGATGGCAGGGAACGACAATCGAGACCGGGTTCCTCCCGTTCGCCGCGCCGACCGCTCGTGTCGCTCGAGGGTTTCCCAGTTGTTTCGCAAGCTGCCCATAGCTTCTCGTCTCCCCAAACGGTATGGCGAGCAAAGCCTCCCAGACGCCCTTCTGAAAATCGGTGCCTCTCACATCCAGAGATAGCGAAAACGCTCTTCGGCTTCCAGCGAAGTATTCCGACAACTGCAGTTCCGTCTCCACCAGCACAGGATGCCGTTCATCCAGAACCGCTTTGCTCAGCCGCACACGGCGCGGATTATCGTTTTTCCACAAAATGGCCACCAGGCCTTTGTCGCTTGCGACTAATTTCAATTCTCCGATGGGTGATTCCATCATCTTGTACGCGAGGCTCATAGCTCTATCTTTTCTGCTCATAGTCCTGTCCTTTCTGGTTTGTGAATGCGTTGATCTTTCACTTCCAAAGACTTGAAGAAAATTCAGTCGACGGTCAATGTGACACCTGAGATCGGCCTCCAGCGCTGCCGTCTGCAGCCCAAAGATGCTGCGCCGCATAAGCGCGCCACGGTCGCCAGGATTCCGCGCGACTCAAAAGATCCGTCGCCGTTATCTTTTCTCCGTCAATCGCCGCAACGCCGCGCAGCAGTCCAATGTCGGCTGCCGGGAAGGCATCCATTTCGCGGATAGCGCGAAGCGCGATGTACTGGGCGGTCCATTCGCCGACCCCGCGGATCGTCCGCAGCCGCGTCACCGTCTCTTCAATGCTGCCGAACGGCCGAAACAGGTTTGGATCCGCCAGCGCAGCCTCGGCCACTGCCTTCAACGCCGTCAAACGCGCCGCCGGTATCGCCAGTCCAATCGAGCCAGCCGAAGCCAGCCGCTTCGCCGTCGGAAACACATGCGACAGATCCTCGTGGATCAGGAACGCCTTCGGCACCGCGCGTCCATACAGAGCGGCGAGCTTGCCCGCCAGCCGCCGAGCGGCGCCCACACTGATCTGCTGACCCAGGACAGCTCTTACAGCGATCTCGAAGCCATCCCATCCGCCCGGAGCGCGCAGTCCAGGACGTTGCGCCACCAGCGGAGCAAGCACCGGATCGCTGGACAAATGGTCGTCGATTGTCTCGATGTCGGCGCCAAGATCGAACTGGCGTCGCACTCGCGCCACGATCGCGGGCAACAACCTGACGTCCGGGAAGCGGATGTTCACGCTGAGGCCCTGCTTGTCCGGCTGGTGACTTACCTCAATGCTTCCCAGCTTCCCCTTCACTTCAACCGCGCGCAGGTAGCGTCCGTTGTCCACAACTTCGACGCCCGGAATCGCCCGCGCTTCGAGAAAACCGATCATGCAATCCCAGTCATAGGGCGGCCGGTATCGCAGCCGCAGCGTGACGTCCTTCTCCTCACGTCTCGCAGAGCTCTTCCTGCGCAACGCGCTCGGCGGCCGGTGAAACAGGTCGCGAAAGGTTTCGTTGAACCGCCGTAAGCTGCCAAATCCCGAAGCCATCGCAACTTCAGTCATCGGCATCCGGGTCTCGTGGATCAGTTGCTTCGCGAAAAGAACTCGCCGCGTCTGCGCGACGGAGATAGGCGACGTTCCCAGATGCTGAAGAAACAGGCGTCGCAACTGTCGTTCACCCAGGCCCAGCCGTTCAGCCAGCCTTGCAACGCTATTCTTTTCGCCGTCAAGCGCGCCTTCAGCAATAAGGGCCAGCGCGCGCGAAACCGAATTAGAAGTCCCGCGCCATGAAGCCATGTCAGGGGCCGTCTCGGGTCTGCAACGAAGACACGGACGCAGACCCGCATCCTGTGCGGCAGCGGCTGAAGCAAAGAACAGGCAATTAACAAACTTGGGTGTACGCGCCGGACATACGGGCCGGCAGTAGATGCCCGTCGACGTAATGCCGACGAACATCAACCCATCCAGGCGCGCGTCCCGGCTCTCAAGCGCCCGATAACAAACTTCACGGCTGGGCAGTTCCATATCTGGATTCTCGCACCCGCACCGGCCACAAACTAGCGGTTTTCGGACACGACCATTTCAGCGCCTCGACCGCGATCATCAAGCGACGATGTCGTAAGGCCGCATCATGTCATTGGCCTCGTGCTCCAGGATGTGGCAGTGCCACAGATAGCGCCCCGCGTACGGGCTGAACGGCACGATAATCCGCGTCACCGTCTCCGGCGGACACTGCACAACATCCTTCCATCCCATCTCATGCGCGGCCGGCGGCCTTCTCGCCCCGGTGTAGTGCAGCGTCTCATCGCTCAAATAGTCATCCACTGACATGCTCTGCCGGTCCAGGATCTGAAACCGCACCATGTGCAGATGGATCGGATGAGTGTCCTGCGTCAGGTTGGCGAGACTCCATATCTCCGTCGTCCCGAGCTTCATAATTTCTGTCACCGGATCGACCCAGTGCTTGCGATTGAGCAGCATCACCATCGCCTCGCCATTGTCTCCGTCAAACTCGTTGAGCGTCATCAGCCGGGTCCGAACAGCGTGTGCCTCAGGAATACGAACAACCGGTCGCAGCGCCTCCGGAAGCCTGCTGTCATCGACAACCTTTGCGTCGCCGACGCGAAACTGCATCAGCTGCAGCGTGTCGCTGACCAGCTCGATCCGCTCTCCGCGCGCTGCACTGAAGTCAATCACAAGGTCCGCGCGCTCGGCCGGCGCAACCACCAGTCGCTTCATCGCAACCGGGCCCGGCAGCATCCCCTGGTCCGCGCCGATGACATGAAACTCCTGTCCATTGGACAACGCGAGCGAAAAGAAGCGCGAGTTCGCCGTGTTCGCAACGCGAAAGCGATACTTTCGCGGCTCGACCTCGAAGAACGGCTGCACCTTCCCATTCACCACCATCGCATCGCCCAGAAACTCCTGCGCCCACGCTCCTTCATCCGGCGGATTCGGATAGTAGAGCTGCCCGTCCGGCTTAAAGCTGCGGTCGTAAATCAGCAGCGGAACCTCATACTCGCCGCTGGGCAGCCCCAGCGCCGTCTCCTCGTCGTCGCGCAGGATGTACCACCCAATCAGGCCGGCCACGATATTCAGGCGACTCACGCCCATCGCATGATCGTGCACCCATAGCGCCGTTGCATCCTGCCCGTTCGGATAGAAGTCGAGCCTGTGCGACCCCGGCCCGTACCAGTTGTCCGGATATCCATCGCTCACAGCCGGCACTCGCGCGCCGTGCACATGCGTTGACGTGCGCGTATCCGGCGCGTCTTCCATTCCCTGCATCCCTTTTCGCGGAGGATCGAGCGGAAGAATATGCCGCGCCGGCAGCTCATTGATCCAGTCGATCAACACCCCCTGCCCACTACGTTCCTCGAACAACACTGGAGCAGACGCCGATCCATACCCCCACATCTTTGTCAGCGGAAGATCCCGATGCAGTCTCGCCTGCACCTCGCGAATGTGCACCTGGTAGTAAGGAGCATTCACCGCGCCCAGCTTCGCGTCCGATCTCACTCCAACCAACGACTGCTTCTCAGGCCGAGGCAATGCATCCACAAACGGCGTCAGCTTCGTCGCATCCAGCGTCCGAGGCCCATGCGCCGCCTGCATCGGCCGCTGCATCCCGCCATGCCACACCGTCTGCGATAACGCCCTGACGGCAACCACGCCTGCCGAAGCCAGCCCCGCCCGGCGAAGCAGCTCTCTGCGATTCCATCTGCTCATCTCCGCCTACTTCTTCTCGAGCCCCGTGTTCGGATCCAGAATCAACGGCGCCTCATTCTGTGGCTGCCGCTTGCTGAAGTCCAGCATACCCATCAGCGATCCAGCCCGCGCATCGAACGATCCGCCCCCGATTCTCTCTCCATGCAAGTACAAATCTTCGATGAACCGCAGAGTCGATGTCTGGTCCGTCTCCGTGTGGTCCACATAATTTGCCTTCGACCACGGCGAGATCACCAGCAACGGCAGCCGCGGCCCCGGTCCGCAGCGTCCCTGCGCATGTTTCGTCGCCTGGTTCACCCCACCCAGCGCCTTGTCTCCATCGTCACATCTCCCCGGCCCATCCAGCGCATCCATCGCCGTCTGCGATCCATTGCGCGGCCGCATCATCCGATGGTCATACCATCCATCCGAGTCATCATACGCAACGATGACAACCGTATCCTTCCAATCCTTCTGTTGCTCCAGGAAGTTCACCACGCGCACCACAAACTGCTGCTCATCCAGAGGGCTCGAGTAGCCGGAGTGTCCATCCTCATAAGCCGGCGCCTTCAGGTAGCTCACGGTCGGAAAGTTCCCCGCCTTGATCGCGTCGAAGAAATCGTGAACATCGTACTGATGATTCGCGCCCCCATCGTGATTGCTCCCCACCACCGCCGCCGAAGCCGGTCGAATATGTTTTGGATTCGCCGTTGATCGGTAGTACTGGAACGGCTCATGGTGTGGCAGATAATCCCGCACCAGCGCATGCGTCCACTGCGAGCGCGAGCTTCTCCGGCATCCCGTCGTTCCATTCGGGTTGACGATCGTAAGATCGAAGCCGCCCTGGAAGAACCCCCACGACACGTTATGCTCCGTCAGCAGGTCCCCAATGTTGCGGCCCGTCATATGTACCAGCGCGTCCGACGTGCTCGAGCACACATCGCCCGACGGCTGCGGATCGGAGATCAGCGTCAGCCCGCCATTCCCGTCCGGCACAACACCGCCCTCCGCATTCTGATCATTCACCGCTCCATTCGTCTGCCCCGACGCAAGGTTGATCGCGCCCGGCGTCGACGGCCCATAGCTCACATCGAACTGCCGGTCGCTCATCGCATAGTGCTGCGCATAGTTCCAGTACGCCGTCACCGTATTGCCGTCGAAGTAGCCCATCGTCAGGCCGCTCGTCTTCGCCACGCCTTTGTTCTCGCCCGGCATGCGCGGGCCATCAGGATGCCCAACCGACCTCGGAAACAAATCCATCTTCCCGCCGTCGAACGCCTGTTGCTCGGCATGATAGTCGTGGTCCTGGTCGGCGGTCGCCGCCTGGCTGCGATCCAGCCGAAACGGATTCGCCCGCCCCGCTCCATTCGCCGTATTCAGAAAATTCGGATTTCGATGCAGCAGCTCGTCTGTGTATCCATCGACCGCCGGCGTGTTCACGAGCGGCGTAAACGCAGGCTCGCCCGGCGGGTTCAGCGCATGCGGATAGGTTCCGAAGTAATGATCGAACGACACGTTCTCCTGAAAGATCACAACAACATGGCGAACCGACTTCCGCGCATGACCGATCTCGGAGCCACGCGCTGCCCGCCCGCTCCCGCCCGCAAAAACTACCAGAAGGGCAACCTGCACACGTACCAGACATCTCAGCGTTCGACGACTCCGCATGCTGCGCTTTCCCTCGTTTCAACCCGCACTACGCTAGACTCCACAAAGCACAATCGCGCGCATCGACTCACACGCTCATCTGCCGGAGCTCATCCACCCTGAGAATAACAACTGCCGCCCGGTCCCGCCTGAAGCGCACGACTTCCTGCGATCCCGTCCGCACTTATCCCAGATCCTCTCTCGCATTCGCCTTCAAAAGGAATTGCCTGCGTTCCTGCCCCACCATCCGCAACTCTACTGACTGTTCCGCCGCATCCACGCCCAGCGCATACAGCAACCGCCCCGTCTTATCCGTTGCAATGCGTCCAATCCCTTCCACCTGTCCCAGCCGCCGCCCGCCCAGCCGCAACTCCGCGCCCAGGCCTGCGCCCTTGCCCACGTAACACATCTCCGCCATTCCACCGCCGCTCACAGCCACACGAAAGATCGCGCCGTCGGCAGCCGCACATCCCGGCCGCACATTCCAGTGCAGCTCTTCCCCCACTTCGCGCACACCCGCCAGCCGCCACGTGTAGTCGTACATCACCAGCGACGCCGGCGAATAGTTCGGTTCACCGCCCTGCGTAAACTCGCCCGTTAGCGGATCCATCTGCTGCCGAAAGCTCATGTCGCGCTGCAACGCCTCGGTCCACTGCTGCATCATGTGCGTGAATTCGGCAGACCGCCGGTAGTGCTCCATCCATCGCCCCGCGCGCAGCGCCGTCAGCGCCTGCGATGGTCCGCCCCAGCAGTTCCGCTGGATCGGCCGCACGAACGCCGGATCATCCAGAGCGATCGAAGGCAGCGGAAACGGAGCCCAGAACGCATGTGGATTGCCAAGCTGCCGCTCCCACATCGCCGCGAACGTCTTCGCATCCACCACATGCTCGCCGCACACGCGCGCCAGCACAACCGAACGCACCTTCACAAACCTGTTCTGTACATCGAGATCATAAAACGCCGCGTCGTCAGGAACATAAAGCCGCTCGATAATCAGCCTTTGCAGCGACTCCGCACGCTCGCGCCACTGCTCTGCCTCGCTGCGTTTGCCCAGCGCCGCCGCCATCGCCGCCAGCGCCACACGCGCTCCATACATAGTCGCCGAAAGATCAGGACACAGCCGCGGCAGCGTCGGATTCCCCGGACAGCGCCGCGCATCCTTTCCCGGACATTGCGCCGCCATTCCAGCCCAGCGCGGGCTATTGTCCATCCCCGTGTCATACGTGCAGAAGCCCTCAATCAATCCCGTGCCGCGCGTATTGCGGTAGCGCATCAGCCACGCATCCCAACGCGAACAGCTCGCATACGCCGTATCCAGCAGCTCCGAATCTCCGCTCGCCTGCGCCAGCTCCCACGCCGTAGCCGCAATCGGAACCACCATCTGTATCTGGCCGAACCCCGTCTCGTCGCGTTTATTGTCCGCGGGAATCTGGCCATCCTCACGCTGCAGCGCAAAGAAGATCATGTGGCTGTTGCGAGCTACATCAGGACGGAAGTGCCTGTACACCAGCGATTCATGCGGCCCGCACTCCTGCCATATCCCCTCATAACTCGAGCCCTCGATCAGCACCGCCTGCGAAAACCGCGGCAACACCTGCACGTTGTTGGCAAGAATGTTCAGCGCGCGGTCATAAGCCCGCTGCCAGCGCACATCCTTCGTCGAGAAGAACGGAGCGGCGCCGCCGGCGCCAGTCTCCGCAAAGCCATAGAACGGCCGCATGACCGAGGCCATCGCGCCCACAACTCCAGCCTTCAGCACCTCGCGTCGCCTCATCGTGCGTTCTCCGTTTTAGAAGCAACCTCACATTATGCCCGGAAGTCTGCAGCGTGATCGGTGGCCCACTCGAAGAACGTTCTTGCCGGTGACCCGGTAAGCTCGGCGACGGTGGAAGTAACGAAGGCGGGTTGCCCGGCCGCGGCTGCCCAGGCGTCGAGCAGAAATCTCGCTACAAACGCGGGGAAAGAGTTCGGCAATTCGCGCAGCCAATCCTCTGGCGACACTTCTTCGATCCGGAGTGAGCGGCCAAGCACTGAAGCGATGGTCGCGATCTGCTCGAACTGGCTCAGAGATTGAGGTCCAGTCAGAACGTACTCCGCGCCGGAATGTGCATCTTCACAGAGCGTACGTGCCGCGACTGCGGCGACATCACGCGCATCGATGGGCGCGGTAGGAGCATCGAGGTACGGCCATCGCACCACATCGCCGGCTCGCATCTGCGGCGCCCACCAGCCCAGCGCATTGGCCGCGAACATCCCTGGCCGCAGGAACGTCCAGTCGAGTCCTGACGTCTCGATCAGCCGCTCGACCAGCTCCGCACACGCCCGGGAAGGATTAGGTTGTTGGAACAGGGGATGTGCAGTCTTCAGCGGCGCGGAGAGAAAAACGATGTGGCGAGCGCGCTTCGCGATCTGCTCCAAAGCAGGAGCGATAGCTTCCGCTGGCGCGACCCACACCAGAAACACCGTGTCGATCCCATCCAGGCACCTGTCCAGGGTCTCCGGACGAGTGAGGTCACCGCGCACCATCTCCACGTGTGCAGGCAAACGAGCTGCGTCCGGGTTGCGCACCAGCGCGCGTATTTGTAGCCCGGTCGTTGGTAATTGCCGGAGCACCCGGCTGCCGATATTACCCGTGGCGCCGGTGATGAGAATACGTTTCACAACCACCATCCGTCCGGCGCCAGCGGCTCTGTATGTCGTGCGATCTACCGGACCATTCCGTCCTTCAGATCGTAGACCACGATCCCCAGATCGTTCAGCTCGCCGATCGCCGCCTCCATGTTGCGGCGCACCTGCGGCTCGGCCTTTTTGGGAGTTTTCCTCGCCTCATCCATCGCCACCACCCGGCCATACGGCCACGCGCTCGTTGGAATCGCGGTCATCGCGTCGCCCAGCTTGTCCAGGCTGATGTTCAACTCCTGCTCCCGCGCCCTCACCGGACGCAGCATCCCGCCCGCGCCAATCGGCGAAGGATTCGCATCCGCCACCGTCACCTGCAGCTGCAACATCCCCGGCTGCACCGTAATCAACGGGTTCTGCCAGCTCCCCTCGTCATGCACCGCCATGTAGCGGCTCTTCATCGGCGGGGGAACCATCTCCATCTGCTCACGCTCGGTCGCCTCTGTGGCCCGCTGCTCGACGCGTGCCTGCGCCGTCGTCTCATGGAACGGATGGCTATGGCACCCGGCCAGGGCCAGAACCAGAGGAAGGGCAGGGAAGAGAATCGCAACGCGAAGGTTCACCCCTTAAGAATATCAAGACTCCGCACTGCGGACGCGCCTAGTGAGCCGTTAATTCATTCCGCTTGCCAGGGCTGAAGACCCGCTCCATACCAGCCTTGGGCGACGTCCCAGGTAATGTTCTAGCGGGTTGTCGCCGCGTCTGCGTCCTGGAGGCTGACATAGAGAAGCACGATGCCGAGGATGGCGAAGTTGTTGAAGGCCACCCCCTGGCCGTTCCATAGATGCGACTGCCACATCAGGAACCACTCGCCGCCGATGACGATGAATGCGCCGAACCACATCAGCATGCCGAGAGTCAGCGCAGCGATCCCGAGCTGCTTCGCGTGGCCGAAGTCGGCGGCTGTCGCGCGCAGAGCGCGCAGCATGCGGAGGCTACCCCACCAGCAGAGGACTGCGGTGACTGCCTCCCACAGGATGATGAAGAGATAGGAGACGGTATGAATCGCCGGAGAGTGGATGGCACGCCACATGACGTGATTGCCGGGGAGGATGGTGTCCATCTGCAGCACATGGCGAACGAACTGGTAGTTCGTGTTGTAGTCCGTGGTGTTGTTGAAGACGATGAGGGTGTAGAGCAGTGCGACGCTTACGAGCAGAAGGCACTTTGAGAGGCGGGTAGCCATCGGGCGTGCTCCGGATAGGAATAGCAGCGAAAAAGGGCCCACAAGAGAATGCAGCGAGCATACATGGAAGCAGTTGGTCTATATATCAATTGCTAGCGCCCATGCCACGCCGCCGCGCGCTTCTCCAGAAACGCCGTCAGCCCCTCGCGTTTGTCCGCGCTCCCGCACAGCCGCCCAAAGATCTCCGCCTCCACCGCAAGCGCTGCCTCCAGCTCCATCCCCTCGCCGCGCCCAACCGCCTCCAGCAACCCCGCAACCGCCAGCGGAGCCATCGCCGCCATCGCCTCCGCCATTGTCCGCGCACGCTCCATCAACTCGCCAGCTGGAACCACCTCATCCACCAGCCCCAGCCTCAGTGCCTCAGCCGCGTCCACGATGGCTCCCGTCAGCATCAGTCGCAGCGCCGCACTTCGCCCAATCAGCCGTGGCAGCCGCTGCGTCCCTCCATATCCGGGAACCAGCCCCAGCTTCAGCTCCGGCATTCCCATCCGCGTTCGCTCGCTCGCCAGCCGCAGCGTACACGCCAGCGCCAGCTCACATCCTCCGCCCAGCGCCACCCCATTCACGCACGCAATCACCGGCTTCCCGCAGCGCGCAACTCCGGAAAACACCTGCTGCCCGCGCGCCGACACCTTCCGCCCCGACACCGCATCCGTCTCCACCAGCCCGCGAATATCCGCTCCCGCCGCAAACGCCCGTTCCCCCGACCCAGTCAGCAGAACTACGCGCACATTCTCGTCCGCCGCAAGCTCCGCAAACGCCCGCTCCAGCTCGTCGAACATCGCCGCATCGAGCGCATGCAGCACCTCCGGGCGGTCCAGCGTGACCGTCGCCACCGCGCTCGCACGCTCCATCCGCAGCCTGCTCCATCCGCCGTTTCCTTGAGCCTCAGCCTGCATGATCCCTCTCCTCTTCGCTCACAAGCCTGCCTTCGCCTGAAAATACATTGCACGCTGACGATACAATCGAACTCATGATCAAGGGAATCACCAGCATCGCGCCCATCGCGTCCGAAGACGCCTACGCGAAGCTGGTCAGCCTCTTCCGCGCCCTCGGCTTCGAGGAAGGCAAAGGCTGGCAGGACTCGACCGGCCGCGGCGCGCCCTTTCTCGCCCCACTCGGCAACATCGAATTCGTCGTCGGCCGCGCTCCCGCCGTCCCTCCTCTCCTCGTCGAGGTCACGCAGCTCGACGCCGTCTACGCCGTCGTCCGCTCCTGGATGGCCGCCAACTTCCGCACCGAAGAGGCCGTCGTCCGCCTCTCCACGCCCGCCGCCACCCACTGGAACTCCCGCCTCTTCACCGCCGAGCTGGAGCCCGATACCGAACTCGCTCCCGGCCTCACCCTCGGCTTCTGGGAGTCCGAAAACCCGCTCCGCGGCCGCCCCCTCGCCATCGAAGGCGATCTCTCCGCCGCCGGCCATCGCTTCGCCATCGTCGTCGCGCGTTGGAACGCCGTCATCACCGATCGCCTCCTCCACGGCGCGCTTGACGCTCTCCTCCGCTCCGGCGCGTCTTCGACCGAGATCGAGATCGTTCGCGTCCCTGGCGCCTGGGAGATCCCCTCCGCCGCCCGCTCGCTGGCCGAGTCCAAACGCTTCGCCGCCATCATCACCCTCGGCGTCCTGCTGCGCGGCGAGACCGCGCACTTCGAGGCCATCTACACCGAGGTCGCCCGCGGCATCGGCCAGTCCCAGCAGGAGACCGGCATCCCCCACGCCTTCGGCGTCCTCACCTGCGAAACCCTCGAGCAGGCGCTCGACCGCGCCGGCCTCAAGTCCGGCAACAAGGGCTTTGAAGCCGCCATCGCCGCCATTGAGATGGCCTCCATCGGCCGCAAGCTCCACGCCCGCCTCGCGGAGCCTACCCGCTAATGGGCAGCCGACGCAAGAGCCGCGAGCTCGCCATGCAGATGCTCTTTCAGGGCGATCTCGGCAAGCAGAAACCCGAAGAGGTTGAGCAGCTCTTCTGGGACTCCCGCGACGACGTCGACGACGAGACCCGAGGCTTCGCCGATGACCTCCATCGCCTCGCCACCCGCCGCGAAGACGAGGTCGACGCCCTCATCCAGCAGCACGCCCAGAACTGGCGTCTCGAGCGCATGCCCGTCGTCGACCGCAACCTGCTCCGCACCGCCGTCGCCGAAATGCTCGGCTTCCCTCAAACCCCCGCCGCCGTCATCATCAACGAGACGCTCGAAATCGCCCGCCGCTACGCCGCCCCCGAAAGCACCCAGTTCCTCAACGGCGTCCTCGACGCCATAGGCCGCGAGCTCTTGCTGAAGCGAGTCAATAAAAGTGAATAGTGAAGAGTGAATAACGCGCCGACGCCATAATTCTGAATTGTCATCCTGAGCGTAGCGAAGGACCTGCTTCTGTCTTTGCTTGCACTTCGCGCAGGCGAAATATCACCATGGCGCCAAAAGCCAACGGCCATCCCCAAGGATGGCCGTCGCTTTTCTTCACTATTCACTACTGACTACCCACCCGACTGCAGTCGCTTCGGCCGCTGCACAATGAGATTCGGCGCAACCGGCGCGCCATTCGCATCGGTCAGCTTCGGTGCAATCACCGTGCCCGACTCCTTCGCCGTCGTTCCCGTCACCGAGATCAGGTGGACCTGATCATCGCCCGAAGTCCCGACATAGAACGTCAGGTTATCCGTGCTGAAGACGCCGGCCACAGGAGCCGTCGCTCCGTCCGACAGTTGCACATAATTCACCGTTCCCGTGCCCGGCAAATACAGCGGCAACTGTCCGCTCGTGCCCGTGTAGGTCACAAACGCCACCGCCGAATTGCTCGCCGGATCGACTCCCGTAATCGCCGTCGCCGTAATGCTCGAAAGCGGATGCGGTGTGAACGTGCTCGAGAACGTCACTCCTGTTCCCAGCGCCGCTGTCGTGCAGGCAAGAGCCTCTGGTGCCGGTGTCGGCAGCGCGATATCGCTCAACACAGCCGCCGGCCCGCCCGCCGCCAGTCCCGCACCCAGGATGTGATGTCCATCCGTCGTCGCGGCCACCTGGTCCGTCCGCGTAGCCACCGTGTCCGCCAGCGGAAAGTACTCATTCGCTGTCGTCGGCGCATTTCCATCGCTCGCCGGAGTCGCAATCGTCGTGGTCGAGCAGTAGCTTCGCCCTTGCGTCGTTCCCGGTCCGGCGAAGTACGCTCCAATGCTCGGCACCATCACCGCAACGTCGGAGTAAACCTCGTCCGTCGGCGTCACGCGCCAGTTGTTGAACGCCGAATGCGTCAGCAGCGTATCCGTCGTCGTCGTGATGTACACCGTCTGGCTGTCCGGCGACCACTGCGCAGACGTCCCCACCACATTGCCATAGCTGCTCGCGATTCCACCTTGCGGCGTCACCAGAGAGACCGTCTGCCGGCTGGGGTCCGTCACCACCGCGGTGCTGTTATCGGGCGACACCGACAGAACCGTGCCCGGGATCGCCTGGTTGGCTGCGGTCAATGTGTTGCTTCCCGTCGCAACCGTCATCATGCCCTGCGGGCTGCCCAGGTAAATCGTGGACCCGTCCTGCGAGATCACCATCGAGTTCGGCACATACGGCAGCTTCAGCGGCGCGCCCTGCTGGTTCAGCGTAAAGTCCACCGGCACCAGGTACTGCGAGGACGTGCTTCCGATATAGATCACCGTTCCGCTCGTTCCCGCGGTGTTCACCGTAATTCCGTTCGAGGTGATCGGCTTTCCATTGCCCAGGTACCCAATCTGGCTCAGAGGCGACGGATTGCACACTCCCGGCTGGCAAACTGCCGTAATCGTCGCCGATCCCGGAAACTTCGGCACCACCGATCCGCCTGAGGCCGAGATCGTCTGCGGGGTCGTCGAGTTGAACTCCAGGCTCAAGCCGGTGATCGGATTTCCCGCCGTGTCCTTCACCGTCGCCGTCAGCGGCAACGCGTTATTCAAAGCCACATTGACCGGATTCTGTCCTGCTCCCGGGCCTGTTGCGGCGAGCGCTATGCTCGCCGGCGGGCACGTCGAAAAGAAGCCCGCATTCGACGCTGCCGTCGAATTCGAAACCGCCGCCGTTATCGTCGCCGAGCCCGGCTGGTTGGCCGTCGCAAATCCCTGCTGGTCGATCGACACAATGTTCGTCGCGCCCTCCGCCGCAAAGGTCAGATGGCCCACCTGGCAGGTTATGTTCGTACCGTTGGACAGCACCCTCGCCACCAGCTGTACGCGGTTATTCTGCGAGACGCACTTGGCCACATCGTAGGCAGCCGCCGGCGCCTCCGGTGTCGTCGTCACATTCGGGCAGCAGTCCGTTGTCTTATCGGTACTGCACGATCCCGAGGGCGTAGTCAGCTCCACCGCCGTGACGACCGGATGCACGAACACCGCAATCGGATTGCTGGCCGCTCCCTCGGCGCTGGCCGTAATCAAAAACTCATTGCTCGGCGGCGGCGTCGCTGGAGGCGTGCAGACCGTGTAGTCGGGAATCCCGTTGCCGGTGTTCCGGTTCCAGCTGCCCGCGCAAACCTGCCCGCTCGACGGATTCACATCCGCATACAGCTTGGTCGCGTCGTTGCTGGCATAGGTAAATTTGTTCACCGAAACGTTGTTGCCCTGGCAGTCCTGCGCCGTGGCGCTCAACTGTGTGCCCATCTGCCCGTAGTTCAGCGACTCGCCCGTCACCGCCAGCGCCGGCGCCAGCGAGATGCTCGCCACCTGGCCCACCACAGGTCCCGAATCCCCGGAGTTGCAAAACACAACCGGCGCCGACTTATGCCCGCAGCCGACCACCGACAGACCAAAAGGAACCGTGAAGAAAAGTGGAACCGCCAGACTGACCAACCGCCGGGCTGATTTCTCGACAAACAACCGCACTCGAACCTCCCCGCTCAACCGGAACTCTAGCTGAACGGTCAAACACCGCAACCGCCGAATCTCCGAACCCTTAGTTTAGGGGTTGGATGCAGTGCCCGGCAAATGGCAGAGCCGGCAACCGTCGATTCAACGCCCCGCACCGCAGCGCGCCAACATACCTCAGAATTGTCGTACTGACCCTGAGCAAAGCCGAAGGGGAAGGATCTGCTGTGGCAGTTCCGAGGCACAACGCATCTCTGCCGCATCCCGTTGAATTGTCATCCTGGGCGCAGCGAAGGATCTGCTTTGGCCGTTTAGGAGGCGCGAACGCGCCTCTGCCTCGCTTAAGGGCACGGCTTCAGCCGTGCCGCAAACGATCCCAGCGAAAAGGGGCTTCAGCCCCTGGGGTACGCTTGGAAATTCCACGCGCCTGCAAAGTTTGCGGCCTTACGCGTTTGACGAGAACGCCGCGGTAGATCGCGTCTTTCGAGCGGGGATTTTCAAGACATCGGGGTCTACCGATCCGAGGAAGGCTGGGCAGTGTAATCGGCCTCAGTCTTACTTCAATTCCGCCAGACTCGCGTGCCGGAACATCAAACCTGACGCGATGAACAACACCACGTAGACACCATGCCCGATGGCCATTCTCCGCGCCATGTCGGGCGGCGCGCCCGAAGGCAGGATCACGGCAATCAGCGCCAGCGTCGTCGCCATCGCGAACAACGTCCAAGCCAGCCCCGGCGCCTTCAGCCGAGCCAGGCACGCCCCAATGGCCCCCACCACTTGCACACTGTGGTACCACAGGCGCTCCGGATGTCCCGAGTCCGCGACCTGGACCATGGTCGACCACCCCAGGGCGAATCCGGCCACCAGCGCCAGTCCAACGCCCGCCTTGTACGACCACACGCCCATCCTCCTTGCAACCAGGGCCATCACCATCCCCGTAAGGAAGAACAGGACGTACACCCTTACAAAACCACCCACGCCCCAGTGCCAGTCCTCGAAGAATTGCGAGGCCACCAGCGGCACCATCAACACAGCCAGCGCCCCCAGCGCCACACGCAGCGTCGTCTTCCCAGGTTGTGACATAAGAGTCTTTCCAGGTTGCGACATAAGAGTTGTGTTCTCCCTGACGATGCGGCAAATCCGAGAGGCGATCGATCCCTCTCGTCTATCTCTACTGTCTGCCTCTCTACTGTCTGCTCTCCGGCATATTCTCCGCAAACCACTTCACCTCGCGCTCGTTCCGGTCGCGAATGTGTGCCGGATTGCGGAAGCCATGGCCCTCGTCCGGGTACACCACAAGCTGTGTCTTCACGCCCAGGTCGCGCAGCGCATGCCACATCTCGAAACTCTGCGGCGCCGGGCACTCGCCATCCCGGTCGCCCACGATAATCAGCATCGGCGTCTTCGCCTTCTTGATGAACGTTATCGCCGACGACTTCGCATACACCGCCGGATCGTCATAAACGCTCGCCCCGAAGAACGGAATCATCCACTGGTCGATCGAGTTCTCCCCGTAGTAGCTCTCCCAGTCCGAGATGCCCGCCCCCGCCACCGCCGCCCGAAACCGGTGCGTCTGCGTCACGGCGAACATCGTCATAAAGCCGCCGTAGCTCCATCCCGTCAGCCCCTCGCGGCTCTTGTCGATTGGGTACTTCGCCTCGATCACATCCATGCCCTTTTCGATATCGCGCAGATCGCCATAGCCGAAGTCCTTGATGTTGGCCTTCGTGAAGGCCTCACCCTGGCCGAAGCTGCCGCGCGGGTTGGGCGCGAACTCGAAATAGCCCAGATTCGCCCACGACGATCCGCCCCAGCGCGGTCCAACATCCGCCGACGGTCCGCCATGCACATCCACAATGAGCGGATACCTCTTCGCCGGGTCATAGTTGGCCGGGAACGTCAGCCACCCCTGCACATGAAAACCCTCGTTGTCCCACTCGACCGATTCCGTGCGTGCGGAGTTTTTCGCCCCATCGTTCAGGTGCGTCGCCTGGTGCAGATCATCGCCCCGCCCTGCCCATATCTCGGGCGGCTTGGCCAGCCCGTTTTCGACGAACGCAAACACACCGTCCTTTGAAAACGATATGTCGTCTTTGATCTGTCCACCCGAAACCGAAACCTCGCCCAGATCGATCGCGCTGCCAGGAACCAGCGCCCGCTTCGCGACATCGTAATCCGGCAACAGCGTGTGTCCGCGCCGGTCCTCGACAAACCCGATGCGGCTGTCGCCGATCCACGCCTCAAAGCAGGGCGTCCCATCGATGCCGGGGGTGACGTCGGTGGGCTCTCCCCCTTTCGCGTCAACGACCCAGACATCCCCTCCCGTCGATCCCTGATCGCTCATCAGGCCACCGATGAAAGCCACCCGTTTACCATCCGGCGACCAGCGCGGAACCGCGATCTGCAGGCCGTGGAGTGCGCTGTTGCTGGTGTTGGGGTCGAAGACGACTCGAGGCATTGTGGACGAGCCGGCTGTCGCGGAGAGGGTGTAGAGCTTCGCAACCCACCAGTTGTTCTCGCCGGGAGGGTTGGCCGCGATGAAGGCGATCTCCTCCGAATTAGGAGCCCAGGAGAACTCGTAGACGTGAAGATTCGCGGGAGTAAGCCACGCGCCGGTACCGGTGGTTGAATCGACTGCGTAGACGCGCTGCACCTCGATATTGTCTTCGCCGATGACGCCGGACCACGGCTTCATAGCGTCGAGCGCCCCAGCCGATCGGGTTGCGTTTTCAACGAAGAGGAAGGCGATGGACTTGCCGTCCGGAGACCAGGCGGGCTGTTCGACCGCGCCGGTGACGTGGCTGAGCTGGCGGACCTCGCCGCTCGCCTTCGACCAGAGGTAGATCTGCTCCTGCCGGGGGACTGTAGGGTCCACATTGGGAGCCACACACGAACCAAGAAAAGCCAGCGTTTCACCATCCGGCGACCACACCGGATCACGGTAGGCGCAGCTGGTCGCGCCCGCCACACTGATACTCTTATCCTTTGCAGAATCAGCATGTTGCACCGGGCTAAGGTGCATCGTCGACCCATCCCGCCCACGCATGGTCCAGGCGATGGTCGTCCCGTCGGGCGAAATGGCGACGCTGCCCGGCGACTTAAGTCCATTCATTCCACCACGTTGGGCGTGCGCAGGAACAAAAGCCACGAACACCAGAGCGCCACAGGCCACAGAGCAGAAACCACCAGCCAGGAATTTCATCCCCGCAGGGTACCACCTCCCGGTTTAACCTGTATGCTAAACGCCGCACGTCCTTTCATTTCAAGGAGTTGCGGAGGGCGGTGGAGTTGCGAACGCCTTACATGGACCGTAATTTTTCTTCATCTTTTCCACAATGAAGGTCGGATCGCCGGGACTGCCTTTGCTGTGCTTGACGCGGCTGCCATGGAGTCCGACCTGGTCGCCAGCCTTGATATTGGCGGTTGTGCCGGTAAGTACGTAACTCTTCTGATCATCGGTTCGGAGCTCAAGCCCGCTGGGTCCGCTGAGGACACAGCCTTTGAGAGTGTGGTGGGAGTGATTGACCTCGATGAGAACGACCGCGCCGACGATGACCACCGCCACGCCGGCGATCGCCGCGCCGACTTCAGCTCCACTGGGGCCTATTCGTTCCTGGCTCGTGTTGCAGCCTCCAGAGTCAGCTCCACAGCAGATGAATGTGAACAGAGTGATCAGAAGAGCGGTTCCAGTGCGGCTGCGCATCTCAGACCTCGTGACATGAGGGATGAATGAAAGCTGGCCTATTGCTGCTTGAGACGAACGTCCCGCCTGAAGTAGATTTTGAGAGTTGCCACGCAACATATGCGTCGAAACCAGACGAAGTCAACAAAAAAGAGAACTGGTGGGGGTTGAAACCTCGAAAATGTTGACGCCCCCTCCACCGCTTGCTAAAGTAAGAAGGTTCCGCGAGTTTCGGGAACGTGCCTTTCTGAGCGCCTGCGACACCCTCCTTCCCGAGCATTTACGGGAACCCATAAGGACGGGCTATGCGGGCCGGAGCAGACGATACGGAGCCGGGATCAGGTATAGCCTGAAGCGCTCGGCCACCGTCGACTGTCATTCGCTGAGTGATGGCAATACCCGCGTGGTTCGAAGTACGGCTGCGCGCAGGATTCAGAACTTCGCCGGTGAGCCCCCCGGCCCGCAAGGGCAATTCGGGAACAAGCGCTCACCGCCTTCGTGTGTGCTGAACGTGTGTCAGCCGCCTGAAAGAAGAGCGAAGGCGCTGCCCTGCGCTGTGTCCGAGGGAAAAATCGGAAGCCCGGAGTGCGCCAGAACACGCACCCGGATTGCAAAGGAAGAGGTTTCGCAGTGCCTACGTTTCATCAGCTCGTCAAGCAGGGCCGCACGCCCACCAAGTACAAGACCGCCTCGCCCGCCTTGCAGGGCTCGCCCCAGCGCCGCGGCGTCTGCACCCGCGTCTACACGCAGACCCCCAAGAAGCCGAACTCCGCTCTCCGCAAGGTCGCGCGCGTTCGCCTGACCAACGGCATCGAGGTCACCACTTACATTCCGGGCATCGGCCACAACCTGCAGGAGCACTCGATCGTGCTCATCCGCGGCGGCCGCGTGAAGGATCTCCCCGGCGTTCGTTATCACGTGGTTCGCGGCACGCTCGATTCCGTGGGGGTCGCAAACCGCAAGCAGAGCCGCTCCAAGTACGGCGCCAAGCGCCCCAAGGCGGCGGCGAAATAAATTTCCGGGCTTACGCCCAAAGCAAGCTCAGCTCGTGAGAAGTCACCGCGCTGAGGGAAGAAGAGAGAGCAATGCCGAGAAAAGGTTACATAGCGAAACGCGAAGTGGCAGCCGACCCGATCTATCAGTCGACCCTGGTCACGAAGTTCGTCAACAGCATGATGTGGGGCGGCAAGAAATCCACCGCACAGTCCATCTTTTACGAGGCGATGAGCAACCTCGAAGTCAAGGGCGGTGACGAGGCTCTCAAGCTCTTCAAGAAGGCTGTTGAGAACGTTAAGCCGATGCTCGAAGTTAAGAGCCGCCGCGTCGGTGGTGCGAACTACCAGGTGCCGATCGAGGTCAACCCTGAGCGCCGTACCTCACTGGCGATCCGCTGGCTCGTGACCTACGGCCGCGCCCGTGGCGAGAAGGGCATGGTCGACAAGCTCACCGCCGAGCTGCTCGACGCTGCCAACGGCCGTGGCGCCGCGATGAAGAAGAAAGAAGATGTCCACCGCATGGCTGAGGCCAACAAAGCCTTCGCGCACTATCGCTGGTAAGAGCTCTTCGGCACAAGCTTTTGGGTTTGCAACAAACCGCGGACTTGCTCCGCAGAAAGAACTACCGTGGCACGCACAGTACCTCTGGCCAAATGTCGCAACATCGGCATCATGGCGCACATCGACGCGGGTAAGACGACGACGACCGAGCGCATCCTCTTCTATACGGGCATCACGCACCGTATCGGCGAAGTGCACGAGGGCACCGCGACGATGGATTGGATGGAGCAGGAGCAGGAGCGCGGCATCACCATCACCTCAGCCGCCATCACCTGCACCTGGAACGGTATTCGCATCAACATTATCGATACCCCGGGCCACGTCGACTTCACCGCCGAGGTCGAGCGTTCGCTTCGTGTTCTTGACGGTGCAGTCGCCTGCTTCGACGCGGTCGCCGGCGTGCAGCCGCAGTCCGAGACCGTGTGGCGCCAGGCCAATAA
The DNA here is from genome assembly GCA_036509515.1 of Acidobacteriaceae bacterium. GTDB lineage: Bacteria > Acidobacteriota > Terriglobia > Terriglobales > Acidobacteriaceae > Granulicella. Next base: position 29,705 of record DATCFM010000108.1, read on the forward strand.
ATACCGCGTTCCCCGCATCTCCTTCATCAACAAGATGGACAAGGCGGGCGCCAACTTCGAGTACGCCACCTCGACCATCGTCAACCGCCTCGGCGCCAAGGCCGTGCCCATTCAAATTCCCATCGGCGAAGAGGCCAAGTTTGCCGGCATCGTCGATCTGGTCGAGATGCGCGCCGTTCTGTGGCACGACGAGACCATGGGTGCGAAGTACTCGATCGAAGAGATTCCGGCCAACCTCAAGGACAAGGCGGAGGAGATGCGCAACCAGCTCATCGAAGCGGTCGCCGACTCCGACGATGATGTCATGCACAAATACCTCGAAGGCGAAGAGATCTCGATCGAGGAGCTGAAGCGCGCCATCCGCAAAGCCGTGATCTCCATGCACGTCTTCCCGGTGATGTGCGGTTCGTCCTTCAAGAACAAGGGCGTGCAGACGCTGCTCGACGCGGTCGTCGACTATCTGCCCAGCCCCCTCGACGTTCCTCCGGTCGAAGGTATCGATCCTGACGATCCGGAGAAGAAGCTCATCCGCAAGGCTGACGATAAAGAACCGTTTGCGGCGCTGGGCTTCAAGATCATGACCGACCCTTTCGTCGGCCAGCTGATTTTCATCCGCGTCTATTCGGGTACGCTCAAGACCGGCGACAGCGTTTTGAATCCGCGCACCGGCAAGACCGAGCGCATCGGCCGCCTGTTGAAGATGCACGCCAACAAGCGCGAGGAGATCACCGAGATTCTCTCCGGCGACATCTGCGCCGCCGTCGGCCTCAAGAACCTTGTCACCGGCGACACCATCTGCACCGAAAAGGCGCCGATCGTCCTCGAGCGCATCGACTTTCCGGCGCCCGTCATCGAGGTTGCCGTCGAGCCCAAGACCAAGGCCGACCAGGAGAAGATGGGGCTCGCCCTCGCCAAGTTGGCGCAGGAAGACCCCACCTTCAAGGTCCGCACCGACGAGACCAACGGCCAGACGATCATCTCCGGTATGGGCGAGTTGCATCTCGAGATCATCGTCGACCGCATGATGCGCGAGTACAAGGTCGAAGCCAACGTCGGCAAGCCGCAGGTCAACTATCGCGAAACCATCCGCTCCAAGGCCGAGGCTGAGGGTAAGTACATCCGGCAGACCGGCGGCTCGGGCAACTACGGCCATGCCAAGATTCGCATCGAGCCCAACGAGCCCGGCAAGGGCTACGAGTTTTCGAACGACATCAAAGGCGGCACGATTCCCAGGGAGTACATCAAGCCGATCGACCAGGGCATTCGCGAAGCGATGCTTGGCGGCGTGCTCGCAGGCTACGAGATGGTCGACATCAAGGTCTCGCTCTACGACGGCAGCTACCACGACGTCGACTCCAACGAGATGGCCTTCAAGATCGCCGGTTCGATGGCCTTCAAGGAAGCAGCGCGCAAGGCCAGACCCGTTCTGCTCGAGCCTGTGATGGCCGTCGAAGTGACCGTGCCCGAGGAGTACATGGGCACCATCATCGGCGACCTGAACTCCCGCCGCGGACGCATAGAGGGCATGGAGATGGTCGGCGGGGTGCAAGCGATCAAGGCCACCGTTCCGCTGTCGAACATGTTCGGCTACGCGACCGCGATGCGCGGATCGACGCAGGGCCGGGCCAATTTTTCGATGGAGTTCAAGCAGTACGAGGAAGCGCCGCGCTCGGTCTCGGAAGAGGTTATCGCGAAGGTGCAGGGCAAGGATTCGAGATAAAGAAAGACTGCGAAAGCGTCTTTCGGAAGTTTGTAGCAATGTAAGCCGCGCGCTGGAGCCGATGATTCATCGGCGCGCGCAAAACAGAGATAGGCAGCAAACCAAGGACGGAGAAGAGTCATGGCGAAGGAAAAATTTGATCGCAGCAAGCCGCACGTAAACGTAGGGACGATTGGTCATATCGATCACGGCAAGACGACGCTGACGGCGGCGATCACGAAGGTGTTGTCCAAGCACAACCCGAAGAACGCGTTCCGCTC
>DATCFM010000109.1:0-14429 GCA_036509515.1 Acidobacteriaceae bacterium
TCTGACTTTCGCCTGCCTGTGGGGAAGGGAACTGGCCGCCTTCGCATCCCGCGCGCGGCCTCAGAGACGTCGAAGCTAAGTATAGCAATCTGTTCCGCTCTCGCCAAACCTCAGGATCGCGATGAATTATCGGATCGCCGGCTTCACATCGAAAGACAATCAATTTTCGGCCGATCGTTGTTTCAGAGCACCAAACGGCATCTGACGGATGGGTAGCGAGCTTCGTCTCGCTTCTTCGCACGTTTGGAGGAACTATGAAAGTTGCACTTCGATCCCTCGCTGTTGGAACTGCGCTGGCCATTGGCGCCACTGCGCTGCCTGCCCTTGCAACTCCCACCCCCACCGGGATTCAGGATCAGGACAACGCCCATCACGATAACAACGCGCAATACCAGAACAACAAGTATTACGGGATGGGCACCCGCGAGGGTCAGCGGGACTACAGCCACCACAAGCAGGTGAATCACCGTCACAAGTTTACCCATGACGAGGATCGCCAGGCGTATCAGGCTGGGTACCAGCAGGCCTGGAGCGGCCAGCATGACAATGACCGCGATAACCACACCAACAACGATGAGAACCGGCCTCACTAATCCATGTATGTAATGACGGGGCGCGCTCATTTTTCCCCGGCGCCCCCCTAAAAGGGTCCGGGAATTCGCGCGTAAAGCGTTGCCCGGACCTGCTGGCCTCGACTGCAGTGCGAGTCGATTCAGCGCCGCGTCCCCTGCCATCTGGCTTCGTCTGAGTATTCTCGGGCCACGCGTTCGCAGTATGCTGGAACATCCTCAACTAGAATCCCGCTGCCGGTTGAGTACGGCGGCTCTAGAGGTGTCTCCAGCATGACTCTGGCTTTCTTCCGGCGCGCTCTCGTTCTGGTTGTGCTCACGATGTTCGCGGGTCCGCTCCTCCCATCGATCGGTGGGCAGGGTCGGCAGCACTCTGAACATGCAGCTGTCTCACGTCTCTCGGCGACGCCCGGCGAGACCCGCGCCGAGCACGCGCTCGAAGCAGCGAAAAAAGCTGGAAAGCCCGAGCTCTACGCGCTGCTCAAAAACATGCCCAAGGGCGCCGACCTGCATATGCATCTCTCCGGTGCGGTCTACGCCGAAACCTTCATCGCCGAGGCTGCCAGGCAAGGCCTCTGCGTAGCGCCCGCGGACGTCGGCACACCCGCTGTTCCCCAAGGCCAGAACGCCCTCCGTTTCATCGCTCCGCAACACAACAAACCCAACGACTGCGCCTCCGGCCAGCTCCCCGCAGCCGACGCCCTCACCCGCCAGCCGCTCTACGACGACCTGATCGACAGCTTCTCCATGCGCGCGTTCGTGCCAACCGAAGGCATCGACGGCCACGACCAGTTCTTCGCCACCTTCGACCGCTTTGGCGGCCTCAAGAACGTGCAAGGCGAATGGCTCGACGAGGTAGCCACCCGAGCCGCCGCCCAGAACGAACAATATCTCGAAGTCATGAGCACGCCACCGTTCTCGCACGCAGCCGCCCTCGGCTACAAGCTCGGCTGGCCCGCAGACATTACGGACGGAGACTACAGAGCGGAATTTGCCAAACTCCGCGAACAACTGCTCACCGCCGGCCTGCGCGACGAAGTCACCACTGATCGGGATGAGTTGGCTTCCGCCCAGCGTCAGCGCCGCATTCTTGAAAGGTGTGAAACGGATGCTGATGCTGTGGCTGAGCATCTAACATCGCGGAACGGAATTCCAGAAAATGGATATGAGCCTTCTTGTTCAGTCCATATCCGCTGGATCTACCAGATCCTCCGCGGCTTCCCACCCCAACAGGTCTTCGCGCAAACCCTCCTCGGCTTCGAAGTAGCCTTCGCTAACCCCGACGTCGTCGGCATCAACTTTGTCCGCGCCGAAGACTGGAGCGGTCCGATGGCCGAGTATCACACCGAGATGCTGATGCTCGACTACCTGCACTCTGTCTATCCCAAGGTCCACATCACGCTGCACGCCGGTGAGCTCGCCCCCGGCATGGTCCCACCCGCCGGCCTCAGCTTCCACATCCGCGAAGCCGTCGAGCTTGGCCACGCTGAACGCATCGGCCACGGCGTCGACATCCTCCACGAAGACCATCCCTACGATCTCCTTCACAAGATGGCGCAGAAGCACATCATGGTCGAGGTCAACCTCACCTCCAACGACGTCCTCCTCGGCATCAAGGGTAGCGATCATCCCCTCCACGCCTACATCGCAGCGCATGTCCCCTTCGCGCTCTCCACTGACGACGAAGGCGTCTCCCGCATCGACCTGACGCACGAATACGTCAAAGCCGTCCTCGAACAGAACCTCGACTACGCTCAGCTGAAACAATCCGCCCGCGCTTCACTCGAGCACAGCTTCCTCCCCGGCGCCAGCCTCTTCACCACGCCCGATGACTTCACGCATCGCAGACAAGCCTGCCCCGCATCCACCTTGAAGAACACTCCATCTCCCACCTGCAAAGCCTTCCTCGGTTCCAGCGAGAAAGCCGCGCAGCAATACGAGCTCGAACGCCGATTCACTGCCTTTGAATCCTTGATCCACTAATCTCCTGCGCTAAACTCATCTCGCACAAGCCTTGAAGCCGTTCGAAAGGGAAGCCCATGAAGCGCGTCCTCGCCATCATCCTCGAGATCATCCTCTTCCTGTTTGCTTTCTTCGTCGGCTCCATCCTCCCCGTCTTCCCCAGCTTCCACGTCCCGCTCTGGAGCGTCGACATCAGCGCCACGCGCTACTTCGTGCTCGACGGCGTCTTCCTGATGCTCGCGCTTTACGTCCTCTTCCTGATCTTCGGAGCCTTCCGCCGCCGTCTCATCTCGGCCGCCTTCACCTCTACCGTCGCCATCGTGATCGCCTTCATCCTGGGTCTGCTCATGAAGTTCGGCTTTGCCACCCGCTAGGCTCGATACACAATCCTCACGGAACCATCCCTGATTCCACCCCAGTTATCCAGAGGTGCAACTTCCGTGCGGGGCTCCCCACCCCTATCATTTTGATAGTCTTTTCACAGGCGGATCGCGACACATGCGGTGCTCGGGTTCAACTCGCTCGTCACTTTTCAACTGCTGTATACCGCCGGGGTCGTCGCGGACCCTCGACGGAGAAACGGATCTCCTCTGCGCATGAGCCTCGCGAACGATTCGGGCCATCAGACCCCCACTCCCACCCCGCTCATCGACCTGGCCGATCGCAGGATCGCCTACTTCTCGATGGAGATCGCCCTGCGCAAAGACCTGCCCACCTACTCCGGCGGTCTCGGCGTGCTCGCCGGTGATACCCTGCGCTCCGCCGCCGACACCGGCGCCTCCATGGTCGCCGTCTCCCTCGTGCACCGCCGCGGCTACTTTCAGCAGCACCTCGACTCCGCTGGCCAGCAGAGCGAATCCGACGTCGTCTGGTCCCCAGAAACCACACTGCCCTCCACCGGCCAGACGATCAACCTCTTCATGCAGGGGCGCGACCTCACCATCCGTGCCTGGCGCTTCGACGTCGTCGGCGTCACCGGCCACATCATCCCCGTCTTCCTGCTCGACACCGACGTCGACGGCAACGACCCCTACGACCGCACCCTCACCGACCACCTCTACGGCGGCGATACCTACTACCGCCTCTGTCAGGAGACCGTCCTCGGCCTCGGCGGCATCCACATGCTCCACGCCCTCGGTTGTCAACCCGAGGTCTGTCACATGAACGAGGGCCACGCAGCCCTACTCTCCATCGGCCTCATCGAAGAGCGTCTCCACGGCGCTCCGCTCTCCAACGCCACCGACGAAGACGCGAGGGCCGTGCGCGACACCTGCGTTTTCACCACCCACACCCCCGTCCCCGCCGGTCATGACCAGTTCGGCACCGACCAGATGACCAACGTCCTCGGCCACGAGCGCGCCGCCTGCATCGAGCGCTTCGGCTCGCTGCATAACGGCCTGCTCAACATGACCTACCTCGCGCTGCGTTTCTCGCGCTACGTCAACGGCGTCTCCATGCAGCACGGCAAGGTCTCGCAGGGCATGTTCCCCGAGTACCGCATCCACGCCATCACCAACGGCGTCCATGCCGCCACCTGGCTCTCGCAGCCATTTCAAGAGCTCCTCGACAAAGAGATTCCGTCCTGGCGCCATGACAACCAGTACCTCCGCTCGGTCTACGGCATCGACCCCGCCGCCATCGACGCAACCCACGCGCAGGGCAAGCAGCGCCTCGTCGCGACCGTAAAGTCCCGCACCGGCATCGAGCTCGATCCCAACGTCCTCACCCTCGGCTTCGCGCGCCGTGTCGCCACCTACAAGCGCGCCACGCTGCTCTTTCACGACGGCCAGCGACTTCACGACATCGCCGAGCGCATCGGTGGCCTGCAGATCATCTATGCCGGCAAGGCTCACCCCGCCGATGGCGCCGGCAAGGCTCTCATCCGCCAGGTCTTCGACGCAGCCGCCAAGCTCGAGTCTCCGAAGCTACGTATCCTCTACCTCGAAAACTACGACTGGGACCTCGGCGAGCAGCTCACCAACGGCGTCGACGTCTGGCTCAACACGCCACGCCGCCCCTACGAGGCCTCCGGCACCAGCGGCATGAAGGCCGCACTCAACGGCGTTCCCTCGCTCTCCGTGCTCGATGGCTGGTGGATCGAAGGATGCGCCGAAAACATCACCGGCTGGGCCATCGAAGACTTCGACGACGAAGCCAAAGAAGCCGAGCTGCTCTACACCCGGCTCGAAAACACCGTCGCTCCCCTCTACGCCGACAAGAACGCCTGGGCGCGCCTCCGTCAGCACTGCATCGCCATCAACGGCGCCTTCTTCAACACCCACCGCATGCTTGGCCAGTACTTTGCGAACGCCTACTTCCCGCAAGCCAGCTCCATCGCCTCCACCGACCAGGAGATCATCAACGACGAAGCCCAGGAAGGCGTTCTCGTCTAGGCTCTGTCGAAGAATCGGAAGATAAGAAATTGTCATTTCGACCGAAGCGGAGAAACCTGCATTTGCGGCTGCACAGGCCGCCACAAAAGCCGAGCTCCCAGAAATTGTCATCCTGACCCTGAGCCTGTCGAAGGGGAAGGATCTGCTGCCTGCTTCTTGAGCCGACACTCCCCATTTGCGCCCAGCCCCGCGTTATCCTTCTCTCGAACCACCTGAAGGAGACCACCATGCCGCAACCCAAGCCCGGCGACCTCATCGCAGACTTCACGCTCCCCGATCAGGACGGCCATCCCATCGCGCTCTCGCACTTCGCCGGCAAGCCCGTCGTCCTCTTCTTCTATCCGCGCGCCGACACCCCCGGCTGCACCATTGAAGCCTGCGGCTTCCGCGACCATTTCGCAAAATTGAAGAAGGCTGGCGTCGTTGTCCTCGGCATCTCCCGCGACACCGTCAAAGCGCAAAAGAAATTCGCCGAAAAATACGATCTCCAATATCCGCTGCTGGCCGACGCCGACGAGACCCTCATCAAGCGCTTCGACCTCCTCCGCCAGAAGACGATGTACGGCAAGCCGGTAACAGGCGTGGCCCGCACCACGTTCCTCATCGGCCCCGACCGCAAACTCCTCCACGTCTTCGAAAACGTAAAACCCGAAGGCCACGCCGAAGAGGTCCTGGCCTTGCTAAAGAAGAACTAAAATCCGACCTGCAGTCATAAAGTTGTCATCCTGAGCGAAGCGAAGGACCTGCTGTTCGTCGGTGTCCGCCACAGAAGCTACCGCGCCTCACAACAACCCGCGTGCCTTCACCTCCAGATACTCACTCACCGCGCGCACCCCTATCTCCTCCGCAGTTGTCTCCACGATCAACACTCCCTGCCGCTCCAACTGCGCGACGGTCGCTCGCCGCCGCTCCAGCATCTCCTGCGCCGCGGCCGAATGAAACATCTCCTCGCGCGTCTCCGGCACCCGCGCCGCCAGCGCCTCCAGCTCCGGATGTTTCAGCAGCACCAGCACCACCAGATGCCGCCGTACCAGCTCACTCGCGGCCGTCACCAACTCCGGCTTTCCCGCCGAATCCACCAACTCCGTAATCCACACCATCAGCCCACGCCGCCGCTGCAAGCTCTTCAGCCGCGCCACAGCCTGCAGATGGTCAGCCTCGCCAGCTTCCGCCCGCGTCTGGCTTAGCAAGTCCAGCAGCAGCCGCATGTGCACCGTACCTGCACCCGGCGCCAGTACCTGCCTTATCTCACGTCCATACGACATCATCGCGAACTTGTCGCCCGATCCGCCGACCACCTGCGCCAGCATCACCGCCGCCGCCGCCGCCTGATCGAGCTGGGTCACTGTCATGCGATGCGCCCGATCGCGCTCGATAACCGTCTCCCCTACCAGCTCCGGCTCCCCGCGCCTCAGCTGGAACGCCGTCCCTGACAATCTTCCCGCATCCAGCACCACCCAAACCTGCTGCGACCGCTCCGCCGTAAACTGCCGCGCCACCAGCTTCCCGCGCCGCGCGGTCGCCGTCCAGCTCACGCTTCGCAGCTCATCCCCCTGCTGAAAATCGCGCAGACTCTCAAACTCCCGTCCCGTCCCGCGCAACTGCAACTTCCGCCGCTGCAATTCAATCTGCCGGGCACGCAGCAGAAAGAAAGCCGCCCGCCCCCGGCTATCCTCGTGCGCAGGAAAGACCCGCACCCGCTGAAGCTCTTTTGGTTTGTCATTCTGCAGCGCAGCGGAGGAATCTGCTTTTCCAACCACAGGTTCGGCCGCAGCCCATCGTTCCACCAACCCGAGCGTCCCGCGATATCGCAGATATACCTTGCCCATCGCAAAATCCCCACGCTCCGCCGGCCAGATCGTCTGCACACAGACCGCGTCCTCCCGAGGAAACGCCTCCACGCGCTGCATCTCCGGTTTCGCCACCAACGCCTGATGCAGATCGTCGACGACGCGAATATCGATCACCGCATCCGCCTCCATCCGCACCGCAATCTCCACGCGTGTCGGCTCACCCAGCTGCGGCGAATCGAGAAACCTCCGCGTCACCGTCAACGCCTCAGGCCCTGGAAGCCGCACCGCATCCACCACACACAACACCGCCAGCAGCCCATCCCACCCAAGCATGAATCCAATCCACTGCGGATGCCAGAACCCCGGAACAGCCAACACCAACCCAGCGCAAAACAGCAACAAAGCCCGAGCCGTCAGCCCAAACCCCATCCACCGGCCAAACCGCCCCATCGGCGTGGCCGTCCCACTCGCGGATTCAGGAATCAGTGTCTGCATGTTATTTAGCGGAAATACTTTCTGTGGTCGGCCAATAGCTCGTCCGTGCGGAGATCTGAAACTCGGGATGGCCCACAATCCGAAGTTGAAGAGAATGGAAGCCAGGCTGCTTCGAGGTAGGACGAAAGCTGAGCGTATACGTGTTGGCGAAGTGATTGGCTAGCAGCGCCAGCTGTTGATCAAGATCCCGTTTGGTCGCGAAGGGAAGCGACTCCCCGCCCGAAAGCACGGCTACCTCTGCCGAAGTATTTTTACGCATCGCGCTAAACGCGACGCTAAGAGGCGTACCGAGATCGAAGGTATGCAGCAAAGGCGGAAGATTGGGCGAGAGTTGGTAGGGCGCATTTTCGTGGCGTGGCTTCGTGAACTGATCTTTCAGCCAGGTCTTTTCAGGCGAGAAGGTAATGCCCTCAATAGTGATATTGTTCTCGCCCAGCCGCCGAACGATATCTTCAGCGTGAACGCGGCTGCCGTCGTCATGCGTCTGACTAATCAGCAGGATGATGCGACGGTAGGTAGGTGGCTCTTTGCGCAGAAGATTGATGCCATAGCTCATTGCGTCGAGTATGGCAGCCCCTCCATCGCCTGCATTGGGATGAGTGAAGCCGTCCTCAATATCCGCGATATCAGGTGTGAAATCCCATACATATTCAGGTTGGCTGTCGAACTCCACCAACGCAACTCGGTGCGCCGAGTTGGCTGTGAGATAAGAGAGCATCGTGCCGAGCTTGGCATAGAGCGGAAGCTCCTCCCCTGCGGCCGCGCCGGTCTGCAGGAGAACGAGTACCGACCGTGGCTGATGCTCAGTATCTTCAAGCGTGACGACCTGACGTACACCATTGTCCGTCAGCACAAAGTCGGAGGCGTGGAGGGTTGGCAGCAGACCCCCCGACGAACCGCGCACAAGCGCCGGCACAATCACGAGATTGGATGTCGCGGTGATGGTTGGGGTCTGGGATGAAATGTTGGTCGAAGAACTTTGAGAGTGAAGCCCTCGCGGCAAAAGAAAAATCAAAAGAATCAGAAGAAAACTCCAGGTTAGGCGCGCAAAGCGAAGAAAGCCGCGAAGCTTGTGAGGCTGCCGGTCGCTGGCTTTATTCGTCATTCACTGCTCCCTATTCACTGTTGATCACTTCGGCACCGCCGTCGCCGCCAACACCTCTCTCACCACGCGATCCGCATCCATCCCCTCCAGCTCCGCCTCCGGCCTTAGCACCAGCCGATGCCGCAGCACTGGCGCCGCCGCCTCCTTCACGTCATCGGGAACCACAAAATCCCGTCCCTCGCGCGCCGCCATCGCCTTCGCGACCAGCAGAAGGGAAGTGCCCGCCCGCGGACTCGCTCCCAGCGCAATCGCCGGCCACTCTCTTGTTCTGCGCACGATAGCGAGCAAATAATCAAAAATCGCCGTCTCCACACGCACCGCGCGAATCTCCCGCCGCGCCTCCGCCAGCAGCGCAAACGGAACCGCCTCAATCGGAGTCTCCGCCAGCCCCGCCGCATCCGTCGCCGCATGATGCCGCTCCAGTACCACGCGCTCCTCCGCAATCTCCGGATATCCCACCTTGATCTTCAGCAGAAATCGATCGAGCTGCGCCTCCGGCAGCGGATACGTTCCTTCAAACTCCACCGGGTTCTGCGTCGCAAACACCGTAAAGAACTCATCCAGCGCATGCCGCTCTCCATCCGCGGTCACCTGCCGCTCCTCCATCGACTCCAGCAGCGCAGCCTGCGTCCGCGGCGGCATCCGATTGATCTCATCCGCCAGCAGAAACTGCGTAAACACCGGCCCCGGATGAAAGCTAAACCCCCCCGGCCTGTCCCCGAAGGCGGGCGAAAACACACTCGTCCCCAGAATGTCCGCCGGCATCATGTCGGGCGTTCCCTGCACGCGCCGAAACTCCAGCCCCAGAAACCGCCCCAGGGTCTTCACCGCCAGCGTCTTTGCCACACCCGGCACGCCCTCCACCAGCGCATGACCACCGCACAGCATTGTCATCAGCGCCTGCGCGACAGCCTCTTCCTGTCCCGCAATCACGCGCCCAATCTCCTGCTGTCCACGCGCAAACAACTCACTCGCCGCCGCCACACCTTCACTCATCCACTCCTCCTCCATAACTCACAACTAAACAAAATCCATCTTCATCGCCGCATCCAGTCCAAACACTAAGCCACACGAACACCGCGCACGGCCCGCGAACCCGGCCGCACCGCCGCACGAATCCTCTCTGCATCTTCCGCCATCGCACGCGCCAGCTCCAGGGCCGCCCGTGCCGCGGGATTCTCTCGCGCTGCCTCACCCGCCTGCCGCAGATGCTCGCCCACCGTACTCCAGTCTCCACCCAGCCGCTCCTTCAATGCCGCCACCACCGCCTGCGGTCCACCGTCGACCGCGCTCTGCGGCACGCCCGCCTCGCGCATCATCACTCGCACCAGCCTCCGCCGCGCCGCCTCGGTCGCCGCACCCGTCGCCCGTCCCTTCTCATACAGATCGCCCATCGACGTCGCAAACTCCACCGGCGAACTCCGCGGCACCATCACCGGAGCACGCAGTGGCCCACTCCTCCGGCTGAAGCTCAGCACCAGCAGCCCAGCCAGCAACACCACCTGTCCGCTCAGCCACCACAATGGCAGTCCGTGCGCCGTACTCCAAATGCCCGGCACCTTCTCATGCAGCGACTCATCCCAAACCACCGCGCGTCCATCACCCACACTCAGCAACAGCAGCCTCAGATCCGCATCCGTCTTCAACTCTGCATTCGTCAACGCGCTCGCCGTGCTCCACCACACCGCCTCGCCTCTCCCCACCCTCATCTGCACCACAACAGCGTCCTTGCCGCAACGCTCCGCAATCTCGATCTTCGTGTCCTTGCCCGTCCACCTCGCCGCGTCGATCATCCGCACTCTCCCCGCGGCAGCCAGCGGCCCCTCTCCCGGCGTCGTTCTGCATGGCCCCAGCTGCATCATCGACGGCGGCCCCGCACTCCCGCCTGGCAGCAGCAGCGCTCCACTCGGCCCCGTCGTCAACACCCGCCCGCCGCGCTCCAGAAACCGCTTCACCGCCGCCGCAATTTCATCCTTCTCCAACGCCGTGTACTCCGGCGCCGCCAGCATCAGCGTCGTGTGCTCCGCCGGAATTGCATCCAGCTCCCTAAGCGGCCTCTCCCACCGCGAGCTGTCTCTCCCGATCGCCTTCAGCGTCAGAAACGCACCCTTCGCTCCATTCGGTCCTGTGTTGTACGTCGTCGGCCGCGGATCCTTCTGCTCATCCTGCGGAGCCAGCACGCTCACGCCCACAATCAGCACCAGCATCGCGGCCGCAAGCCACAGCACCATCGCCCTGTCACTCCATCGCCCGCTCCGGCGCGCCGTCTCGCTCACGCGCGCCCTCCCTCAGCCGCCTCGCGCCCGCTCGCCAGCCGATCCAGACTCTGTTGTGCCTCGCCATATTCCTCTGCCTGCGCCGGCCGTTGCCCGTACCACGTCCGCTCCAGCGCACTCGTCAATCCGCGCAGCTCCCGCTGTTCCAGCGAACCCGCGCGCAGCAGCCGCACATACTCGCGCGGCGTTCTCGCTGGATTATGCCGCCACGCTCGCTTCCGCTCCAGCAGCACAATCGCCGCCCAGTACAGCGCATGGATCGCCTCGCGCCACGCTCCTCGCGCGGCGTGCTCCTCCGCCAATCGCTGCCAGTCTTCACTCTCCCGAGCCCATTCAGTCGAAGCCTGCGCCGCACCCCCCAGAGCCACGCGCATCCTCTGCCGGCGCACCATGCGCAGCAACCACACCAGCAGCGCCACCGCCGCACCCAGAAACAGCAGCCACTCCAGCAACCGTCCCAGCCACGGCGAGTTGCTGGTCACGCGATCGATGCTCATAAACAGCTGCGACAGCCAGCCAAACATCTTCGTCTTCAGCCGGTCCCACCATGTCAACTGCGGCGACTGAAACTCAGCACGCGCCAGAACCTCACGCGCCGCCGCCTGTGCCCGAACAAACTCTGTCTCCTGCGCAGACGTCTCCCCATTCGCCACGCGCACCTGTGCCACAACATTTGCCTGCGTCTTCACCGCCTGCGCCACACCGCCGGGCACGTACCCACTCATTAGCGTGAATAAAGCGATGCAAACCCACCCACACCGCAGCCGCACTCCACCCCACGCCCGTAGCTCTACTGATCTGAACCCCTGAAAGATCGTCATCATCCCTTGAGAGATCGCCGTCATCCCTGAATAATTGTCACCCTGAGCCCTGAGCGAAGCCGAAGGGCGAAGGACCTGCTTTCTCTTCGAAGCGCCGAGAATATCGACCGGAAGAAATGTCGCCCCCTTAAAAACTCGCACCCTCCTGCCTCGGCAGCGGCGCCGGTCCGGCAACCTCGGCGCTCGGTCCAGCCTCCGCTCCTCCGCCCAGCATCAGCAACAGGTCCAGCGCCTCCTGCCGCACCCGCTGATCGAAATACACCAGCGACAACCCGATCAGTGCCACGGGCGACACCAGCGTATGCGCCACAAAGTTCACCACCAGCACACCCGCCTGCGCCAGAATATGCTGCTCGCCGCGCAGCGCCCCAAAGCCCACCACGAACGCCATCGGCATCTCCAGGATCCCGGCGACCATGAACAGGCACCACGCGATCAGCAGCACAACGAAGATCCGTCCTTTCGCTCCTGAAGACAGTATCTTGCTCCGCCGCATCGACGTTCGGACCTTCAGCCGCTCCACCACTGATGCCTGCACCGCCAGCATGTTGCGCAGAAAGAAAATCACGCCAAACACCAAACCAACCGTCGCGCCTAGAAAGATCAGCACGCCTGCCAGCCATCTGTATCCCCTCGCAAACGGAATCAAAACCATTCCAGGCACAATCAGCAACACCGGCAGCCACAACAGACTCCACGCCTGCCATAGCGCGATCCCCACATACCGCAGCCACTTCCCGATCACCGCCCGCACCGACTCCGCGATCGTCGCCTGGCGTCCCAGATAAACCTCGCTCAACGCCCACACCGTCGCCGCCTGCGTCACGGCCGTCGCCATGAAGAACAGCAGCCCCGTCACCCCGCCGCCGGCCTGCCGTTCCAGCGCCGCAACCCCCACAAAACCAGGTCGTATCACGACTCCGCGGTACACCAAAAGTTGGATCATATTGGCGATCAGCTGCACCGCTCCCGAGAGCGCCGCAATCCCCGCAAACAGCCAGAAGTGTGCCCGGTAAACGGCGAACGTCCGGTCCAGGATCTCGCCCAGGCTCAGCGGCCGCAGCTCATACGCCGCACCACGCGCCTCCGTCTGAACCGGCCGAAACTCTTGCGCTGCCGCCACCTGCGGCTGTTCTTCAGGTGAAAGCCATCCTCCTGAACCCATGCCTCTCTCCTCATCAGCCGCTTCGAGCGTCCGCTTTCTCTGCCTCAGACCCTCTCCAGATTGCCCGCAAGCATAGCACCGTCCGCCCTCTTTCTGACGCTTTCGTCCGGCGTTGCCATCCCCCGGCTGGGGAATTGGTTACCGTTGTGGTGCTGCTAAACTCAGCAACCTCGGGCAAACTCCGTGCGCAGTGGCCTCTGAGGTGGCGCATCATGCGAGGAGTCGCTGTATCAATTCGGGAAAGGTCAGGGGAGAGCCTACTCGGCGCGAGCTCTCCCAAGGTGATTGCCAGGGTAATTACCTAGCCTAACTGTCGCGCCGCGCAACACCAGGCTCTCGGGCCGCAAGGTGAAGGATGGGAATGCATACGCCGCGCGAAGCCAGCTCGCGCCACCACCGGAGCCCCGTAAGGAATCCCAGTACGCTCCTGCGCTCCCTGTGGCTTCTTTTCCTCGCCGTGGCCGGCCTCTCCGGCGCAGCTCTCGCGCAGTCGCTCTCGCCCGGTGGCCCCGTCGACTTCGGCAGTGTCCCCATCGGCACCACCTCCACCACCACGAACCTCACCTTTTCCGTCGCCGCCGGCCACGTTGTCACCGTCGGCGCCATCGACGCCCTCACCGACGGCGCCACCGGCAAGGATTTTGTCATCTCCAACCAGACCTGCGTCGGAACGCTCGCGGGCCCGGTCACCTGCACCATCTCCATCGCCTTCAAGCCCTCCGTCCTGGGCCTCCGCCTCGGCGAGCTCTTCATCAAAGACGGCACCGGAACTGTTACCAATCGAGTTCCCCTCCGCGGAGCCGGCCTCGGCCCGCAGGTCGTTCTCTCTCCCGCGGCCGCCGTCGCCACGACATCCGCCGCCAGCCTCTCCCCTGCAACCCTCAACCCCTCCTCCACCGTATTCGACGGCAACGGCAATCTCTTCATCGACGACGCTGTCAACGGCCGCATCCTTGAGCGCGACACCACCGGCGCGTACACCGTCGTCGGAACCATTCCTGCCTCGCCCTCCGGCGCGCCCTTCTCCTCCATCACCATCACCGGGGACGGCACGCTCTACATCTCATCGCCCAACACCAGCACCATCTATAGCCTGCCCCCGGGCGGCACAGTCGCGCCGCTTGTCATCACCGGCGTTGTCCTCGGCCAGCCCACGGGCCTCGCCGTCGATGGCTTCGGCTATCTCTACGCGGCCGACGCCGCCACCAACGGCATCGTCCGCATCGACCTCGAAAACGGCAATGCCGCCGTCACCCTCACGCTCACCGGTCTCGGCACCCCGCTCGCCGGCCCCGAAGGCCTCTCCGTCGACGATGCAGACGCCCTCTTCGTCGCTGACGCGACCAACAACCGCATTGTCAACATCGATCTCCACACGACCGTCAGTCTCACCAACCCCGCCACGGTCGTGCCCATCGCCGGCGAGACACTCTCCGCGCCCGCCGGGGTGGTCGTCAACGCCGCCGGTGGCCTCTCCATCGCCGATACCGGCAACAGCCGCCTCGTCGAGTCTCCCCTCACCGGCTCAGCCTTCCCCATCGCCCTTACCGGATCCACTCTCGCCACGCCCGCCGGCGTCACCCGCCTTCCCAATGGCGACCTCCTCGTCTCCGACACCGTCGCCGGCCTCGTGCAGGTCAATCGCACCACCTCCTCGCTGACCTTCCCCACCAGCACGCTCGTCTACACCACCGACACCGTCGATGGCGACCTCCCTCTCACCGTCGAAAACACCGGCAGCTACACCGTGACGGTACCTTCCGTCGGCGCCCCCGACATCAGCTCCCCCTCGTTCTTCAGCGACACCACCGGCACCTGCCCCTCCAGCGCGAGCGGCCAACTCCAGATCC
>DATCFM010000110.1:0-17970 GCA_036509515.1 Acidobacteriaceae bacterium
CGCGCCGACAACCTCGACGACCTGCTCTTCACGCAAGGCTTCGTCACCGCGCAGGACCGTCTCTGGCAAATGGACATCCTTCGCCGCCACGCCGCCGGCGAGCTCGCCGAGATTCTCGGCCCGCGCCTCGCCGACCACGACAAGCGCCAGCGCTATCTGCAGCTTCGCGCCGCCGCCGACCGTGCCGCCCAGAACCTCACCCCCGATCAGCTCCACCAGTTTCAGGCCTACGCGCGCGGCGTCAACGCCTTCATCGACACCCATCGCGACCATCTGCCGGTGGAGTTTCATCTCCTCCGCTACACGCCTCGCGCCTGGACTCCGCGCGATTCGCTGCTCGTCTCTCTCGTCATGTGGCAGGATCTCTCCACCAGCTTCCCCGAAAAGCTCGATCGCGAATCGCTGTCGCGCCACCTTCCTCCAGCTCTGCTCAGCGACCTCTACCCCACCGGCTCCTGGCGCGACCGTCCGCCCACCCAGCCGCCGCCTGACCTGACCACGCCTCACGTGATCGACCAGATTCCTCTCGACAACACGCAGTCGAAACTGGAATCGCCCGCGCCTGCCAACCCGCGCGATCTGCTCGCCGTCTCCGCTGCGCTCTCACCACCGCATTGCGAAGACTGCCGCGCCGGCTCCAACAACTGGGCCGTCGCCCCTTCGCGCTCCGCTTCAGCCGCGCCGCTCCTATCCAACGATATGCACCTCAGTCTCAGTGTTCCCGACATCTGGTACGAGGCCGCCCTGCATGCGCCCGGCGCATCCGGCAACTTCCCCATCGATGTCGAAGGCTTTACCCTGCCCGGCATCCCCTGGGTTCTCGTCGGCCGCAACGCGCACGTCGCCTGGAGCTTCACCAATCTCAACGCCGACGTGCAGGACATCCGCATCGAACATCTGCGCGGCTCCGGCTCCGACATCGAATACCAGCGGCCCGACGGAGCCTGGCTCCCGGTCGAGCATCACGCCGAGCAGATCATCGTGCGCGGCGGCCGCAACCTCTCTCTCGACGTCGAGACCGTCCCCCACACCATCGGCGCAACCATCGTCGGCACAACCACTATCGAAACGCCCATCATCTCTCCGCTCTTCCACTCCGAGCATCGTGCGCTCTCGCTCGCCTGGACCCTCTACGACCCCAGCACCCTCAACGCATCTTTCCTTCCCATCGACACCGCAACCGACAGCGCGTCGCTGGTCGCGGCCTTCGCCACCTTCGGCGGCCCCTCGCTCAATCTCATCTACGCCGACGATCACGGCCACATCGGCTATCACGCCGTCGGCCGCATCCCCATCCGTGGCCCCGCCGTCCAGCACCCTCGTGCGGCGCCCCAATTCGTCATGCCCGAGCCTGAACCCGAGTCCGACGAAGAGGACGACGACGCACAGGCACAACTACTGCCCAACGATTCATCCATCGCGCCTCACTGGCAGCTCACCGCCTACGAGCCCGCGCGCCGCCGCACGCGCCATCGTTCGCTCCCCACTCCGCAAGCTGCGCCTCAACCAACACAGCCAACTACGGATCAGACTCTGCCGGCGTTACCCATCGACCAGAACTACTCCATCGGCTCGCCCATCTCGCCCATTCCCGTCGACGCGCTCAACGCCGATCAGGCTTGGTCCAGCTACATCCCGTACAACGCACTCCCGTCGATTCAGGATCCCCCCTCCGGCGTTCTCGCCACCGCCAACGCGCGCATCACGCCCGACAACTATCCCTACGCCCTCACACTCGACTGGGTCGACCCCTACCGCGTCGAACGCATCGATCATCTCCTCGAGGGCCGCACCGGCCTCACGCCACAATCCATGCTCGCGGTCCAGAACGATCAGCACTCCGAGTTCGATCTGCTCCTCGCGCAGCGCATCGCCTACGCCATCGACCATGCATCAACCGCAGCCCGCGCAGGCGACGCCGGCCGCCTGCGCCAGGCTGCCAATCTTCTCCGCAGCTGGCCGGGCGACATGTCTGAAGACTCTCCAGCCGCAGCCATCGTCGCCGCCGCCCACGCCGAGCTCTGGCCCTTGCTGCTCGTTCCGCAGATCGTCGCGCACGACCACTGTTCTCGTAGCCGCGCCCAGACGCTCGCGCGCCTCTATCTCTGGAACGAACAAACCACGGCGCTCGAAGATCTCCTCGCGCACAATCCTGCGCGCTGGCTGCCCTCGGGAATCGGAAGCTGGGATGATCTGCTCACCGACGCCACCGAGCGCGGCCTCCGCAACGCGCACGCTCCCGCCGATCTCTCCCACTGGCAGTACGGCGCCACCCATCAGATAGCCATCGGGCATCCACTCTTTGTAGACAAGCCGTTGGTTCGCTGGATGCTCGGCACATCCCCCGGTAGTGGAGCGCACGCAATCGGCGGCGACGCCACCACCATCGACGCCATCGGCCCCAGCTTTGGTTCCAGCGAGCGGTTCACCGCCGATCTCGCCAACCCCGACGCCACCTCCGCCAACCTCACCACCGGCGAATCCGGCAATCCCGACAGCCCCTGGTATCTCGATCAGTTCTTGCCCTGGCTGCGCGGCATAACCTTCACTCTTCCCTTGAACCACCCCGACACAAAACACACGCTTACCCTGTTGCCCGAGTGAGACCCAGGTGAGATCTGGGCGAGACCTGGGTGAGAATAGAACGATGCGCGACCCGAGACGCTGGAGATCCGAATCCCTCTATCTCCTCGCCCTCCCGCTCCTCGCCTTCCTCACGACTCTGCCGCTGCTCCTGCACGGCTGCTCCTGCGGCCACGACTTCGGCTTCCATCTGCAGAGCTGGCTGGACGCCGCCGCGCAACTCCGTCACGGAACGCTCGACCCGGCCTGGACCTACTCGGCCGCATGGAACGCCGGCGAGCCGCGCTTCCTCTTCTATCCACCACTCTCCTGGATGCTCGGCGCCGCGCTCACGCTCTCGCTTCCCATCTCCGCAACTCCGCTCGTCTTCACATGGCTCGCGCTGCTTGGCGCCGGGCTCGCGATGTACCGCCTCGCACGCGCCTTCGTCTCTCCGCCCATCGCGTTGTTGGCCAGCGCCATCTACATCGCCAATCCTTATATGCTCTTCACCGCCTTCGAGCGCACAGCCTACGGCGAACTTCTCGCCGCCGCATGGCTGCCTCTGCTGCTGCTCGCCGCACTGCGCCGCAAGCCAACCATCCCCGGCCTCGCGATACCGCTGGCTCTGCTCTGGCTCACCAACGCGCCAGCCGCGGTCATCGGCGTCTACACGCTCATCGCCATCGCCATCATCCGATGCATCACTCTCTTTCTCCGCAAGCCGCACCCCACCGAACCAACACGCACTCACGAATCCCTTACCCTCCTGACGCGCTTCGCGGCCGGAGGCGCGCTCGGTCTTGCTCTCCCCGCGTTCTATCTTCTCCCCGCCGCCTACGAACGCCGCTACGTTCAAGTCGCCATGGCAATCATCCCCAACATGCGCTTTCAGGACAACTTCCTCTTCGGCCATACCGGCGACGCCCCGCACGATGCCGTCCTGCGCACCGCCAGCCTCCTCGCCATCAGCCTGCTCGCCGCAACATCCGCCGTCCTGCTCAGCGCATGGCTCCTCAATCGCCGCAAACGCAACCATGCGAAGCCGCTCGACGCCGGCGCAGAAACCATCCCCGCAACGCTCGCAGTTCTGGCCCTCCTCACCGCCATCATCGCCTTCCTTCTCACGCCGCTCTCAACATTGGTCTGGCAGCACCTGCCCGAGCTCGCCTTCCTGCAATTCCCCTGGCGACTCCTTTTTCTCCTCGGCGCCATCCTCGCGCTCGCGGTCGCTCTCCTCTTCTTTCGAGCGAAGACACCCATCCGCGCCTTCGCGATCACGAGCGTCACACTCGCCCTCGCTCTCGCGGCCTGCGCCAGTACATGGGGCATCTCCGAGTTCCGCCAATCCTGCGAACTCTCAGACATTCCAACAACCCGCGCACAACTCTTCCGCACTCACCACGGCGCCGCCCCCACCGACGAGTACACGCCCACCAACGCCGACAACGACGTCCTCCGCTGGGACGACCCCGGCTACTGGCTCTCACCCGCCCCCTCCGCCTTCGCTCCCGGTACCGTCCCAAACCCCGCCGCAACCATCGTCAACTACGACGCGCCGCACCCGCTCGATCAAACCATCTCCGGCCTCGCTCCTCATCGCCTCGATCTGCATCTCATTCAATCCGAGACCCTTGTCCTCAACCTCCGTGACTACCCAGCTTGGCAGGTCACTCGTAACGGCTCTCTGCTTTCCAATCACCTCCAGCGCGACGACGGTCTGCTCGCCGTCGCACTGCCCGCAGGCGACTCCATCATCGACATTCGCTGGCATCGAACCTGGGATCAGACGCTCGGCGACGCAGTCACCCTTGCCGCGCTCGTCGTGCTCGCAGCCGCCCTTCTGCGCTCACGTACAATCAAGACCTGACAGCATGACCGCCGACGTACAAACACTTCTGAAGACCGGCGCCGCGCTCGCCGACGACGCTCTCGAGCGTCTGCTTCCACCCGCGACCGTCGAACCCCACTCCATCCATCGCGCCATGCGCCACTCCACCTTCGCCGGCGGCAAGCGCCTCCGCCCCATCCTCTGCATGGAGGCCGCGCGCTGCGTCGCACACACTCTGCCCAGCGGCGCAGCTGAGCTTGGCGCGGCAGTTGAATTGGTCCACACCTACTCGCTGATCCATGACGATCTCCCCGCGCTGGACAACGACGACCTCCGCCGCGGCAAGCCCACTTGCCACGTCGCCTTCGGCGAAGCCACCGCCATCCTCGCCGGCGATGCCCTGCAGACACTCGCCTTTCAAACCATCGCCGCCCTTCCCGCGCCCGCCGCGGCCGTCGTCGAAATCGTGCGCGAGTTCTCCCTCGCCATCGGCACCGGCGTCGGCCCCGTCCCAGGCTCCGGCACTCCCGGCGATCTGCAGCCCGGCATGATCGGCGGACAGGTGATGGATCTCGAAAGCGAAGGCCACAAGCCCACCGCCGAGATCGTAGAGCGCATCCATCGCGCCAAGACCGGCGCGCTCATCACAACGTCGATCGTCTGTGGTGGTCTTCTCGGTCTCGGCTACTGTCTCTCTGCCCAGGAAAAGACCTCACGTCTCGCCTGCACCGCGGAAGAGACGATTTCCCGTCTCCGCATCTTCGGCGAAAAGGCGGGCCTCGCCTTCCAAATCGTCGACGACATCCTCGACGTCACGCAAACCTCGGCCGAGCTCGGCAAGACCGCAGGCAAAGACTCGGCTACCAGCAAGGCCACGTGGCCCGCTGTCTTCGGCATCGAGCAGTCCCGCAAGGACGCCGTTTCGCTCATCGCCGATGCCTTCGCCGCACTCGAGCCCTTCGGCGAACCAGCCGATCCACTCAAGTCACTCGCGCTCTTCCTTGTCGAGCGTACGCACTAGCCCTCCTCTATGCATTTTCGTCCGCGCCACTACGTCCTCATCGCCGTCATTCTCGCCCTGGGCGTCTACAATCTTGTGCGTTCGCGTCGTGCCCGCGAGCGAATCAGCGCGCCCGCAGCCCTCCCCGCGGCAACCGGCCCCATCCCGCAATCCCCCGCCTGGCAGGCCTTTGACCACGCCGCCGTTCTGCGCGATGCGCCCGATCCGCAGTTTCAACCCGCGCTGCACAATCTCAATCAGCAGATGGCCTCCGCCACGGGAGCCGGGAAGGCCGATCTGAACGGCTGCCAGACCTGGTTGCTCTTCTATCGTGAAAGCGGGCGCCACGCCTCAGCCAACGATGCGTGGAAGCAGCGCAGCACGCGCCATCTCGACGTCTGCGTCCGTCAGCATCGTGACGTGAGCTCCTGAATCCGCACCTTCTCGCGATCATAAAACAGACACAAGACAAACTGACGCAAACCATGACTGACTCCGACCTGCTCGATGCCCTGCGCAACTGCTACGACCCTGTGCTCCACCGCAACGTCGTCGAGCTCGGTCTGGTGCAATCGGTTGCTCTGACTCTGGATAACCAGGCCCCCGGCGCCAACATTCGCGGCGTTGCGCCGCGCTTCGCCGCTCACGTCGTTCTCCGCGCTCCCGGCAACGACGAGCTTCGCAACGCGCAGCTTCGCGCCCAGATCGAGAACCTCCTCGCCGGCCTTCCCGAAATCTCGCGCAGCGAGATCGAGATGCTTCCCGCTCTCTTCCCCATCCTCTCCCGCGAGCAGGTCTGACCATGGCTCGCCGCAAGCCCGCGATTCATCCCCCCGTAATTCACCCCTTCGATCAGTTCCATGGCACCGACACCTCTGGCCTTCTGCCCAACTCCGTCATCGCCCGCGGAACGCAGGCGCGTATCGAAGACCTCACCGCCTACTACGGCATCGCTCCCAGCATCCTCTCCTCGCTGCTTGATCTCTGGCTGCAGCGTCTGCATCCAGGCGCTCCCATCGAGCGCACCGTCTTCCTGGACGTCGGCGCCGGCAAGGGCCGCGCCATGCTCGTCGCCTCGCAATATCCCTTCCTCCGCGTCGAAGGCATCGAGCTCAATCCGCAGCTCGTCTCCATCGCAAAAAACAACATCTCGCTCTGGAAGCCGCAGGCGAACGCCAATCTGCTCGCGCCGCTCCAGCTACACCAGGGCGACGCAGCCAAGCACCCGCTCCCACTCGAGCCGCTCCTCGCGCATCTCTTCCATCCCTTCGAGGCGCGCGTGTTGCAAAAATTCCTGCGTCATGTTGAGACAGAACTCGCCCACGACCCTCGCCCCGTCGATCTCTTCTATGTCAACGCAGAGCACGACTCTCTTCTCGATCGCCATCCCGCCTTCAAACGCCTCTGGATAGGTCGCATCCCGATGTCCCCCGACGATCACCTCGCCGATCTCGCCGCCATCGCCCAGCAAAAGGAGTACGGTTCCACCGGCGACGAGCTCTGCGCCGTCTATCGCTTCACCGGCCGTGGAACTAAATCGCCGCGCGTACGTATTCCTTAATATCCCCTTACATTTCAAGGCAAGATTCGACCGATAAACGAACATTTGTGCGATATTTACGAATCGCCTGGAACCATCTTCATATCTCATCCGTATGAACACACATACACGGCGTTCCTGAGCGCGGCCAGCAAGCCAGCTCTTCTCGCCGGGGGCCACAAAATTTGCCAGTGCTGCGACGGCTGAGTCAAGACCTCACACCCGCCCACACTGAAGACACCATCGACAACCCCAGCATTTGGGTCCGCGCAGAGCTATACCATGCGCGCAAGGAGAACTACGTATGTACGATCTTCTGATTACCACCGTCTTCGCTCTCACCGTCTTCGTTCCCAGCTTCATCGGCATCCGTGCCCGCACCAACGCCAACTGAAGAGCTCGCTAGACCACGAGCCCGCGCAGAAAGCAGCCGCGCACGCCAACCGCGCACAAAACCGCGCCCGAAAAAAGGAGCGCCGCTCGCGAGCAACGATCGCCGACGGCGCTCGCTGTGTTTCACAGTGCATCGGTTTCAAGTGGACCGCTCCTGCTTCGCCTCAGCCGGTCCAGCGGACCAGCAGCAGTCTCTCCGTCTCATTCTCGCCGCCTTCGATCAGCACCTCGGCGTCGGCGCGGCTCACCAACCCCGGAAAGCGCTCGCCCCACTCCACCAGCACCAGCGCGTCCGGTTGATCGAGCATCTCCCACACGCCCAGCGCCTCCAGCTCGGACTCTTTCTCCAGCCGATAAAGGTCCAGATGAAAGAGCCGCAGCGTGCGCCCGCGATACTCATGCACCAGCGTGAAGGTCGGGCTCGCCACATCGTCCGCCTCGGCCGCGCCCAGCGCCGCCGCCATTCCCTTCACCAGCGTCGTCTTGCCCGCCCCAAGATCGCCGCGCAGCAACACCAGCTTGGGCGCGCGCAGCAGCTCGGTCATCATCTCGCCCAGCGCAATCGTTCCGGCAACGCTGCGTGTACGCAGCCGCTTCTCGCGCGTGAACTCAGCCATTGCACACACCAGCAATCGCAAGTCCCGCAATCCAGGTAAACCCGTCCTGGTCCGTCACGCGCGCGCGAAACGCCCTCCACAGATGCCGCACCGTATCCGTCGCGAGCACGGTATGCTCCTCCTGCTCGACCGTGGCAAAGTCTCCCGCCAGGCCGTGAAGAAACACCGCCGCTTCGACAGCCTCGGCCACACTCTCCGGATACTGCGCCAGCATCGCCGCAACAATTCCCGTAAGAATATCGCCGCTCCCGCCCTTGGCCATCGCAGGATTGCCGGTCGTGTTCACCGCAACACGCCCATCCGGATGAGCAACCAGCGTCCGCCATCCCTTCAGCACCAGCGTCACGCCGTGCTCGCTCGCAAACCGTCTCGCGATGCCGACGCGATCTCCCTCAACCTCTTTCACACTCGATCCCAGCAGCCGCGCCATCTCGCCCGGATGCGGCGTCAACACAATCGTTCGCGCTTTGCCCTTCGCATCGGTCATCGCGGCCACACGCTTCAACAACTCCGTCCGCCCCGCCAGCGCATTCAGCGCATCCGCATCGAGCACCATCGGCAGCGAGACGCGCTCCACAAACGTCCGCACAAACTCCGGCGTCGTCCCTTCCTGCCCAAGTCCCGGCCCCATCCCCACCACGCTGATGCCCTTCAACAACTCCTGAAGTTCCTCCGCCTCAAGCTGCTCCAAATCCAATCCGCCCTCGCCACCTGATCCCTGTTCTCTGCTCTCCGTTCTCTGATCTCTGATCTCTGATCTCTGTTCTCTGTTCTCTGATCTCTCCCTCAGCGGCACACACATCAGCTCCGGCGCAACCGCGGCCACGGTCGGCAAAATCTCTCGCGGAACCGCTGCTGTCGTAAGCCCTGCTCCAGCCCGCATCGCCGCCAGGCTCGCCATCGACGGCGCTCCAGCTTTGCCTAAGCTGCCGCCAACGATCAACACATGACCAAACTTGCCCTTGTTGCCGTTGATATCTCGCCGCTGCTCCGTCAGCCGCTTCGCCTCGCCCGCCCAACATAAATCGCTCTTCTCGAACGCCTCAGCCGGCGTCCCAATCGGCGCCACCACCACCGGCCCGAACGTTCGATCGGGCGTCAGATGCCCAAACACATGCGCCAGCTTCGGAGCGACGAACGTCACAACCGCATCGGCACGAAACGCGCTGCTGCTCTTGCCATCGTCAGCGAGAGAAAACTGCAACATCGAATCCGCATCCCATCCGCTGGGCAGATCCACCGCAACAACCGGCGCCTTCATCTCCGCAACAACATCCCGTGCGGCTACCGCCAAACCCCGTAGTGGCGGCTTGAATCCCGTACCCACAACAGCATCGAGAATCAGCGCCGCATCCGCGAGCGCCTTTCGCACGCCATCCTCATCGGAGACAGGCCGCAGCTCCAGTCCCTGCACGCCCTCAGCCGCGGCCCACGCAGCCGCAGCCTCACCCTTCAACTCGCTGGACGCGCCCAGCAGCGCAACCCGAACCCGTCGTCCCGCCAGGGCAAGATGCCGCGCGGCAACCAATCCATCGCCGCCATTATTTCCCTTCCCACACAGAACAGCGACCAGACCATTGCCCAAACCATTATCCGGATACTGCCGCAGGCAAAAACGCGCCACCGCGCCACCCGCGTTCTCCATCAGCTCACGCACGGAGACGCCGCTCTCCACCGAACGCCGGTCGATCGCGCTCATCTGCGCCGCAGTCAGAATCTCCATTCCGTCATTGTCTACCAGACGACGGCTTGCAGAAACCGAACCCGACACAACAAGTTATCGAAGAGACGGCAGTTCAGCGCCCGCCAAGCGACATCGAGGCCTGCGTCACAGGAACCTTGGGCACGAAGTAATTGCGGTCGTACATCGCCCGATAGAACTCACCGGTAAGCTCCGCCGCCTTGGGACCGAACGTCGGCCGTCCACCCTCAAGGAAGATCACCGTGACAATCGGCCCTACAGGCGACTGCCCATAGGAAACAAACCACCCAAAGCGCGTGCCTTCGTTCGAGCACGTGCCCGTCTTACCAAAGACCGGAAACTGCATAAAGTTTTCGCGCAACGAGCGGGCCGTTCCGTTGGAGAAGTCGACAGCCCCGCGCATCCCCGGCAGAATCTCCGGAATCACGTCCTTGATGTCCAGCTGGCGCTTCATCTTCGGCTCAAAATCCGCCAACTCCTCAGGCGTCGTCGGATGCTGCAGGTAGTACAGCGTCCCTCCATTGGCAATCGCGGAGACCAGCGCCCCAAGCTGCAGCGGCGTCATCGAGATGCTCTCGCCAAACGAGCACATCCGTCCCACGCCGCCCTTCGACTCCGGCAACACTGTGTCCGGATACACGCCCAGCTGTTCGCCCGGAATGTTATAGCCCGCCAGCTCGCCCAACCCAAACTCATTCGCGTAATGCTTCACGCGCTCAAAACCCATCGCCCGCCCCAGCACCTCGAAGTACAGGTTCACGGACTTCGCCAGAGCATGCGTCAGGTCCAGCGAGTAATGGCCGCCCAGGTTCACCGGCGTGTCATCCTTGACCAGACCTTCCTTCAACGCAGCCAGCGCGACAGCCACCTTGATCGTCGAGCACGGCTCCGCCCCCGAGCTCAACGCCAGCTTCTGATTCACCATCGCGAGGATGCGGCCCGTCGAGGGATCGATGGCCAGCACCGTCCCGTTCATATCGCCCAGCGCCTCCACAGCCGCCGCGCGCACCACGGGATCTTCACCCGCCGTCACATCGCCCGCAGTCATGTTCTCCGCAAAGCTGCTGGTCGTGAACCGCTCATACACTAGCGAATGCCGATAGCGCCGGCTGCGCAGGCGTCCATGAATCGACGTGCGGCGAAGAGATACAGAACGAGAGCTGCGCGCAGCGCGCTCGGTTCTATGCAATGTTCCGCGCGAGCTTCTATACACCACCGTGTGAACGGCCGCACGATGATGGCCGCTTGCCACATGATGGCGTATTGGTGTCGCGTTCGCCAGGCCCACGAACAGCAACAGCGAAAGAATTAGCCCTGTACTTCTGTATCCCATGTTCCTTCGTCTGCTCCTGCTTCTACCAAGGTTTGTTGCAATCTCCTGCGTATACGGTTATCGGCTTCGCCGCAAAAATGCCGGAATGTCCAGCTCGTCGCTCTCTGACGAGCTTCCTCCTCCCGCATATCCTGCGAAGCTGGGGACCTTGGCCTCCGGCCAGTGCGTTGCTTCCTTCTCTTTCTCTTCGATGGCGGCAACCGGCTCCAGATCGCGCGTTGGCTCCGCCTTCGCATCCGCGTCCCAAGACCGCTGCCCCTTGCCGTTCCGCAGCTCCTCATTCGGTTTGCGGAAGAAGTCATCGTCAAACACCGAGGCCGGCACGGGAATAAGCTCAGGCTGCGGTTCAGGCTGCGCCGTGGGCACATAAGCGCCATACGAGCGTTCCACATGCGCCTCCGCCGGTGGGCTCACCCGCAACGGCTCTTCAACCGGAGTGATTCGCAGCGGATTCTGGGCCGCGGCGCGCTCCTTGCGAGCAACCGCATCGGCAACCGCCGCCGGCACGGCGGCGGCAACGGGCGTTGGAGCTGGCGTAGGCTTTGGCGCCGGTGGGGGCGCCGCTGCAACCGCGGCAACCGGCTCAGGCTGTGCCACCGTCTCCCGCTTCTTCTCGCGCGAGGTCCGTTTCGCCGCCGACTCCTCCTGCTGCGCCTCTACTTGAACTTCGCGGGCCGGAGCCTCACGAACCGCAGCTTCACGAACCGCAGCCTGTTTCTCGACAGGAGCTTGCTTCTCCGCAGGAGCCTTGACCTCGCTGGCAAATGGCGCCGCAACCGGACGCGAGGCAATGCGCGGCGGCGGAGCCTCTGCCTTCGCGGCCGGCAGGGCTGCATCCGACAGCATCCGCTCACGCCTCTTCGGCATCTCTTCGCGGAAGCCCGTAGCGATGACGGTAATCTTCACATCGTCGCCCATGCTCTCGTCCTGCACCGCGCCGAAGATGATGTTCGCGTCCTCGTGCGCCGCATTCTGAATAATGGTGGAAGCCTCGAAGACCTCCGTCAGCTTCAACCCGCTCGACCCCGTAATGTTGATAAGAATTCCGCGCGCGCCGTCGATCGCTCCAGACTCCAGCAGCGGCGAAGCCATCGCCGCCTGCGCAGCCTCCTTCGCCCGCTCCGGCCCCGAGCGCACCGCGGTCCCCATGACGGAATAGCCCATCCCTGCCATCGTCGTGCGCACATCCGCGAAGTCGCGGTTGATCACGCCCGGAATCGTAATGATGTCCGAAATTCCCTGCACGCCCTGCCGCAGCACATCGTCCGCAATCCGGAAGCTCTCGAAGAACCCCGCATCGCGCGCCACCGCCAGCAGCTTCTCATTCGGAATCACGATCAGCGTATCGACCGAATCCAGCAGCTCCTGCATGCCCCGTTCGGCCTGCATCATGCGCCGTTTGCCCTCGAACGAAAACGGTCGCGTCACCACCGCTACCGTCAGCGCGCCCATCTCACTCGCCAGCGACGCAATTACTGGGGCCGCGCCGGTTCCTGTGCCGCCGCCCAGCCCCGCCGTCACGAACACCATGTCCGCGCCTTCCAGCGCCTCAATAATCTTGTCCGAATCCTCCAGAGCCGCTCTCCGCCCAATGTCCGGATTCGAGCCCGCTCCCAGTCCACTCGTCAGCTTCACGCCCAACTGCAGCTTGATCGGCGCCTGCGAGCTCTCCAGCGCCTGCACATCCGTATTGGCCGCGATAAACTCCACGCCCTCCAGCTTCGCGGCGATCATTCGATTGACAGCGTTGTTGCCTCCGCCGCCCACGCCGATCACCTTGATGCGCGCATTCCGCTGCGCCTCGTCGTGATAGTGGATGCGAATCGCATCCTCAGGCTGATACGACATACGTGGGCCTCCTCAGGCGATGCTGGTCGCCTTCCCTGATTGTGCATGACAAGCACGCCATCGCTCGATGAAAGCGTGTCGCCTCGTATCTTGCTGGATTCGTGCTCGTGTCTTCCGCGTGCCTTCGCCGGCTACCGCGGCGTATGAAACACGATGCCGATTCCAATACTTTGGATGCTGTGGTTGGTTGGTCCGAGCATCTCCCCGGCCCCCAATTCGATCGCCCGCAGATCAAGCACCGGCAGGATCGAGATATCCGCGCCGACGAACCCCTCCACCTGCGTGAAGTTCTGATAGCTTCTCGGGTCGATATTGACCAGGTCCGCATTGCTTCGTCCCAGCCCCGCCGAGACCTGCGCGTAGGGATGCAGCCACTTAAACGGCGTGTGCACGCCACCGCGCAATCCGCCAAGAAACGAGTATTCACGCACAAAATCCGTACTTGAAGCGAAGTTGGTTGCACTCTTGTTAGAGTTCAGGACACTGCCTCGAAGGTCAACACCCAGCCGGAAGGGCCCCATGGAACGAAAGTCGTAGTAGCCTCCGAACGTGCCCCCATACGGCAGCACCGTGCCGTTGGTCGTCGCGCACGGGCTCGGCGAGCACGTAAAGCCCGCAACGCGTTCTCCCGTAACAGTGCCGTAGACGCCGAACTGAGCGCGGGCCGCGATAGCAGTGAGAAGAAACAAAAAAAAGACGGCGAGGCCAGAGGCGGTCTTGCAACGAAGCATACGCACTATTCTACCTGTCGTTTGGCCCTGTTCCCCCACGCCCGGTTCCTAGAAACTTCCCGCGAAGATCGATTTCAGCTTCTGCCGCAGCCCCTGCTCCTCGCTCGCCTTCCTCACCTGCGTGCGATGCGTGTACAGCAGCATCCCGATCGCCGCCGCAAACTCCGGCTTGGCCAGCTCCGCCGGCATCCGGCTCAGCGGCACCGGATACCCGATTCGCGCCGGAACCCGCAGCAAGCTCTCTGCATGGTCCAGCAGCCCGGCTATGTGCGCTCCGCCGCCGGTAAACACGCAGCCCGCGCCCATCGCCTCCAGCACGCCGCCCGCCCGCAGATTATCCCGCAGCATCATCAGCAGCTCGCGCGCCCGTGGCTCCAGGATCTCCGCCAGAAACCGCTGCCGCACCATCCGCCCCACGCCTCCGCCCGTCGCCAGGTCGCCGCCGACCTCAATCTCGTTCAGCTGCGGCACCGACGTCACCACGCAATTCCCGAACGTCCGCTTCAGGTGCTCCGCCTCGTCCACGCTCACGTGCAGCCCCACCGCCAGATCGTTCGTAAAGTGGTCGCCGCCAATCGGCAGCACCGCCGTATGCGCCACCGAGCCCTCGAAGAACACCACCAGCTCCGTCGAGCTCGCGCCAATATCCGCCAGGCACACGCCCAGCTCGCGCTCATCCGCCGACAGCACCGCCTCCGCCGAAGCCAGCCCCTCAAACACCGTATCCACCACCTCAAGCCCCGCCCGGTTCGCGCACGTAATAATGCTCTGCGCCGCCGACCCCGAGCACGTCGACATATGCAGGCTCACCTCCAGCCGGTTGCCCACCATGCCCACCGGATCGTGAATCCCGCCCTGGTCGTCCAGGATGAACTGCTGCGGCAGCAGATGCAGCACCTCCCTGTCCGCCGACAGCCCAATCGACCGCGCGCGGTCGATCGCCGATCGCACATCCTCGCGCGTAATCTCCTTCATCCGGCTGCCCATCGTAATGCCGCCCTGCGAGTTCATCCCGCGCACATGCGGCCCGCCAATTCCAACGACAGCCGTCTCTATCGGAGCCTTCGTCGCGCGCTCCGCAGTCAATGCCGCGTCATTGATCGCCGCCGCCGCCGGCCCCAGGTCCGAGATCACGCCCTTGCGCATCCCCCGCGACGGCTCCACGCCATGCCCGCGATAGCGCAGCACGCCGTCCACCAGCTCCGCCACCATCACGCAGCTCTTCGAGCTCCCCGCGTCCAGCACCGTGATCAGGCTCTCCGTCTTCGGATTCATGGATTCATTGCGCCCCCGCCGCTACCGTCCGCTGCGCGCGAGCCTCCCGCGCCCGCCGCTCCGCCGCCAGCCTCGCAAAGAGTCTGCCATTAGATCCTGTCGCTTTGCCAGCCGTCACCCTTCGTTTCGTCTTTGGCTGACTTACCGCGGCCACATGCGCAGGCTTAGGACTCGCGCTCGCCCCCGCAGCCTGTGCACCGGCAGCAGGCGCAGCAGCAGCGTTCACCGAAGCTCCTCCTGCAGCAGTCGCCACTCCGCCCACCTCCAGCACCACCTGCCGTTCATACCGCATATCCGCCGAGGCCAGCTTCGGATACTGCTGCTTCCACTCCGGCAGATGCTGCTCGAACTCACGATACCGTTGCAAAAAACTCTCATCCCCAAAGTGGACAAGGATATCGCTGCCGCCGCTCGTCACCATCGCCTTCACATCCTCCGGGTCCGAGACATCCACCTCGCTCAGGTTCTTCGTTAACCCCTCGCCCGAGCTGTCCAGCTCCTGCATGAAACGCCGGTAGATCACCATCCGCGCCGCCCGCGTCGACAGCGGATCGTTAGCCGACAATCCCGTCAGCACCGGAAACGAATAATGCGGATCGCCCGCTTCATTGGGCGACATATCCAGCAGAACGCCATTCGCGTCCACCAGCCCAATCTCGCTTCCCCGCCGCACAAACGCCACCGGCGTCCGCTCCGTAATCTCCACCCGGATCCGGTCCGGCAGCAGCCGCATCACCGTCGCATGCGCCACCCACGGCAGCCGCTCCAGGTCCGCGCGCCGTTCCGCCAGCGGAACGCGAAAGATATTCCGCTCCAGGTCCGCTCCAAAGACACTCAGCACCTCTGGCCGAGTCACATGCTCATTGCCGCTGATCTGAACGTCCGACGAGGTCGCGACCACGAACCGGCTATCGTGCAGCACCGCACTTCGCAGCTCGGCAATCCCTGCCAGCAGTACGGCGACGATCGCCGCCACGCCGCCGGCAAACGCAATCCGGCCCACCCAGCTCTTCGGCAGCCCACCGCGCACGCGCAGCTTGTAGGCTCCGCGCTGGCGCTGAAACGCCGGCTGGTCATAGAAATCGTTGTCGTCGATCTCGTCCCGGAGCTCCGAAGGCCGCCGCATCGAGGGCCTTCGCCCCGACCCGCGTCGCGGCGGATCCACCTCTGAGGTGAACTCATCCTCCGGTGCATCGAGCACCGCCGCACCGCGCTTGGAACCCATCTTCATCTCCGGCTGGCCCGAGCAGGCCGCGGACAAATCGCCTTCGCCAACTATACCGATCCCACCGCCCGCAAAAACATCCCCCATCGCAAAGGTATCGCCTCAGGAACTCACACCCAAAGCTGGATCGATCTTGTGCTAAGCCCAAGCCAGCGAAGGGCCTGCTTCTGCTTTGCTCCTCTTCTTCCGCTGGTCATCCTGAGCGAAGCGAAGGATCCCTGGATTCAGTTCGTGAGGCTGCGGCTGTCCATTCGACAGCCATCAAGATATCGGCTGCGCGGGTAGGGGTCCCCCCTCCGGCGTCCTGGGTCGGCTCTTTGGAATGTTGGGTTTGCGGCAATTTCGCGCGGCAAAATATTGATTCCAGAGATTTTGCGGGGAAAATATCTGGAATGTGTGGGTTGCGGCCAATTCTGTAGTGACCCACAAATCGAACGCCACCCAAGCCGACGATACGACCGTCGTCATGAATGGGGCACCCAGATTCGTTGGGGGTTTTGATCTCTATTTCTATTATAGAGAGTTGAGTGGTATTAATGTGCAGCGATTTTTCTCTTTGTTTTGTTTGATTTAGGCGGTTTGGGGGCTTGACAACTTTCCAAGATCAGCGGTCCAGCCTGCGACACATTCCCCGCGCCCAGCGTGAGGATCATGTCTCCGCTCCGCGCCATCGCCACCAGTCTCCCGACGGCCTCCTCCACCGAAGCCGCGTATTCAACCGCCGCCCCACGATTCAAAACGCCACCGCGGATCGCACGCGCCAGCGCCTCGCCCGTAACGCCCGCAATCGGCTCCTCGCTGGCCGCATAAATATCCAGCACCTCAAGAGCATCGGCATCGCCAAACGCGCCGGCAAACTCGCCCATCAGGTCGCGGGTCCGCGTAAACCGATGCGGCTGAAACAGCACAAGCACGCGCCCATAACCGCACTCGCGCGCCGCCTGCAGCGTCGCCTTGATCTCCGTCGGATGGTGCCCATAATCATCCACGACCGTAACGCCCCGAGCGTTGCCCTTCGTTTGAAACCGCCGGTCGACGCCGCGAAACGAGCGCAATGCCTCCGCAATCGCCTCGGGAGCAATTCCCAACTGAATTCCGATCGAGACCGCCGCCGTCGCGTTCAGCAGGTTGTGCCTTCCCGGGACATGCAGATCGAACGGCCCCAGCAGCAGCCCGTGCGCATCCACCTCAAAGCTCGCATGACAACCCGCGTTGGCCGCCATCGGCCGCAGCTGGAAGTCCGCGCCCTCGCGCTCGCCATACAAATAGACACGCCGCGACACCCGCGGCAGAACCGCGCGCAGCCGCGCATCGTCCACGCAAGCCGTCACCGCGCCGTAGAACGGCAGCTTGTCCATGAACTCGACGAACACGTCCTCGACGTCCTCCATGTCCCGATACGTGTCCATGTGCTCGCGGTCGAGATTCGTCACCACCGCCAGCACCGGAGACAGCTTCAGGAACGAGCGATCGCTCTCATCCGCCTCCGCCACCAGGTACTGCGACCGTCCCAGACGCGCATTCGACCCCATCGCGTCCACGCGCCCGCCCACCACCACCGTCGGATCGAGTCCACCGCCGGCCAGCACGGCCGCAATCATGCTGGTCGTCGTCGTCTTGCCGTGCATGCCTGCGACCGCGATGCCATACTTCAGCCGCATCAGCTCCGCCAGCATCTCCGCGCGCGGAATCACCGGAGTCTTCCGCGCCCGCGCCTCCAGGATCTCCAGGTTGTCGCGAGCTACCGCCGTGCTCGTGACGACCACATCGCAAGCGCGCGCATTCTCCGCCGCATGGCCGATGTAGATCGTCGCGCCCAGCCGTTGCAGGCGTTCCGTCGTCGCCGACGCGCGCAGGTCCGACCCCGAGACCGCATATCCCATCGTGAGCAGGATCTCGGCAATCCCACTCAT
>DATCFM010000111.1:0-2678 GCA_036509515.1 Acidobacteriaceae bacterium
CGCCATGCAGGCCGGATAGAGCGGGTGCCAATAGGCATTGACCACGCCTGCCCAGTGGTGCCCTCGCATCAGGTCCGCGATGTCCATGTACGCCATCGCATCGCCGTCCACCTGGTAGGGATCGAACTTCGTCGCCAGCCACGCGATGGGTATCAGCAGCGCGAGATAGGCCAGCAGGGCGCGGCGCAGGGTTTGCGATCTCACTGGTTTCCTCGTTGCCTGAATCTGGTCATCGGTGCGATGGGTGGGTCTCCTTCAGCATATCGCGGCTAGAGGATTGGGTGGCGGCTAATGAGCCAGCGCCGCGGCTAAAGGATATAGCGGCTCAGGTCCTGATTCTTCACAATGCCTGCAACCTGCTTCTCGACATACGCGCGGTCGACAATCAGCACACGCTCCGTAGTGGACTCGCCCGTCGCCGACTTCACCGTGCGCTCCACCAGCGCCGGCACCTTGTCCGACACCGGCCCTCCGGCGGCCTTCACAATGTCCGGAGCCTCAAAGCTGATCTCATCGAGCACCTTCTCCATGATGGTGTGCAGGCGGCGCGCGCCGATGTTTTCGGTGGTCTCGTTGACCTGGAAGGCGAAGCTCGCCATCTCTTCCAGGGCGTCGGGTGCGAACTCCAGCTTGAGCCCCTCGGTCTCGAGCAGCGCAATCGCCTGCCTGGTCAGCGACGCCCGCGGCTCGGTGAGGATGCGCAGAAAATCTTCGACCGTCAGCGGCAAAAGTTCGACGCGGATCGGGAACCGGCCCTGCAGTTCGGGGATCAGGTCGCTGGGCTTGGAGACGTGGAACGCTCCCGCCGCGACGAACAGAATATGGTCCGTCGCGACCATGCCGTACTTGGTGTTCACCGTCGTTCCTTCGACGATGGGCAGGATGTCGCGCTGTACTCCCTCGCGGCTGATGTCGGGTCCGTGCCCACCCTCGCGCCCTGCGATTTTGTCGATTTCGTCAAGGAACACGATGCCCGAATCTTCAACGCGCTCGACCGCGATCCGCACCACGTGGTCCATGTCGAGCAGCCGCGACTCTTCTTCCTGCGTCAGGTACTCAAACGCGTCGGCCACCTTCATCGGACGCTTGCGGGTGCGCTGCCCGAACATGTTCGCGATCAGGTCCTTGATGCCGCTCTGGTCCATCTCCTCGGGAGCGTTGCTCAGCACCTCGATCTGCGGCTGCGCACGGTCGCGAGTCTCCAGCTCGACCATGCGGTCGTCCAGCTTGCCCTCGCGAAACTCGATCAGCAGACGCTCACGTTCACGAGTGCGCTCAGCGTCTGTCCTCTCATTCAACACGATGGCCAGCCGTATCGCCGCAGGCAGGTCATCCTTCTCCGCATCCTCTTTCGCCGCTTCCTGTTCAGGCGCAGCCTTCTCTTCTCCAAGAGCAGCCACGCCATCGGGCGCACCTTTTTCTGCGTCAGGGATGCGAGAGGCAGAGCCCTCAACCGAGCCCCCACCCTGCGTCACCAACAGGTCCACCAGACGCTCCTCGGCGGCAAGTTCGGCGCGGTCTTCCACCTCGTCCAGCTTCTCCGCCCGCACCATGTCGATGGCAATATCCACGAGGTCGCGCACGATCGATTCGACGTCGCGGCCAACATAGCCAACCTCTGTAAACTTCGACGCCTCCACCTTCAGAAACGGAGAGTTGGTCAGCTTCGCCAACCTCCGCGCAATCTCCGTTTTACCCACGCCGGTCGAGCCAATCATGAGGATGTTCTTCGGCATGATTTCGTCCGCGAGCTCGGACGGAAGTTTCTGCCGGCGAGTGCGATTGCGCAGCGCAATGGCCACAGCGCGCTTGGCCGCCGCCTGCCCCACCACATACTTATCGAGTTCGGCCACAATCTCACGCGGCGTCATCTCATCCAGCGAAAGCGCCTGGTCTTCCGCCGTGCCTGGTAAATAAATTGCCATCTACTCCGCCACCTTCAGCTCTTCAATCGCGATGCTCTGGTTGGTATAAATGCAGATCTCCGCGGCGATCTTCATACTCTTCTCGACGATCTCTCGCGCGCTCATCGGCGTGTTCTCGATCAGCGCGGTCGCCGCTGCCAGCGCAAAACTTCCTCCCGAGCCAATCGTCGCAATCAGGCCGCCCTCTGCCGGGTCGCCCACGGGATCCGGTTCAATCACGTCGCCGTCGCCCGAGAGCAGAAACATCTGCTTCGCGTCGGCGACAATCAGCAGAGCCTGCAACTGCCGCAACAATTTGTCGGTGCGCCAGTCTTTCGCGAGCTCCACTGCCGAGCGCCCGAGGTTGCCGCCATACTGCTCCAGCTTGGACTCAAAGCGCGTAAACAGCGAGAACGCATCCGCGGTCGACCCAGCAAATCCGGCTAGAATCTTGTCGTTGTAGAGCCGTCGGATCTTCTTCGCCGAATGCTTCATCACCGTCGATCCGAGCGTCACCTGGCCATCCGCTGCCATCACCATCGCATCGCCGCGACGCACACAGATCACCGTCGTCGAGCGCACGCGGCGTCCCTCAGCCAGATCCAGCGGGTGGCCCGTGGCCATCTCCCGCACCGTAGTTTTCTTCATGGTTCGCACACCGCAGTATATCGCCGTACGGCGCGCGAACCACGCAGGGAACCCTTTTGCGCGGTTCGGGCGGGACAAGAACGCACCGCTGACAGGTGCGCTGGGCTATGCTTCCTATGAGAGTTC
>DATCFM010000112.1:0-26602 GCA_036509515.1 Acidobacteriaceae bacterium
CGCATCAACGCCTCCAATCCCTGCTCGGAGTACATGTTCCTCGACGACTCCGCCTGCAATCTCGCCAGCTTCAATCTCATGAAGTTCCTCACCCCCGGCGGCCAGTTCGACATCCCCGCCTACCGCCACGCCATCGGCATCCTCACCACCGCGATGGAGATCATCGTCGACGCCGCCGGCTACCCCACCGAGCAGATCAGCCGCAACTCGCACGACTACCGCCCGCTCGGCCTGGGCTACGCCAACCTCGGCGCCTTGCTCATGGACTTCGGCCTGCCCTACGACTCCGACGCCGGCCGCGCCTTCGCCGCCACCGTCACCGCCATCCTCTGCGGCGACGCCTACGCCCAGTCCGCGCGCATCGCCGAGTCCTGCCCTCCGCTCGGCGCCGCCACCCCGCTCACCCAGGGCGCCGACCGCGACGGTGGCGCCTGCCCCGGCTTCTACGTCAACCGCGAGCCCTTCCTCGACGTCATCCGCATGCACCGCGCCGAGGTCAACAACATCGACAAGAATCTCAAGCCCATCGCCGCGCGTTCCCCCAATGATCTGTCATCCCGCAGCGCAGCGGAGGGATCTGCTTTTGCCGACGCCCAGGGCTTCATCATCCCTCAACTCGCCGAGCTCAAATCCGCCGCCCAGCTCGCCTGGGATGAAGCCCTCGTCCTCGGCGAACAGTTCGGCTACCGCAACTCCCAGGTCACCGTCCTCGCGCCCACCGGCACCATCGGCTTCATGATGGACTGCGACACTACCGGCGTCGAGCCCGATCTCGCCCTCGTCAAGTACAAGAAGCTCGTCGGCGGCGGCATGATCAAGATC
Source organism: Acidobacteriaceae bacterium (assembly GCA_036509515.1). Taxonomy (GTDB): domain Bacteria; phylum Acidobacteriota; class Terriglobia; order Terriglobales; family Acidobacteriaceae; genus Granulicella. Next base: position 823 of record DATCFM010000112.1, read on the forward strand.
GTCAACAACACCGTCCCCGGCGCTCTCTTCAAGCTCGGCTACAAGGACGCCGAGGTCCAGGGCATCGTCAACTACATCGACGCCACCGGCACCATCGAAGGCGCGCCCGCCATCAAGCCCGAGCACCTCTCCGTCTTCGATTGCAGCTTCAAGCCGTCCAAGGGCACGCGCTCCATCGCCTGGCTCGGCCACGTCAAGATGATGGCCGCCACCCAGCCCTTCCTCTCCGGAGCCATCTCCAAAACCGTCAACCTGCCCACCGACTGCACCGCCGAAGACATCGCCGCCGCCTACACCGAAGCCTGGCGCCTCGGCCTAAAGGCCGTAGCCATCTACCGCGACGGCAGCAAAGGCACCCAGCCTCTCAACGTCTCCGCAGTCGACAAGAAGGACGAAAAGAAGTCCGATTCCGCCACAGATCCGGGTGCCCCATCCGTGACGCAGTCACGGGTGGGTGACGACGCCACCGTCGCCGCGCTCCTCGCCGCCAACGCCCAAACCACCTCTGACGCCGCCTCCACCCGCGAAGAGCTCATCGCCTCCAACCTCCGTCTCGCCGCCGCCGAGCAGGAGCTCGCCCGCACCCGCGCCGACCTCAACCGCCAGCTCGACCAGCTCCGCCGCACCATCACCGAGGGCAACGACGCCCTCGCCCGCGGCTCCAACCTCGAAGCCGCCCAGGCCCCACCCCGCGCCGTCCGCCACCGCATGCCCGCCGAGCGCGCCTCCATCACCCACAAGTTCTCCGTCGGCGGCCACGAAGGCTACGTCACCGTCGGCCTCTACCCCAACGGCCAACCCGGCGAGATCTTCATCCGCATGGCCAAAGAGGGCTCCACCATCTCCGGCCTCATGGACTCCTTCGCCACCGCCGCCTCGCTCTGCCTGCAGCACGGCGTCCCGCTCAAGGTGCTCTGCGAAAAGTTCGCGCACACCCGCTTCGAGCCCTCCGGCTGGACCGGCGACGAAAAAATCGGCTACGCCAAGAGCCTCATGGACTACCTCTTCCGCTGGATGCAGCTCCGCTTCCTCTCCGGCGAGCAGCTCGACCTCTTCGCCAACCTCAAGCCGAAAGAATCTCTCGAAATCGCAGCCACCACCCCCGCCCTCGCCTCCGGCGAGGAAAAAAATGTTGTCATCCTGAGCGACAGTGAAGGACCTGCTTCCGCTCCCGCCTACGCCTCGGGAACCACCCTCCCCGACCTCTACGCCTCCGAAGAGCCCTCGCCCCACGAGCCCCACAACGACGCCTTCTCCACCCACGACTTCAACGAATTCACCGACCGCCGCCCCCCGCAGCAAGGCATCGCCCCCGACCTTACGGCTTCAAGTGGCCTCAGCCAAAGCTCTGTCATCTCGACCGGAGCCCTGAGCGAGCGCAGCGAGTCGATGGGCGGAGCAGAGAGACCTGCATTTGGAATCGAAGACCGCGGCCTCTACCACACCGCCACCGCCATGAAGTCCATGTACGAGATGGGCGACAGCCCCAGCTGCAGCACCTGCGGAGCCATCATGACCCGCAACGGCTCATGCTACCGCTGCATGGAATGCGGCAGCACCTCCGGTTGCAGCTAGACGGAAAAATAACACTGGTAGAAAAGCGAAAGTTGATCGAGGATAGGCAGGACGAAAGGTCCTGCCTATTACCTTTTCGGAGGTTCGATGTCGAGTAGCCCGAAATTACCAAACGATGGGGTTTCTATTGAAGCCGACGAAGTAGCAAGCGCCAAGCCCGAGCAGGCTGCCAAAGAGCAAGACCGCGAACGTCTACGCCCTCTCGCAAACCGTTTCTTGCTGCAGTTGGATGCCCTCGTCGAGACCGCAAATCGAATCATGATCATCACTATGCGGAGCCATGAAAGGGCGAGAGAGGAATTTACTGCATTTCTAGAACCGAGATTTAGCGATAACGATCCGAGCAAGCTAACTTTGAAGTCTTCTACGCCGGAGTATCAAGAGTTTCAAAAATTGAGTAAGGCGGTCGGCAAAGCATCCGAGACAATGCGCTTAGTGCCGCGAAGCTTTCTGGTGAGCATGGTGACGCAGTATGACACTTTCCTGTCGGAGACGGTACGAAGATTATTTAAATTAAAGCCAGAAAAAATAAGAAGCGCCGAAAGCTCGATGAAGGTCAGAGATATAGTGCGGTTCACCTCGATCGACGATCTACTTCAGCAAATGATCGATGACGAGATAGACGACTCACTGCGGGGCAGCCACATCCTCCAATTGGAATGGATTGCAAAGAGGTTCGACTTCTCAATAGATTTAAAAGACCCACTCCTACAACGATTCGCGGAGCTAACTGAAAGGCGAAATGCATACGTGCATACGGATGGGTGCATCAACAAGCAATACCTAAGCGTCTGCGGTTCTTTGCCGGAGGACATCGTAAAGGATCGAACGCTCGGGAATCGTCTCCCACTAAACAGAGGTTATTTAGAGGCTGCGCGCGATACACTTTTCGAAGTAGGCATCAGAGTGATGCAGATTGCCTGGCGCAAGCAACGCGAAGATCAGCGAGAACTGCAAGACAGAGCTTTGAATGATGTCATATTCGATCTCCTGCTGCGCGAGGATTATCGCCTAGCACGAAACATCGCTGATTTTTCGGCATCTCTGCGAAACCTAGCGAGCGATCGCAACAAGCGATTGCTCGCGATCAACCAAGCTCAAGCATACAAGTGGAGCGGAAAGGAGGCTGAGGCTAAGGAGATAGTAGACCAGATGGACTGGAGCTCGACATCCGCAAACTTCAAAATGGCAGTCGCCTTGATCCGAGACGACATTGCGACTGCCGCTAGGACAATAAATATTGTCCCCTCGGAAGAGGACGATGAGGACGCTGTTTCGGCCGAAGCTTACCGTACGTGGCCGATTTTCAAGGCGGCTCGCAAAGAGCAAGCATTCCTAGCCGCATTTGAGAGGAAGTTTGGCGAGCCACTGATAACAGAAACGATCACAGTTCCCGCCGACGCGATTCAAAAGACGAAGGTAGATGAGGAATCTCCCGAAGCGGATTCCGAAGCTTCAGAAAGCACCGACGCACCTATGAATTCGGACGTAATCAACTAACTCGACTATCGTTCGCTGCCGTGGTGGGCCACCCATGACGACGGCTTCAACGTCGGCATGGGTGGGCTCCGCTCTGCCGAAGGCGCAGTGACCGCTCGACATCCACGCCCTATCTACATTTATGCGAACTGACCGCGTCAAAGATAAGGTGCCCAGCGGACTGGAAATCATCGGCGTCTCTTGAAACAAGCTCTTTGCTTCGATCAAGAATGTCCTGGCGCTCAGCACAGGAAAACTTCATGTATTCCGTGGTCTTGCTCGTTAAGTCGCCTGTATCGATGCTCAACATGATCGAGAATCCGACCGCATCCAGCGTGTCCTGAGAAACCTGTCGCTGCTGCTTGTCCAGCGCCGCCTCCTCTTCAGCTCGCCTCAACTTTGCTGCAGCCGATTGGGATGATGATCCCGAGACCATCTGCCTCTTCGTCTTGGCATCTATCTTTTGCATCTGCTCTACACGCCGGTTATAGGTAGAGATCAGAATCTGCGCGGCACTGCGGTAGTCCTTATCTAGCACAGGTAGTTTGCCCATGATGTAAGCCGCACACAGCAAATGATCCTGCCCGTCCTGAGAGCCCGAAAAAAGTTTCGTCAGCACCTCGCCCAGGTCCGTTGAATTTTTCACGTCGTCTGATGTCTTATCGACGATCTGCGCGCCCTCTTCCGCCTTCGCGAGAGATGCCAATTCGTAGCGCATTGTGACGTACGAATCGGTGCCGTGGATCGCGCTGAGGGAAGCTATTTCCATGATGGAGCATGACGTAGGTGGATCAGACGGAGGATTCGCGTAGTTCCGAGTCCCGTGCTGTTGAATAAGCAAAGCTATAGAGACCCACACCGGAGCGAACATTCCCACCTCTGGAAGCCAAAATATCGCCTAACGAGTAGCCGCCTCAGCTTAGCTCAAGAACGACACCGATGTGACAGATTTTGTGACCCGCTTCCGCAGACCTCCTACCTAACACCCCGAATCGTTAAGGGCACGGCTTCAGCCGTGCCGTACCAACTCTCGCAACCCCGCGGCTTCAGCCGCTGAGGTACGCTTGGCCAAGCCATGGCCATCTCTCACAGAGCTCCAAACCACGGCACCCGAGACCGCCCATTCAATTCCTTCTGCCGAGCTTGGAAGGGGCACGGCTTCAGCCGTGCCATTACTCCCCGGTGTCATAGAAGCGGCTTTAGCCGCTGAGGTACGCTTGGCCAAGCATGGGCAAACCCACCCGCCTCACCAGCCACGGCACATTCTTCATAACCACCCAAACCTACAACCGCCGCCGCCTCTTCCAAACCACCACCAACGCCGAACTCTTCCTCGACACCCTCCAGCACTACCGCCGCGAAGACCACTACAAATTGCATGCCTTCGTCGTCATGCCCGACCACATCCATCTCCTCTTAACGCCCAACGAAATCACAATCGAACGCGCCATCCAACTCATCAAAGGCGGCTTCTCCCGCCGCCTCGCCTCCAAGCTCCCCATCTGGCAACGAGGCTTCACCGACCGCCGCATCCGCGACCGGCAGGATCTCGAAACCAACCACGACTACATCCACCACAACCCCATCCGCGCCAAGCTCTGCCAACTCCCCGAGGATTACCCCTACTCCTCTGCCTATCGCCTCACCACACCTCCCGCGATCTAGTCATCCACTCCCCGAACCCCCGCCACCGGCCACGTCGTCGCGATCCGCTCAAACCCCGTCACCAGCGGCTTCGCCTCGCGAATCGCCTCCTGCACCGCCGCCAGGCTCAACGAGCCCGCATGACTGCCCTCATCCACCCACACCTCCGTCACCCAGGTCACGCTCTCGTCCCCCGCATCCTCCGCCACAACATAGCTGAGACACCCTGGCATCGTCCTCGCGTTTCTGCCCAGGATCTCCACCAGCTCCCCACGTCTCCCGGCAACCGCCGTAACCTTCGCAATCATCCCCCACATCGCCTCGCCCTCCATCCAAGAGCCTTCCACCACCTCACCAAACCTTGTCAAGCCCCCAAACCTGGGGGTGCCCCGTTCATGACGACGAAGTCGGCATGAGCGGGATTCCGCTCTGCCGAAGGCCCCGGGGTCCCCGGCGAGTTCACTCGCTGGGGTGGGAGATCGTCGTGAAGCCGCAGGGCGCAACGACTGACCTGCCTTCCTTCGCCCCACCACAACCGCCGGCTTGCAGAGCGAACTCCGAAACTCCCCCCCATATGTCTACTTGCTATGTAGTGGACTACAGCTCCTTAGACCCCGCTGCCTCCAACCAGTCGTTGAACGAGACGCTACAATCATCGCTGCCAGCCGCTCGCGAAGACTCGGAATTCTCCGTCCACTTCGAGCAGCTCAACCGGAGGCCGCTATGCTACGGATGCCCCAGCCACGCACGTCAATCCTGCTCTGCGCGGCACTCAGCCTTCCCATCATCTTCGCGCCCTCTGCCCACGCGCAGACCCCCTCCTCCTCAACTCCGCAGACAAATCCAAAGCCTGGCCAGCTAGTCGAGTTCACAGTTGCTACTATCAAGCCGGTGAATCCTAAAAGCTCGTCGATTAGGACGGAAGTCGAGTTGGAACCCGATGGCATAGTCAAAATTTACGGATTCCCTCTGAAAGCAATAATTCATATCGCGTTCAATGTTGACTATTGGCAGATCATCGGCGGCGATGCGTGGACAAATAAGAATCTGTATAACATCGTTGGCGAACCACCGGACGCAATTCGTCAGAGCAGAGTTGACATGCGGCATACTGCAGACAGCATCGAGGACCCCCATCTGCGCCAGATGTTGCAGGCTCTGCTTATCCAGCGGTTTCAACTCAAGATTCACACAGTTACTCAAGTCGGTAAGGTCTATTTTCTGGAGAGAACGGACAAGAAGCTGGCTTTGGTGCCCGTCAAATCTGCTGGCGTAGATACACCGTCTCCCCTCACGCCTTCTGGTGCCGTTGAGATATACGGAAGACGAGGAATATACGACACTACGATGTCTCAACTAGCCAGCTTTGCTAGCGGATACGTGCTGCATCGCCCCGTTTTGGATCACACCGGTATCACCGGCGCCTTCAACTATGTGGCTCCGCCAGAGGATTCGAAGGAATATCAGGCTGATCCGCTCGGCTCATTCATGAATCTGCTGAACGACATGGGTCTGAAGGTGCAGACGGCAAAAGGTCCGGCGGAAATGTTAGTGATCGACCACGCCGAGCTGCCTTCTCCCAACTAAAGCATCCATCACAGCATCCACTACCCGGCCGCCCTCATCAAGGAACGATCATGATCGGCGCCTGCCAGAAACTTCCCTTCTTGTCCGTGGGGTCGAGTATGGTCACCTGGCAATCGTACTGGCCTGGCGGCAGCTCGCTAAGCCCGATGGTGAAGTTCAAGGGCATCGTACCCAGGCGGCTCAGGGCCGCCGGTGTCACCGCGATCGGTTGTGTTTCAAAGATCTTCTTCTGCCCTTGATAGAACCCCACAAAAGCAACAACCGGCTTCACAACATTCGCAGCTTCGTTGTACGCCTGGAAGTACACATAAATCTGCCGTCCAACGCTAAACACCCGAGTCACGCTGGGAATCAGCTTCTTTCCATCTTCGACTAGTGGATTGGCTGCCTCATTCTTAGCTTGATCCTTGCCCTTCACAGCGTTGTAGATAGCTTCCTTCAGATCGACGCGCTGACTGCTCAAGACCACGGAGCTGATGGGAACCTTCTTGACCTCCTTCGTAAGGTTGGGGATCACAAAGTTTGTTTGATACGTTCCAATGCGCCCCGTCTCATCGTCACGCGCAAGAAACTTGATCGAGTACTTACCCGGAAGCAGCGTGTAGCCGGTATCGTATTCGATTGGCCGCTTCGCCAGCTGCGCAGCCGTCGCGTCGGTCAACTTAATATTTACATTGTCGCGGATATTCGTCACCGTGACGCCCCCGTATACGTCCTTGATCTCACCTACAAAGTCGATCAACGTATGGTCGGCGCCGCCCCGCTTCGCAAGGGCAAGCTCACGTCCAGGAATCTTCACCACGATAGGAACAAAATACTCCGCTCGATTCAGCTGAAAGTAGTTAATCTCCATCGCGATCGTAAGTTCCGTGATGGGGTCCTCGAGCATCAACGCGTCCTCGAGCTGCCGTTCCTTATCGGCGACCGTGAATTTGCTGAATTCTTTGCCCGCATAGTACCCCTGCCGGTAGTCCAGCTTGGCTGTCAGATCCTTATTAACAGAGATCTTGATCCGCCGGAATTTTCCATCCAGCGCCGGATTCTTCGTGTAGTACTCCACTAAGTAGTAGTCGGAGATGGCCTTCTGCGCCTGAACAATGCCTCGGGTGAGATCGTTGTTGTCGAACAGCGCCTTTCCGCCCGTGTCGCCTGCCAGCGCAAACAACGTATCCTGCGACTGCTGAAAGTTCGATGTGTTGGCCTGGGCCGCTGTTCCTGAATACATTCCTTCATTGCCCGGCGATCCTTGCGTAGCATCTCCCAGCGGTGCCGATGCGACGAGTCCTCTCGAATCGATCGGCCAGAACGAAACGCCGGCGCGAATGGCCGCATCGATCGTCGCATGAAGCTGCGCTTGATTATCGACACCGTTCAACCGAAGCCCGCTCGCAAAGTAAATCAGCGACTTCTTCTCGTTGATATGCCCAAGCATGGCCGCCGCAGTTTGCAGAGCCGAGAGCTGGCGATCGGTGGTGAAGACGTTGAACTCGCCGTCGTCCTGGCCAAACGCCGCGCCCGTATCGGCGCTGCTGGCATCGTCGGTTGTTTCACTCAAGCCTTGACCTTCGCCCACGATCAGCGTCTGGAGAATGCTGAGCAGGCGATTGCGGTCGGCAGTAAAATCTTGCAGGACGTCGACAGAGCCGCCTTGATACCGGAGCACGGCGACAAGATCCACCGCGGTCATCTGCGTGCGAATGAACTTCTCGGCCGCATCGAGCGCACGTAACTGATCGCCCGGCGGCATGGCGCTCATGTCAAAGTACATTGCGAGCAGACGTCGATCCTTGTAATTCGTAGCTCCCTGCGCTTCTGGCGCTATCTGGGTACGTGCGAGCCGATTGTAAATCTTGAGATTTTCTTCATCGACTGGAGTTGCAGGCATGGGAAGCGCGTTGGCGGGCAAGGATTGGTAATCGCAATAACGAATGTCTTGAGGGATGCCGTCCTCGGTGATCGTGAAGTCCTTGGCCGTCAATCCTTCGATCGGATTGCCTTGCTTGTCTTTGACGACGACTGCCTCAACCACCAGCTGCGACTTTACTGACAACGTATAGGTGTCCGGAGCCCCCGGCGTCTTGTTTTGCCCAATCGTCTGCGCGCCGGCGCTGAGCGTTGCGAAGAGACCGATCGCTAGTATCAATCGCATACTTAGAACCTCAATCGCGCAGTCACTTGCAGGCTGCGCATGGAATTCGCGTTTATGGGCAGACCAAACAGCGGTTCCAGTCCCGTCGTAAAGGGCGAACCCGGATTTTGAATTGGATTCAGCGTCGTATCCCAACCTGAATAGACGACGTGATTCAGCAGATTGGTTGAGTCGATTCGTAGATCGAGGTTGTACCGTTTCCTAAGCCGGAACGTCCTCGCCAGTGAGGCATTGAACGAGAATTGTCCGGGCCCGATGATGGAGTTTCGGCCGGCGTCTCCCCACTGCCCGGATTGCGGCGGTGCAAATGCCGCGAGATTTAAGAAGTGACCCGCGGAACCCGCATAGATCGGTGCACCTGTGCGGTCGGGGCGAATGGGGCCCGTTACACCGCTGCCGTTCACCGCTGCAAGATAGATGGGTGTCTGCGGCAAACCGCTGCCGGCTGTGATCGTGCCCACGGCAGTCCACTCCTTCAAAGCCCTCCCTCTCCATCCGCCCAGCAGCGTTCCTCCACTCAGCCCCATGCCCGTGGTGTATTGCACCTCAGCTTTAAGGAGGTGGCGCTGGTCGAAGCTGGAGAGCCCGCGCTCCGCCCGCAGGTCGAGCCAGTTCTGCGCAACGGTAGTGGTCACAGCCGCAGAAGCGCCCGCGCCCGTGGCGACCGGCCCCTGGCCTCCCAGCGCCGAGTCGTCATCGATCGCCTTGGAGAACGTGTACTGCAGGTTCGCGGTAAAGCCGCTGCGCAGTCTTCGCCGCAGTTGAATGCTTCCTGCTTCGCGGGTCGAGTCGCCGTTCGAGGCCTGGTACTCAAAACCCGAGGGACACAACGGGCACGGATCTGTCGCACCAATTGGATACGTATTCGGCAGATATTCCTGCACGCCGCGCGTTCCCTTGATTCCAAGATAGCTCGCCGTCATCTGCAGCGACCCGGGCAGGTCACGCTGTATCGACACCTGCCAGGTCTGCGCATAGCCGACACGAAAGTTGGGATCGACAGCGAATGTGTCCGGTGTGACGGAAGCGCAGGGATTGAATCCGCTCGCCAGCGTCTCCGGGCAGACAGCGCTCGTCTGCACGCTCAAGCTGGTTGAGAGCGGCTCCTGCTGCGCCATCTGCAAGGCCATCGATTCATAGACCGACGTGTCGTCGTAGACGCCATACCCTGCGCGAACCACCACCGAAGATCCCGGGATCGGACGCCACGAGATTCCTATCCTTGGCTCAATCCCCAGCCTGTCCGGCCGTATCAGCGAGCTCGGATAATGACCCCCCGTCAGGCTGCCCTTCGGATCGCTGCCGAGCACCGGCGCCACAGCGGTAAATCCCGGCGCTACATCCAGATTCACCAAACGTCCAAAGAGCTCTGTCATCGGCGCCCCATACTCCCAGCGAATCCCGGCGTTGATCGTGAGCTCCGGCCGTATTCTCCAATCATCGTTCGCGAACACGTCGTACACCGACTGCCTGAAGTATTTGTCCGCGTTGCCGTAGGCGATCCTGCTGGTATCGGGAATCCCTTCCAGGAAATCGGCGAGGTCGGAGATGCCTGTCGCCGCGCTGGTAAACGTGAAAGTGCCGCGAGGATTTTCCTGCGACTTGTAGTTGAACTCCTGCCTGCGGAAGTCACCACCGAAGGTGAAGTTATGACGCCCGTGATAGTCCGCCACGGAAAGAGAGACGCCATCGGTGCGATTGCGGTCGAAGGAGCTATTGCCATCGGAGAGACTGACGACGTTCGCGAAATCAAGGCTGGGCGGTCCCCAGTTCGAGGGGTCCTGATCGTTCCCTGTAACACCGTCCTCGAGAGAAACATTGGTGCGGTTGGCAAAATACGGAACGACCATGGTCCTCATGCGGCTGAACTGGTACCCGGTATCTATATACATCCCGCGGATGCGGTGGTTCCAGTTCACCTTGCTGTCAATGCCCAGCGTATCCGTCGTATCGACAAATCCGAACAGATTTTTTGAGTTGGCGCGGATGCTTTCAAATTCGAAGCCACCATTGATCTCATCTCTGCGGCTGACCGTCTTCTCGAGCCGGGTCTGAAGCGCATCCTGATGACTATTGTTGAGAACCGGAATTTGATAGTTGTACTCGGTATTTCCGGGAACATTGGGCAACGGGTACAGCTTCAACAAATTTTGCGCCACCGGATCGACCGGAACGATCGTGCCGCCCAATAGGCCACCGGATAGGTCGCCGCTTCGCTCGGACGCCGTCGGTACATGCCCGGTATCGATCGCCGCGTTGCTGTCTCTGCTCCACCGGTAGCCAACGAAGAAGTTAGGTCCGCGAGGAAGAAGGTGCGGAATATTGATTGGGCCGCCAAAGGAGACGATGCCGGTCACTCTGTTGTAGGCAGCCTTCGGTGAATTAAGTCCACTCAGCGAGAACGGCTTTGCGTCCAGCGCCGAGTTATCGAGGATCAAGCCAAAACCGCCGTTATATAAACCTCTCCCACCTTTGCGCGTGTTGCCGAAGGCCTGCGAAAGGCTGAACTGCGAGGTCGCTGCATTGTTCACGCTTCCGTTGACAAGAAATCCGTCCGCGGATAGCTGCGAAGTTTCATCCGACGGCTTAGGGGGCGCTGCAGCCTCCGCGGCCTTGGGTGCTTCACCCTTGCCTGGCTCCTCTGGGACACTTGCCGTAACCGATGTCGCCGCGCCGGCCTTCACCGCCTTGGCCTGTGCAAGGATCTGGGCAAGCGGAAGCAGAGTGAGCTCCCATTTAATCGACGGCGTGTTGGGCGAGACAGTCACAACCTGCTCAATCGGCGCGAAGTCCGTCATCGAAATCTTAAGCTTCCACGCGCCATCCGGAAGATCGGGAAACGCATAGCTCCCATCCTCGCCGGAAATCGCAACAAACTTCTTCGAGCCTTGTGTAGCCGTGATCGTTGCACCCGGCACCGGCGACCCGTTGAACGTAACCTGTCCATGATTCTCTGAGGCCATCGCAACGCCGGAGATCGCCAGAATCGCAAGAACGCAGATAGCAGATCGAGAACTCTTGCCCCACCGCCGTAATGTCGAGCCCATCATCCGCTGATCTCTCTCCGAAAACTCAGGTTCTCTCGCCGAGTGCTGTCATGTACTGTTGCGATATCTGTCAGACGAGGTGGAACCTGCGAAGTTGCTGACTTCGCTCAATTTTCTGAAGGCTGTTCCGCATGATCGATCACCAGCGTATCGACGGGCCCCTTGGTCGGCTGAAGCTTCAGTCCCAACTGCTCCTGAACGGCCGTAAAAATAGAAACATGGGGCTCATCGGAAGCGTCTCCGCTGGACGGTCCCGCGTCGTCCGGCGTCCACTTCAAATCAAAATCGAAATTGCCGCTCAGCCCGGTCTTATCCGTCACCGTGTAGTGCACGGTGTAGGAGAGATTGCTCGCTATGGATCCAATGGGAATTCCCTGCGCCTTCAGCTCGCCCGGGCCCATCATCATCATCCCGTGTGGCTTTGCAGCCTCAGGACCCTTCGCCGCCCCCGCGGAGGGAGCGACAGCCGCCTCCGCCTTCATCTTGATTCCGCCTTTGGCAACAACCAGGTCATACATCGTAAGAATCTTCGTCTCATGATGAATCTTCAGCTTGAACCGGTCTGCCAGCAAACCCTGCAGGAGCGAGCTGCGCTGCCGTCCAGTCAGCTTCTTATAGGCGTCCATGTCCTCCCCGCTCACCTTGGCGTCGATATCGAATCCCATGGAGTTCATCCAGCCTGAGCCGCCGCTGATCAGGTCCTGACGAATCCCGTAAGCATTGGCGATCAGCGTCTTCAACGGAAGATTGGTGCAACTGAAGCCGTCCGGACGACTCATAATGCGCATCATCCGCTCGCCCGACTTATTCGGTTTCACCGAAGCAACATCGTACTGCGGCAACTTCGCATTCGCATCCGCGGTCGTGGATGGCGGACCCGTTGCAATCGGCATCCCCTGCGCCTTCATCACCGGTCCGCTGCACGCAAGCAACGCCAGCATCAGTAAAGTTCGCGCGGAAAAATCCATCATCCTGGGAACGTCCTTTCGCCCGATGCCGCCACTGCAATCACCGCAGCCGCCACAATCGATTTAATTGGGTGACGGCTTCTCGACGTGGTCAATGGCAATCACTTCTACGGGCGTCTTTTCCGTGCTGAGCTTAAGCCCCAGCTGCGCCTGCATGGCCTCCGTCAAGGTGGGTGCCGGCTCCACGCCGTCGGCCGGCTTCCCTACCGGCGAATGTCCATTGAACTGCGTCTCGTCGGGCATGAACGTCACACTCAAGTCATACTTGCCCTTCAGATCGGTCTTGTCGACAACGGGACGGTCGAGCACCATGATCTGCAGGAAACCCGTAAAGTCGTGCATCGTGCCGTTCCGCACCATCAGCGTGAGGCCGCCCGTGGCTGGCCGCATGCCGATGCCGGGCAACGGCCCGTTCAGTTGCGTCGGAGTCAGTTTCGAGCCCCCTTTGCCGACGCTGATAACGAAGGCCGAAAGTTCACGCGTCTCCTTGTGGAACTTCAGCTGAAACCGGTCCACCAACAGCTTTTGGATCATGACCCGCAGCTGCTGCGTGTTCGGCGCCCCCTCCACATCGGGAACGGCCGCGATGTCGTAACGGTCCTGGCTTATCCAGGCCGGCGCACCCACGATCTGCTGGGCCTGCACCTCGTAAGCGAATGTCATCAGGTCTTCCAGCGAAGACGCGCGTGTCTGGAAGTTCCGTCCTTGCAAGGTCAACTGCTGCATCTGGTGCGCGCCCGTGTCGTTCGGCTTAATCGTCGCCACCTCGAAGGACGGGTCGGCATCCGCGGGCATCAACTTCGGCGGCGGCGGTGGCGCCGGAATCTCCCACGCCGTCTCCTTCGTCGCACGAGTCAGCACCAGCGGCATCGGCGTCGGCCCCTGCGTCCACGTGCCGGTAATCGTGTTGCCATCCTCACTCATCTTCCCTTCGTAATTGCCGCCGATGAGGTCCACTGCGCACTTAAAAGTCGAGCCATCCAGTGAGATCGACGACACCTTGATAGGCGTTCCCCCCTGATCGATGCTGTACATGTTGCCGCTCAGCTTGCCGTCATCCTTCTTCACCACCAGGACGACGCGCAGATCCTTCTGGGGCGTCTTCAAAGTTCCCTGCCAGGCGCCGACAATAGTCTGAGTCTGGGCATGTAATGCCGTACCCATCATGGCCACGCATGCCACAAGACAAAGCATGATCTTCTTCATAGACAAGTCTCCTTGGGGCGTTCCTCATCTTCCAGCAGAAACGGCTTGAATCCAGAAGCGGTCAATCAGCTTGTGGCGGTTGCGATAGGCTTCAGACAAATTGGTAAATGGAACCTCAGCACAAAGCGCCGGCGCCAACATGGCCAGTGTGCCAACTTCAGAACGCGGCATTGGTTGCGCAATTTTACACTCCGCACGACTTGATGCGCCCAGCCCGAACCGCGCGCCGCTCTACTTCCCGCCCAGCTCTTGCCTCACCGCATCCGGCATCGGCTGGTCGGCGGCCTTCAGCAGCAGAGTCACATCCCACATCTGCTCCTCGCTCAGCACATGCTCAAATGACGGCATGCCCGTCAGCCGGATCCCATTCTTCACCTTCCAGAACGTCTCGCCCGGCTCATCGTCACTCACGCCCACCACATTGCCCTTCGCATGCTTCTTCCACAGCTGCGGTGCCGCCGGATACATCCACTTCGCTACCTCCGAATCCTGCGCCGGCCCTCCATGGCAGAACTCGCACTGCTCCGCGTACACCTCCGCGCCCGCCCCATACACCTGCGCATTCCCGGCAAACGGAGCCTTCTGCATCTCGCGATGAATCCGCGCGTTCAGCGGCGCCTTCACAATCTGCGCCTCCATCGGGAATGGCGTATCGGCCGCCGCCACCGGCGGATGCCCATAGTGCAGATACAGCCATCCTCCGCCGGCCAGCACCGCCAGCGTCACCACCACGCCCAACACAAACGCCGCTCCACTCCGCATCCTGAACTCTCCCGTCCTCTTGCCTCTCGACAACCCGCCGAAGAAGATCGTCAACCCACTCTAAATCGCCCGCGCCTTTCCTGCCTCTCGACCCGCCTTCCGCCGCTCCTCGAAATTCTTGTCAAGCCCCCCAAACGTCCAAAATAACCCTAAGTCCAACAAAACAAATGCAAAAATAGTCGCAAAATCGCTGCACATTAATTCCACTCGATTCGGTACAATTTAACTAGAGATCAAATAAAGAAGCACCGAAGGCTGCGAAGCCGGCAAATGCCGCTCGCAGCCTTTGTCGTTTAATCAATTTCCGGCTGGATGGCCCTAACCATCAGATTCCAGAGAATTTGCACGCAAAATCTCTGCAATCAATATTTTGCGGCGCCACAGAGCCGCAACCTCAACATTCCAAAGAACAGCTAGCCGCAGGGGCAAGGGGGACCCCCCTTCTGCGCCTTATCCACTATTCACTACTCACGATTCACTAGCTCCGGAGGAGCCCATGACCACCATCTGTCGACACATCCACACCAACGGCGAGCGTTGCGGCTCGCCCGCTCTCCGCACCAACCCTTACTGCTACTTCCACCGCAGCCTGCGCAACCGCCACTCGAAGTCGTCCACCGACCTCGTCCCCACCATCATCCACCCGCTCAACCCCAATCGCGAGCCTCACCTCGCTGAGTCAACCTCCGTGCACCTCGATCTCCCTCCGCTCGAGGACCGCGAGTCCATCCAGTTCGCCTGCTCCCTCGTCATCGGCGCACTCGCCCACAACCGGCTCGACTCCTCCCGCGCCCGCACCCTGCTCTACGGCCTCCAGGTTGCCAGCGCCAACGCCGTTCGCCTCAGGCACTCGCCCTCAACCGACTACCTCGTCACGGAAACCGTCCTCACCTCAACCGGCGAAGAGATGGCCCCCGACGAAGACCCTCTCGGCGAGATCAGATTCCAGGAGTTCCTCGACAACTATCGCGATGAAGACGACGAAGAGGGCGAAGACGATGAACTCGAAGCAAGCTAACTCCCGCCCCGTTCTCTCTGCGCCGCTTCGTTATCTTCGCTACCGCGTTCTCCACGAATTGCCTCATACTGCACGAACAGCGGCCGCTGTTTGCTTTCGGTGTAGATGCGCCCAATGTATTCGCCGAGAATACCGAGACACAGCATCTGCACGCCGGCCATGAACAGCATCCCGATGAAGCTCATCGCCCATCCTCGCACCCACGAGTGCGTCAGCCGGATGAGGGCTGCGGTAAGACTATCGCAGCCCTCATAGCTAACGTAGGATAGTGGGCAAGCCGTAAGAAAGGATGCGACGATGCAATCCAGAATTGTGGGAACGACGATGCCAGTGCTGGAGGTGCTGCTGCAGCCCGGCGAGAGCGTGATCTCGGAAGCCGGCGAGCTGAGCTGGATGACCCAGACCATCGCCATGACCACGCACACGCAGATGGCTGGAGGCGGTGGATTGTTGGGAGCCTTCAAGCGCGTCGTTGGCGGCGGAACGCTCTTCATGACCGAATACACCGCCCAGGGTTATCAGGGCGAGGTGGCGTTCGCCACCAAGATTCCCGGGCACATTCTGCCCATCGAAGTGGGACCGGGACATGAGTTCATGATCCATCGTCACGGCTTTCTCTGCGCCACGCCGCAGATTCAACTGGGTGTCGGCTTTCAACAGTCCCTCGGCGCGGGCATCTTCGGCGGCGATGGATTTCTGCTCCAGAAGATCAACGGCTACGGAACCGCCTGGCTGGAGCTGAGCGGCGAGGTCGTCGTGAAAGACCTGCAGGCAGGCGAGACGCTGCGCGTGCACCCTGGCCATGTGGGCGCCTTCCAGGCAGGCGTAGGCTTCAACATCACACGCATTCCCGGCATTCGAAACATGTTCTTCGGTGGCGATGGGATCTTTCTGGCCGCGCTCACTGGTCCCGGACGCGTATGGCTGCAAACCCTTCCCCTATCCAACCTTGCCCATGCGCTGGAGCCGTATCTGCCCCGTACCCGCGAGGAGGTGCGTGATGTAGGCACGGGCGCAGTGCTGGGCGGAATTGTGGGATCGTTTCTCGACAATAGATAGGAACAAAAAAAACTGAAGTATCGACGGTCGCACAACGACGAGAAATTCCTTGGTCGACTGACCCTCATCTGTGGTAGAAGTGCTGCACACCAACATCGGCGATGTATGCAGGTGGCTGTCGAGATGCGCTGCCTCTGCGCTTTCCGCCGAAAACGAGGAGGCAGCATGGACGAGCAATCAATGCATGAAGTTCCCCCACCAACACCCGGAGGATCGGCCTGGAGTCAGACACCCCCACCACCAGCGGCTACGGAAGGTCTAAGCGATACCGCTGCAGGCGCTCTGGCATACGTAACGATTATTCCCGCGATTATTTTTCTGGTAATGGCGCCCTATAACACGCGACCCTTTGTGAAGTTCCATGCATTCCAATGCCTCGGACTTGCGGTGGTGTGGTTTTGCCTGGGAGTCATAGGAATCATTCCCATTCTCGGATGGGCGGTGCTGGCGCTCGGCAGTCTGGCGCTGCTGGTGACCTGGATTCTGTGTATCGTCAAAGCATCCCAGGGTGGTGCGCTCAAGCTGCCGTTCATCAGCGATTTCGCCGCGAAGCAGTCTGGCTACCAGCCATAACCGATAAAGTTTGACGGGCTGAAACACTTTCGCACATCAAATGCAGGAGCGGACCGTCAGGACCCCTCCTGCGTGTTCCTGCATTTTTTGTGGTCTTAGCGACAGCTAGCTCCGCATAGTTGAAAATTGGCGTGATCGACAGGTCGTGATCCATAGGTTGCGATCCATAGCTTGCGAGGAGACGAGAATGATCGACGAGACACAGGGACCCGGTTCCGAGCTGCCCGAAGCAGGAGAGACCAGCTTGGGTGGCGCGAGCGAGTGGAGTACAGTTCCACCTTCGTCTGCTCCCACTCCGCCCGCTGCGCCAACTCCAGCTCTCGAGCCTCTGCCCCAGCCGGCTTCCTACCCGTCGATCGCCGCGCCCACCGGACCACCAGTGCCGCCGCAGCCTCCCTCCGGCCCCGCACCCGCCCCTGCTGGGCAGCACGGCTACCAGCCCGTCTATGGGACAGGACAACAGGCGCCTCCGAACGTCTACGCAAGCGCACCTGGCGGAGGCTTTCCACCCCCACCGCAGACGCCGCCGCCGGGATATACCGGTGTAGGCGGACCGCCGCCGGGATATCCGCCGCCACCGCCGACCGCCGGACAGGGGTTGAGCAGCCATGCAGCGGCCGCGATTTCGTACATTACGTTTATCCCAGCGGTCATTTTTCTGGTGATGGCGCCGTATAACCGCGACCGTTTTGTGCGCTTCCATGCGTGGCAATGCATTGCGCTAACGATTGTTTGGGTTGTGATATCGATTATCTTCACTGTGCTCGCCTTCGCCGGGCTCCATTTTTTCTTCGGGATGTGGACGCTGATTCACATGTTGATCCGGCTTGTGTTGTTCGTTCTCTGGCTCATCGCGATCATCAAGGCGAGCCAGGGACAGTGGTTCAAGATCCCGGTTATAGGTGACCTGGCCCAGAATTTCGCGGGCAAGGATGCGTAGATGCGTAGAGAATCGCGGAGACTGTCTCCGACTGTCTTTCCGTAAACCTGCGTTGTCAAAAGATTGCTGTGATTTATCTTGGCGCAGAGCTTGAGGGGTCATAGACTCAATCGCATGAGACGAACTCTTTCTCTTTGTGCGATTGGATGTGTTGCGGCCCTCGCCCTCGGTGCGATTCCGTCCCTGGGACAGGACTGGGCCAAGGCGAACCTGGCGAGGAGCCCGCGCCATGGTGAGTACGTCACGATCAATGAGCCCGGTGGCCGAAAGCTACAGGCATGGGTCGTCTATCCGGAGGTGAAGGACAAGGCTCCGGTGGTGGTGATGATCCATGAGATCTTCGGCCTGACGGACTGGGCGCGCGAGATGGCCGATGAGGTTGCCGGCGCCGGGTACATCGTCGTTGAGCCTGACCTATTGAGCGGCTTTGGGCCAGCCGCTGCGGGTATGACCGGTGGATCGGCGGCCCCGAAGCCAAACACGGCAGCCAACCAGCATATGCATGGGAGCATGACGGAAGGCGGCGCTGCGTATATGCCGATGTCCCCGGGAGGAATCGCGGCATTTCCAGATCAGGGTGCGGTGATACGCGCCGTGTCGTCGCTGCCGGATGTACAGCTGATGGCGGATCTGGATGCGGCGGCGGATTATGGCAAGAGCTTGCCTGCAGCGAGTGGGAAGTTATTCGTCGCGGGGTTCTGCTGGGGCGGGGGCAAGAGCTTTCTGTTTGCGACCCATCGCCCGGACTTGAGCGCGGCCTTTGTGTTCTATGGGCCCCCGCCGCCGGCGGACAAGATAGCGAACATTACGGCGCCGGTGTATGGCTTCTATGCGGGGAACGATGCACGGATTACGGCAACGATTCCGCAGACGCAGACGGAGATGAAGGCGGTGGGCAAGGTGTACGAGCCGGTAACATATGACGGCGCGGGGCATGGATTCATGCGCGCGGGCGAGGCTCCCGACGCGGACGCGGCGAATACAGCGGCGCGGCAGGAGGGGTTTCGCAGATTTGTGAAGTTATTGGGTGGTGTGCGATAGCAACGTGATTTTTTGTTGATCGCTCTATGGTTGGCGGGAGGCCTATTGGCCGGCCAGGCCGGACTTGGCGAAGGCAAGGCGCGTGCGCATGAGCTGGACGGCTTCGAGGCTGCTGTCGATGAGCAGGAAGCGGCGCCCGAGATTGGCGGCGGCGACGCCGGTGGTTCCACTGCCGGCAAAGAAGTCCAGGATGAGATCGCCGGGGCTGGAGTGGACGCGCACGATGCGCTCGAGGAGTTTGAGCGGCTTTTGCGTAGGGTAGCCGGTCTTCTCGCGGCTGTTGGTGGGGACGACTGTGATCCACCAGACGTCGGTGGGGATTTTGCCGCGAGCGGCCTTCTCGGGGCCGACGAGGCCGGGCGCCATGTAGGGGATGCGATCGATGGCGTCGAAGTGGAAGGTATATCGCTCGGGCGAGTGCGAGTACCAGAGGATGTTGTCATGCTTGGCGGGCCAGCGATCGCGAGGCTTGCCGCCGTAGTCGTAGGCCCAGATGATCTCGTTGCGGAAGCTGGCGCGGCCGAAGATCTCGTCGAGAAGAACTTTGGCGTAGTGGGATTCGCGTGGGTCGAGATGCAGGAAGAGCGAGCCGGTGGATTTGAGCAGCCGATGGGCTTCAACGAATCGCGGACGGAGGAAGGCGAGGTAGTCGTCGAAGTTGTCGGTGTAGGTGGGCGAGGGCAACGTTTGGATCTCATAACGAGCACCGCCGAAGCCGTTGCGTGTGCCGGCGATGCTGCGGCGGGCGGTGATGCGAGTGCGCTTCTGTGTAGACCCCGTGTTGAAAGGTGGGTCGATGTAGATGAGGTCCACAGAGGATGAAGGCAGCTGCTGAAGGATGGGGAGGTTATCGCCGAAGTGAATGTCGCCGGAGAGATGGGTTGCTGGTTCAGGCACACGACCGGGCTTCGACATAGAGCGAGTCTACGCGGGAAGGAGAGCGGTCAGTTCCTGCACCTTGCCCGTCGACCCGCCAAGGGGGGCCCCCTCCCCGCGGTATAGTGCGATCTTTGGAATGTGGGGTTTGCGGGGATTTGTGGCTGCAAAATATTGATTGCAGAGATTTTGCTTGTAAATTCTTTGGATTGTGGCGGTTAGGGCCTCTCTAGTTAGAAGTTGGTTAACGACGAAGACTGCGAGCGGCATCTTGCCGGCTTCGCAGTCCTGGGTGGTTCTGTTATTTGATCTCTAGTTAAATTGTATCAAGTTGGGTGGAATTAATGTGCAGCGATTTTTGGACTATTTTGTCGTTTGTTTTGTTTTAGATAGCTTGATTTTGACGGCTTGGGGGGCTTGACAAGATTTCGGTAGCTCCGCCTCGGCCGGGATTACGGAGAGACTGGAGCGTGGCTCGTGTCTGTGGCCGCGGGTGGAGGCGGGAGGGGTTTGGTGAGGTCAGTGTCGGCAGTGCCCATGCGGCCGGTGGCGTCGACGTGGACGACGAAGCGGGCGCGAACGGCCTTGGGATTGGGAGGAAGCTGATAGTCGAGATTGATGGCCCGATCGAGGCGGCCGGTGGGCGGCACCGTTGTGGCTGCCGAGACCACAAGCGCGCGGGCGTCTGACTTCAAAACTTTGCCCTTCTTGTCGAAGGTGGTGACCATGAGGATGAGCTTGGCGGTGCGTGGTTGCGTGTCGGTCGCAGGCGTCCAGTAGAGGCCGCGGCCCTCAATATGGATGACGTACTTGCCGGGTGCGCCGGAGGACAGGAGCGTGAGGGGAACAGCGTCGTAGACCATGGTGCTGGTGCCGGCGCCGACCAATTCGGAGGCGAGGCGTTTGGTCACCTCGCCGTCGGGACGAAGGCGCGCGGGGGCGCGAGAGTCGAAGTAGCCCTGGCGGGTGACGACTTTGAGGTCGGGGCGGCCGGCGACGGCGATCTCGATCTTGCGGAAGTGACGGACGTCGCGAACGACGTCAGTGGGACGGTAGGTGAGGGTGTAGAAGCTGGCGCCGTCGCGGATGGAGGTGCCGATCTCGGCGTCGACGTCGTTGCGGCCGTAGAGGTTGCGGCCGCCGGTGGCGGTAGCGAGCGCCTGGAAGTTGGGCTCGCCGCCGAAAGGATCGAAGAGCGCGGCGTCGCGGCCGTAGACGCCGGGATCGACGAGGAGGCCGGCGGGGTCGATGGTGTAGAGGGTGACGCGCGCGTCGCGGAGCTCGTTGACGGTCTCCTGCACGGCGGTGTTGATGCGGCCTTCGTCGTCAATGCTGAAGCGGGAGCGGTCGACGTTGGGAAGACCGCGGCCGATCCAGATCATGGTCTTGTGTCCGGGATGGCCGGTGGTGGCTTCGGCGACGCGGCGGAGGGTGAAGAAGGCAAGGGCGTAGCGTTCGGAGACCCAGGCGATCTGGTGGGCCTGCCAGGGGAAGGCGACGAAGTGGTGGTCGAGCGCGGAGAGGATCTCGGCCTTGTTCTGGGTGTAGTCGTGCAGGACCTCGAACTTTTCAAGGCTGACGGAGACCAGCATCGTCGGCGTGTCGAGCTTGGCGGGCTGCTTGTCGAGCCACTTTTTGAGCGAGTAGCGGGCGAAGGCCATGTCTTCAAAGCGGGTGTTGAACTCGTCGAGCAGAATGATGTTGACGGGCGTGCGAGGGGCGAGGCGGTCGAGGTCAGCGGTGGAGTCAATGGTGACGTCGGGCGCGGGCGTGTACCTGCCGGGCGTTTCGAAGTTGCGGATGGTCTGGTCGACGCCGTCTTCCTGGACGTGGAAGTCGTCACGGGTGAGATTGTCGACGACGTTGCCCTTCTTGTCGAGGACAACCAGATCGAGGACGACGAGACGGACGTTGCGCGTGATGGTATTGGCCGCAGTGGGCGGCGCGGAGGTATTCGGGGTGGGTGGCTATGTGGCCTGAGGCGGCTGACGCTCGACGGGCGCGGCCGGCTGTTGCTGTGTCTGAGGCGCGGGAGCGGGTTGCTGTGCGCGGACGGCGCTGAGAAGAAAAATCAGGGGCAGAGCGAACAGTGGAGAGAGGAAGGCGAAGCGGGCACGCATCAGTCTCGAGTCCTCGGGAAGCTACTGAGTCGGGAAGCTGCTAAGAAGGACGGCGTAGAACGTATCGAGGTTTCGGCAGATAGAAAAAAGAGCCCGGACATTTGTCCGGGCTCTGTGTTTGAGTGAGGTTTTCGTAGGGTGGGTAACCTTAGCTCGGGGCCTCTTCCGTGGAGGCGGGTTTGGCCGAGGCGATGGTGTAGGTGGGGTCGCCGATCTTGAAGCGGGCGAAGCGGCGCACCGAGATGTTTTCACCGAGCTTGGCGATCTTTTGCGCGATGAGTTGCTGGATGGTCAGCGACTGCTCCTTGATGAAGGGCTGCTCGAGCAGGCAGACCTCCTCGTAGAACTTCGCCATCTTGCCTTCGACGATCTTCTCGATGACGGGCGCGGGCTTGTCGGTGGCGGCGGCCTGCGAGCGGAAGATGTCCTTCTCGCGGTCGAGATCGGCGGCGGTGACCTCTTCCCGGCCGACATAGCGCGGGTCGACAGCGGCGATGTGCATGGCGATGTCTTTGAGCAGCTCCTGAAAGTCCTCGGTGCGGGCGACGAAGTCGGACTCGCAGTTGAGCTCGAGCAGCACGCCGATCTTGCCGCCGGCGTGGATGTAGGTGCCGACCGCGCCCTCGTTGGTGGAGCGCGAGGCCTTCTTGGCGGCCGAGGCCATGCCGCGCTTGCGCAGGACGACGAAGGCCTCTTCCATATCGCCTTTGGCCTCCTGGAGAGCCTTGAGGCAGTCGCCCATGGGGGCGCCGGACTTTTCGCGGAGTTCCTTGACGAGCTTGGCGTCGATCTTGACAGCTTCGGACATGGTTCTTCGGGTTCCTTCCCGCCTCAAAAGATGAGGCGCGTGAAAAGGGCGCTTGAGACCCTGGGCTAAAGCCCAGGGCTACCAGCCCGCGCCCTAAATCTTAGGTGAGGCTTGTTGCGGCATCCTTCGACACCGCTCAGGACAGGCTCTGAAGCCGTGCCCATAACGAAACATTCCTTCGAGACTAAAGGTGTGGCCGGGCTGAAGCCCCACCGGATCGAGCGGTAGTTCAGCGGGCTAAAGCCCGCTGAACTAATCCTTTTAGGCGGTGGCTTCGGCTGGCGTGACCTCGGCCTCGGTCTCCGCTGCGGGGGCCTTGCGGATGCCGCCGCCGAGAGCAGCGTTGAGGTCGATGGTCTCTTCCTCGTCCTCGGTGTCCTCGATGGAGTCGGCCGCGGCGCCGGCGGAGATCTGGATCTCGTTGCGGGCGACGTCGTCCTCTTCTTCGGGGAGGAGGTGCGACTCGGGAGCGGCGGGCGTGACGTCGGCGTACTCCTGCGAGAAGGCCTTGTCGCTGACCATCTGCGTGCCCTCGAAGGCGGCGTCGGCGATTTTGGTGGTGAAGAGGCGGATGGCGCGGAGAGCGTCATCGTTGCCAGGGATCACGTAGTCGACGACGGTGGGGTCGCAGTTGGTGTCGACGACGGCGACGACCGGGATGCCGAGCTTGCGGGCCTCGGCGACGGCGATAGCCTCGTTGTTGGAGTCGACGACGAAGAGCGCGTCAGGCAGACGCTTCATGCTCTTGATGCCGGAGAGGTTGGTGGAAAGGTGCTTGCGCTCGCGCTCGAGCTTGATGACTTCCTTCTTGGTGAGCAGGTCGTAGCGGCCGTCGGTGGACATGTCGTCGAGCTCCTGAAGGCGCTTGACGGACTTCTGCACGGTGACCCAGTTGGTGAGCAGACCGCCGAGCCAGCGGGAGTTGATGTAGGGCATGCCGGCGCGGGTGGCTTCCTCAGCGACGGCGTCCTGCGCCTGGCGCTTGGTGCCGACGAAGAGAACGAGCTTGCCGCTGGAGGTAAGGTCAGTGACGAACTTGGACGCTTCCTTGAACATCTTGAGCGTCTTCTGCAGGTCGATGATGTAAATGCCGTTGCGCTCGCCGAAGATGTACTCCTTCATCTTGGGGTTCCAGCGCTTGGTCTGGTGACCGAAGTGAACGCCGGCTTCGAGCAGCTCCTTCATGGTGATGCTGGCCATTATGGCTCCTTGTACATGCATCGCTTGCGCTGCGACGTGAAGCGATTGAGATCCCCGGAGGGAGATTGAGTTCCTGGCCGCGGGCGCAGTGCCTGCGGGTGAAGCGGAGTTCGGGTGTTGCGGCCCGTAGCGTTTGTGGCGCTACGGACGAGAAGCAAGAACAAGCAACAGCAAAAGACTTTGCGGTCTCTCTATCGCTTGCTGAACTGGAAGCGAGCGCGGGCGCCCTTCTGGCCGTACTTCTTGCGTTCCTTGCCGCGAGCGTCGCGGGTGACCATGCCGCCGGCTTTGAGCGTCTTGCGCAGCTCGATGTTGAAGACCATGAGCGCGCGGGCGATGCCGAGCTTGACAGCATCGGCCTGGCCGTTGATGCCGCCGCCCTTGACCGTGGTCAGGACGTCGAAGGTCTCATTGATGTCGGCGATGCCGAGCGGCTGTTTGGCGGCGGCGCGCTGCGCGGGAGTGACGAAGTACTCCTCAAACTGCTTGCCGTTGATGGTGAACTTGCCTGAGCCGGGGCGCAGGAAGACGCGCGCGATTGCGCTCTTGCGACGGCCGGTTCCGTAGTATTGAATCAGGTCTGCCATAGTATCCTTCGAATCCTTCTGAGATGCCCGGGGCTAAAGCCCCTCAAAATTTCTGCCGAGACGTGTGTGGGCTAAAGCCCACACCTAATCTGGTAAAACAAACGCCGTGCATCCGGTAAAGCCAAAAGCTGTGCGCTTCAGTCGCGGCGTTACGCGTTGAGCGAGGTGGGCTGCTGAGCGTGGTGCGGGTGGTCGGCACCCTTGTAGACCTTGAGCTTGGTGGCCATCTGGCGGCCGAGTTTGCTCTTGGGCAGCATGCCCTTGATGGCCTCTTCGACGATCTTCTCTGGACGGCGGGCGAGCAGCTTGGTGAAGCTCTCCTCGCGCAGGCCGCCGGGGAAACCGGTGTAGCGGCGGTAGAGCTTCTGGCTCGCCTTCATGCCGGTGACATGGATCTTTTCGGCGTTGATGACGATGACGTGGTCGCCCATGTCAATGTAAGGCGTATAGAGCGGGTTGTTCTTGCCCGCGAGGGCGCTGGCGGCGCGGGTGGCGAGGCGGCCGAGCGTCTGGCCGCTGGCGTCGAGGACAAACCACTTGCGCGGAATGTCTTTGCCGCTGGGAATCGTTGTTGTCTGATTCAGGTTCACGTTCCTGTACTCCCTGGTTCTGCCGTCTTCGTGGCCGGCGTGAAGCGCGAAGATATTGTGCCTGCGTTGAGCGGACCCCAGACGCGCGCGAGCCGGATTGCCAGCGGGCAGGGGACCAGAGTTGCGTAAGTAGCGCACGGAGCCTGATGATGCGATGGCCGGGAGCGGGCTTTCGGGCCGGAGCAGCGAGAACGGCTAGGAAGCCGGACGGGCGCGGGGACGGCGGTGAAGGCCTCGCCACGATGTCCTGGCCGGCCACCCTAAGCGCTGTCCGGAACCTCCGGACGTGCAGAAAATACAGGGTGCAGGCGCAGAACTGCGCGAGTTCTCAGGATAGCCGAGGGGCGGGCGCGAGTCAATGAGAATAGGGGGCTTTGTGGCCCAAAACCCCTAATGAGCCAGCAGGCGCACTAGGCAGTATCCACATATAGATTTTGCGGGTGGGGTGTGAGCTGTTGCAGTTGTTGATGTGGCGAGTCGATATGAGTTGAGCGGGGCGCAGTGGGAGCGGATCAAGGACACGCTTCCGGGACGTGTAGAGTATGTTGGCC
>DATCFM010000113.1:0-49019 GCA_036509515.1 Acidobacteriaceae bacterium
TGCGCGTCTCCTGCAACGCCATTGATATTCTCGGCGGCCACGAAGATGCGATCGGCTTCAACCCCGCGCAGCACGTGCTCTCGAATGCCGACTATGCCAATGATTCCACCCAGCTGGTCGAGGTGATGAGAGCCCAGCGCAAGCAGGGCGCCGACTTCACCAAGATCTACGAGACCGGCCGCGACCACCTCGCAGATGGAGTCTTCACCACGCCCTACCAATACACCGAGGCGCAGCTCGCCGCCGCCGTAGCCGAGGCCCACCGCACCGGCTCCCGCATTGGTGTCCACTGCACCGGCGAACCCGGCGCCTCCTACGCCGCCGAGGCAGGCGTAGCCAGCATCGATCACGCCCTCAATCTCTCTCCCGCCACCATGAAGCTGATGCGTGACAAGGAGATCTACGCCGTTCCTACTTTCGCTATCTTCGAATACTTCGCCGACCACGCCCCCACCCCCGCGGCCGCCCAGAGCGAACGCGCAATGCTCGCCTTCCATGCAGCGCAGTTCAAGGTGCAGATGGCCGCCGGCGTCCCCTTCGCAGTCGGATCGGACGTCGGCCCCTTCCCGCACGGGACACAGGCGCGCGAGTACGAGCTGATGGCGAAATTTGGTATGAGCCCCGCCGATGTTCTCCGCTCTGCATTGATCAACGGCGCGAGGCTCCTCGACTGGGCCAGCGAGATCGGTCAGCTCAAGCCCGGCTTCTTCGCGGACATCATCGCCGTTCCCGGCGATCCTCTCGCCGACATCTCATCGGTCACACACGTGCGCTTCGTCATGAAGAATGGTGAAATCGTGCGCAAAGACTGATCGAACGAACGCTTAAACTAACCTACTTTTTCGCTCAGCTCCACCCATCGCTCGATCAACAGGTCATGCTCGGCCTGCGCAGATTCCAACTCCGCCAACGCATTCGTCAGTGCCTCAGCATCGATCACAACGGATGGATCGGCCAACTGCGTCTTCGCGTTCTCGAGACGCTCATCCGCTGCTTGGATGCGAGCATCGATGCTGTCGTACTCACGCTGTTCTATGTACGAGAGCTTCTTGCGAGTGTTCGCGGCCACCCCTGCCACAGGGGCAACCGGTGGCTCAATGCGGCCTCCATTCGAGCCAACTGCCCGCCACTCCTCCCACTGCGCGAAGCTGGCGAAGAGAGCTGCGTTGCCACGGCCATCGAGACCCAAGACGGACTCCGTAACCCGGTCAAGCATGTAACGGTCATGCGTGACCAGCACGAGCGCTCCGGCAAAATCCAGCAGGGCTTCTTCGAGAATCTCGAGCGTGGGAATGTCAAGATCGTTTGTCGGCTCATCGAGAATCAGCACATCCGCCGGCTGCAGCATCAGCCGCGCCAGCAAAACCCGCGCCCGCTCCCCACCGCTCAATCGCTCAACCGGTTGATTAAGTTGATCGCCCGTGAACAGAAATTTCGCGGCATATCCTGCAACGTGCACGACACGATCCTGGTACACGACTGAATCCGAATTCGGCGCAAGCGTGCGCCACAATGTGAGTGCCGGGTCAAGCTGACGCATCTGGCTGAGGTAAGCGGTGCGAAGCGCGCCGGCACGCACAAGACGGCCGGAGCTGACCGGAACCTCTCCTGTCATCGCACGAAGAATCGTCGTCTTGCCAGAGCCGTTCGGTCCAACGATGCCCAACTTCGCTCCATTCGTGAGGACGAAGCTCAGATCGTGCACGATCTCCCGGTCACCGAGCGTGATTGCGGCATGGTCCATCTCAAGCAGTCGCTTAGTCTGTCGTTCGCTGGCTTCAAACGTCAGGTCTGTCGCGGATACACGCAGCCGCTCGTCCACGTCGGCGAGCTTGCCGATCAATGCATGCGCATTGTCGATTCGCGCCTTGGCCTTCGTGGCGCGCGCCTTGGGCCCGCGGCGGAGCCACTCGATCTCGGTGCGAACACGGTTGCGAAGGCCCTCCTGCACACGCTCCTGCGACTCGCGATAGGCCTCGCGGGTTTCAAGAAACCTTGAGTAACCGCCGCGAACTCGCAGCAGACCGTCGCTATAAACGCGACTGAGTTCAACGATCTCGTTCGCCGCGTTCTCAAGGAAATAGCGATCGTGCGTAACGACGACAACCGCAACGCTAGACGTCGCCAACGTCTGCTCGAGCCATTCAATGCCATCGATATCGAGGTGATTTGTGGGCTCGTCCAGCAGCAGAACATCCGGCCGCAGAACGATAGCCTCAATCAGCGCCAGCCGCTTGCGCCAACCACCGCTCAGGCTTGCGGCCGGCGCGTCGAAGAGCGCCGCGCCCCCTGTGTTTTGATCGACAAAACCGGCGCGGCCGAGCGCTTCGCGCAAACGCTGCTCCCGCTCTTCGTGCGGGATAGCAGCGTGCTCCATCGCTGCTTCAACCACTCCGCGCACGGTAACGTCAGGTGTAAATTTCGAATCCTGCCGGACGTGACTCACCCTCGCACGCTTGCGTAGGACAACCTCGCCGCTATCCGGCTTTTCTTCGCCTGCGAGTAAGGCCAGCAGAGTCGATTTGCCTGCACCATTCGGGCCAATCAGGCCAATACGGTCGCCCTCATTCACCGTCAGCGAGAGGTTCTCGAAGAGCGGAACTGCGCCAAAGCGTTTGGAGACCGATTGCGCTGTAAGGAGAGGTGCCATGCTGTTCCAGTTTACGTGCTGGCAAAGCTGTCATTGTCCAGTCTGGTAACGGATCGCGCTAAGTGAACCCTGATACGCATAGCGCGCACTTGCCAGCTCGATTTGCGCCTGCATCTGCAAGAGTTGTGCCTGGCTAAGCTCGACGATCGAAGAGAGGCCCAGCCTATAACGCGTCAGCGCCAGACCCAACGCGGAGTTTGCCTGTGCTACGAGCTGTTGCGCGACGCTGATACGGTTGAAGTTGTCCTGCGCCTGTAGAACCGTCGTCGTCACATCGCGAGTGATGCCATCGCGGAACTGTTGCACCTGAGCATCGGCTGCGCCGGCGCGAAGCTTTGCCTCCTGCGCGCGCGCCGAATACAGAAATCCATCGAAGATCGGAATGTTCACATTCACGCCGACCGCTCCGTAAAGGTCGCTCGTGATCTGGCTTTCATGCCACGGAGCATCTCCGGTGGCTCCGAGTGCGGTGATCGTTGGCAGCGAAAGATCACGCTCGGCCGTCGCGAAGTGATGTGCCGCCTCAGCCTGCTGCCGGAGGCTGGCGAGATCCGGCCGTTGAGCAAATGCCTGCTGAATGAGCGGTGCGGTGTCTGCGGGTGGTGTAGCCGGAGATGCGGGCGTTTCATCGACGAGGCGATAGATCCTTCCAGTATCGTTGCCAAGTAATGCAGCAAGATCTGCCTGTGCGCTCGCACTCTGATTGCGCGCATCCAATAGAAGAAGCTGCGCCTGCGCAAGCTGTGCGTTGGCAAAACTAACGTCCAACGTGGAACGCAGACGCGCCTGCGCGAGCGCGCCGACCTGATTGGCCGTCGCCTGACGAGTATTGACCGTCTGCGTCGCCACCTGAATGAGCGCCTGCGCGCCGAGTGCACGATAGAATGCTTCATCGACAGCGAAGATGATGTCGTCGCGGGTAGCAGAAAGTGTGCTCTGTGCGGCTTGCGCGTTAAGATTTGCGGAAGCGACGAGATTCCGTGTACGGCCGAAGTCGGTGATGAGCTGGTTGAGAGTAACGCCGGCGGCGGCGCGCTGATAAAGCACCGGGTTGTTTAGCGCGCCAGCAGTAAGACGACTGCCATTGTCCGCGCCTACTACCGTCAGATTGCCGGCTAACGTGGGGAGGTCGGCGGCATGTCGCTCGCGCGTTACCTGTCCCTCCGCCAGCGCAAGTAGGTGCGCGATGGTGACACGGGGATTGTGCGCAAGCGCGGTCTGCTCTGCCTGTGCGATTGTGAGCGATGGAGCGTTTGGGGGAACAACCGGTGTTGCAAGACTATTCGGAAGTTGTTGAATTGGAGGTGGGGCTGCAGAAGGCGTCTGTGCCGCAGGCACATTTGTCCCACCCGCAATTGGAACGACCGGCGCAACGGGCAGTGAGGGCAGCGGCGCCGAAGGCATAGCAGGTGGTGTTCCGTTATTGGTTGTCACTGGCGTGGATGTTTGCGCGCACAGTGCCGCAGCCAGCGCCGGACACGCGACCATAAGAAGAAGTGCACGAAGCATGCGCATCAGGCTGCCTCCGCCGGAGCGTTGGAAGATGGCTCTTGTTCTTCTTTGCGATGGACCCAAAGATACGCTGCGGGGACAACAAAGACTGTTACAACCACCGACACAGTCAGGCCGCCGATGATTGCGCGCGCAAGTGGAGCATACTGTTCGCTGCCGGCTTCAAGTGCAAGCGCCATCGGCACCATGCCGACGATGGTTGCAATCGAGGTCATCAACACCGGGCGCAAGCGCACTCGGCATGCCATCGCGACGGCTTCGCGGATGGCCATGCCTTCGTTGCGCAACACGCGCGTGAATTCGACGATGAGAATCGAATTCGAGACGACGATTCCTGTCATCATGATGACCCCCATCAACGACATGACGTTCAGCGTGGTTCCCGTCACCAGCAGGAAAATCAAAACGCCTGTGATGCCGGGTGGAATGGCAAGCAAAATAATCAGCGGATCGATGAAGGAGGAGAACTGCGCCATCAGGATGAGATAGACGAGGACGATCGAGAGAATGAGACCGACGCCGAAGCTGATAAAGGACTTCCTCATGCCCTCAACCGAGCCCCGAACCGCAACGGTAAGATTTTCGGGTAGCTTTGTCTGGTCAATAATTTTCTGCACGCGCGTGCCCAGCCCGCCAAGATCCTCGCCAGAGGGTGAAACGTAGACGTCGATCACGCGGCGAAGCTGATAGTGGTCCACCTCAGTCGGGGTGTTGACGTGCGTTATATTCGTTACCGCGCCAAGCGTCGTTGTAGCCTGCCCATCGCGCGCATGCAATGGAATCTGCTCCAGATCGCCGAGGGACTGCACCTGCGTCTCCGGATACTGCACGGTGAGCAAATAGCTGTTGCCGGTCTTCGGATCGTCCCAATAACTGGGTGCGATCATCCCATTGGAGCTGAGCGATGTGATGACATTGTCCACCACCTCTTGCGAAGTGAGCCCAAGTCGCGCTGCCATCTCACGGTTGACATCCACGCGCAGGCCCGGATAATCCATATCCTGCGGCGTAAGGACGTCGCCCACTCCGGGCAGCTTGCGAATTTTATCCGACAGTCTCTTCGCCGCGGCAGCGGCCTCTTCAAGATTTGTTCCGCCCACCTGGATGTCGATCGGCGCAGGTAAACCGAGATTCACAACAGCATCGACGAGACCGCCGGTCTGAAAGTAGGTGGAAAGTTCCGGAAGATCGTCATGCAGCTTCGCGCGCACTGCGGCGATATCCTCGAAGCTGCTCTTGCGATGCCCTTCCTTCAGACTCACCTGCACAAACGCGGTGTGCTGCCCGGAGTTGCTGGAGTAAATCGCAGAGAAGCCCGGCGCGGTTCCGATGTTCGAGACGATCATGTTGAGATCGCTGCGGGGAACGACCTCGCGGATGTCCTGTTCAACTCGGGCGACATATTTATCGGTGAGCTCAATGCGCGTTCCGCTGGGCGCCTTCACATTGATCACGAACTGCCCGGGATCCGTCCGCGGGAAAAACGAGAGACCGAGTAATGGATAGAGGCCGAGCGAGAGAAGGAATATTCCGAGCACCCCAAGCGTTGTTGCGACCGGACGGAGCAGCGTCTTGCCCACTGCACGGTCATAGTGCATCAGCGAGCGATCATAGCTGCGGTTGAACCAGCGAATGAAGCGCTGAAACGGATTGCCGCCCGGGCGATGGCCAACTTCCTGATGGGCATTTTTGATGAATTTCGCGCAGAACAGTGGAACCACCGTGAATGCGACAAAGAACGATGCGAAAAGCGAAAGCACGACCGAAAGCGCTAACGCCGTGAACAGAAAACGGCTGACGCCATAGAGGAAAACGACCGGGAAGAAGACGATGGCCGTCGTGAACGTGGCGGCGAGCACCGGCAACGCAACCTCGCGCGCGCCCACTTCAGCGGCCTCCTCCGGAGGCTTGCCCATCTCCATGTGACGGAAGATGTTTTCAAGCACCACAACCGAGTTGTCAATCAGACGAGAGAAGGCGAGCGCCAGCCCTCCGAGCACCATTGAGTTAATGGTCTGGCCCATCAGATTGAGAATGAGAAAAGCCGCAAGCGCGGAGAGCGGAATCGACAGCATGACCGCGACGGTTGCGCGCATGCTTCCGAGAAAGATCAGGATCATGACGCCGGTAAGGATGAGGCCAATGCCTCCCTCCCTGCCGAGATTGCGGATCGCCATCTTGACGAAGACGGATTGATCGAAGACAACGCTGGCAACCAGCGATTTCGGTACATCGAGCAGATGCTTCAGCGCGCCGCGAATTCCGTTCACGACAGCAATGGTGTTGGAGCCGCCTCCCTGCTTGAGAATGGGCAGATAGACCGAGTGCTGTCCGTCGACGCGCACGATGTTCGTCTGGATCGCGGATGCATCCTTTGCATAGCCGACATCCGAGACAAGCAGTTGACCATTCCCTACCGAGCGCAATGGAAGACGATCGATCGCGGCTGCCGAGGGAAACTGTGAGTTGGTGAAGATGCTGTAATCGCGCGGACCGATGCGTACATCGCCAGACGGGAGGATATCGTTTGCGCTATTCACGGAGCGCACAACGTCCATCGGGCTAAGCTCGTGCGCTTCCAGTTTTACAGGATCGACGTAGACTTGGATCTGCCGATACTTGCCGCCGAAGGGTGGAGGAATCGACGCCCCCGGCACACCGGCGATCTGTTGCCTGACGGCATACTGGCCCAGGTCATGGAGCTGCGTTTCGTTCAAGCCCTTGCCCTTCAGCGTGACCAGGCACACGGGCAAGCTGGAGGCGTCGAACTTAAGCACTACCGGCGGCAGCGTGCCTGGCGGCATGCGGCGAAGCTGCGCCATCGCAAGGTTGGAGATAGTGTTCACAGCGGAATCGGCGTTCGTTCCGGGCTGAAAGTAGACCCGGATCAGAGAGACTCCGGGCAGCGAGCGCGATTCGATGTGATCTATCCCGCTTCCGAGCGTGAAGAAGCGCTCAAAAGGATTGGTGATGTGCGCTTCAATCTGCTCGGGTGGCATGCCGTTGTAAAACGTCGCGACGACTACGACTGGAATGTTGATCTCCGGAAACAGATCGACAGGCATCCGCGCAACAGTGGTTACGCCTACGACGGCGATGACCATACAGACCATGAGGATAAAAAATGGATAGCGAAGGGAGAAGCCAGACATCTACTGCTCCCCCGTTACGTTGAAGGTCGCCATGTTATCGAGCTTCGGTTGCACCAGCTCGCCAGGCTGAAATGAGGACAGATTCGCCGCGATGACTTTGTCGCCCGCTTCCAGTCCGCTCAGAATCTCCATTCTGTTCGCTGTGGAGATGCCTATCTGGACCGGCCGCTTCTCCACATGATTCGAGCTGTTCACGAGCATCACGAACGGCTGCGATCCGTTCTGCTCCACACCCTGAATCGGAACCTCGAGAACATCGCCGGCTCGTTGAATATTGAGCGTCACCTGCGCGTACATACCCGGGTCCAATTCGCCTTTAGGATTCGGCACATCAATCTCAACCTGCATCGTGCGCGTCGATGGATCAAGAGAAGCCGTGTCGCGCGTCACCTTTCCGGAAAACGTCTTTCCGATCGCCTGCACTTCAATCTGCGCAGTGTCGCCGACATGAACAAATGGCGCCAGCGACTCCGGAACAGGGAGCCGCAGCCGCAGCACATTCACCTGTGCCAGCTTCACCACCGGCATCGAACCCGAGTTCGACGTCCCCGCCTGGATGAGCGCTCCTGTGTCTGCATATCGCCACGTCACCACCCCGTCGAACGGCGCCGTAATGCGCGAGTAATCCGCCAGCGACGTGTAGCGCTGCTGGTCGGCCTGCGAAACGCCAAGCTCTTGTTCAGTCGCGGACAGCGCCGATTTCGCAGCATCCACCTGCGCGGCCGCGGCGCGATCCTTGGCCGTCGCATCATCCAGTTCCTGCTCGGCAATCAGCCCTGGTTGCGCCTTCGAGGCCTGTTGCAACCGCCGTGACGCAGCGTGGAGTGCCTCATAATCAGCCTGCGCACGAAGGACCTCGCTCTTGGCGCGCGTGATCTGCTCCTGCGTCTGCCGGACGCCCGCCGTGGCACCCTGCACTTGGGCCTCTAGCTCAGGAACATCCAGCGTCGCGAGCACCTCACCCGTCTTCACACGATCGCCGATATCGACATGGATTTGCCGGATGTATCCAGCGACCTTTGCATGTAACTGCACCTCCTGGAAGGGGAGAAACTCGCCGGCTACATGCAGTGTGTTGGCCATCGGGCCCCGGGACGCGACCACCACGGCGGCTATGGGGACCTGCGAGGCGCCGGTTTGCCGGTCGCCGGAGTGGCAACCCAAGATGAATAAAACAGGGAACGACAAAGGCAGCACGCCTTTGAACATCCTTGTCGCGAAGACAGGAATCTTGCTCATGAAGAGAACTCGCTTTGCTGAAATGCGAAATATGCCTGAACGCGGCAACTACCCCGGGTGGTGCGGAGAATTCGGTCGCGAAGTTCTAGCAAGCGGGAGGTGGCCGTACTGCAAACGGA
Organism: Acidobacteriaceae bacterium; assembly: GCA_036509515.1. Classification (GTDB taxonomy): domain Bacteria; phylum Acidobacteriota; class Terriglobia; order Terriglobales; family Acidobacteriaceae; genus Granulicella. Next base: position 8,673 of record DATCFM010000113.1, read on the forward strand.
GAAAACCCGCTGGACGGCAAGAAAACGGCTGCCTCTCCGCTACGGCGAGGTAGTAGCGAAACTGCAACCGGAAATGCGGTAAGCAGCAACGCAAGCATGACCAACGATTGCGGCACAATCTTGGTCTGTTCCGAGCTGGAAGCAGGAGTATCGGTCGTTTGCCAGGCCTTCGTCGCGGCGACCGATTTCGCGCCGGCTTCGTGCGGGTGGTACCAGGCCAACTTGTTTCCCACCGCGAAGAACAGCAGCAAAGCGCACAAGATCCCCGTAACTGCATGGCGTACGCCCTTGCGGCTTACCAGACGAACAAGTGCTCTCACGGCTTCTAGAATAGCGCACACGGAGCCACCGGTGACCGTCGCTCTGCCGTAGGACCGCCGAAGATACGTCCCCCGTAAGAGCCCTATCCCCGTTAGGTCGCCTTTTCGATAACCGACCATTTTCTTCGCTTTTTGAAGGTTTTAAGATGAAAATCGGGACAATCGTATTGTGTCTGCACTAGTGTGCTCTCATCAGGTTCGGAGGACGGAAAACGCATGGCAGCGACGGCAAAGAGCGCAGCAGTTTCAACCAGGGTGCTGACCACCAACAAGCATTTAATTCGCTGGGTAGAGAAGATGGCCGAACTCTGTCAGCCCGCGGCGATCCATTGGGTTGACGGCTCGGAGGCAGAGAACGAATATCTGTGCCGGCAGTTGGTGGACCGGGGTACGTTCTTCAAGCTCAATGAAAAGCTGTGGCCCGGATGCTATCTCGCGCGCAGCTCGGCAAACGATGTGGCCCGCGTGGAAGACCGCACCTTCATCTGCTCGTTGAGCAAAGATGGCGCCGGCCCAACCAATAATTGGGAAGACCCGTTTACGATGCGCCGCAAGCTGAAAGGGCTGTTTCGCGGCGCTATGCGCGGACGCACGATGTACGTGCTCGCGTTCTCCATGGGACCGATCGGCTCAAATGCATCGCGAATCGGCGTGCAGCTGACCGACTCGGCCTATGCAGTTGTAAATATGCGCATCATGGCACGAGTAGGTGCGCCGGTCTTCGCCGAGATCGACAAGGACGTCAAGCGCGTGGTTCCGTGCATGCACTCGGTGGGGGCGCCGCTCGCTCCCGGCGAGCAGGATGTTCCCTGGCCGCAGAACGACACCAAGTACATCGTTCACTTCCCCGAGACACGCGAGATCTGGAGCTATGGCTCCGGCTACGGTGGCAACGCGCTGCTCGGCAAAAAGTGTTTCGCTCTGCGCATCGCCAGCAACATAGCGCGCGACGAAGGTTGGATGGCAGAGCACATGCTGATTCTCGGCGCGGAGTCGCCCGAAGGCGAAAAAACCTACGTAGCCGCCGCCTTCCCTTCGGCCTGCGGAAAGACAAACTTCGCCATGATGATTCCGCCTGAGGGGTTTGATGGTTGGAAGGTCTGGTGTGTCGGCGATGACATCGCATGGATTCGGCCGGACGCCAGCGGACGGCTGCGCGCTATCAATCCCGAGGCAGGATTCTTCGGTGTGGCGCCCGGAACAAGCGCCAAAACTAATCCCAACGCGATGGCCACCCTTACGCGTAACACGATCTTCACTAACGTCGCGCTGACTCCCGATGGTGGCGTCTGGTGGGAGGGCATGACCAGCAAGCCACCAGCCGAGTGCATCGACTGGCGCGGCGAGCGATGGACACCCGAAATTGGGAAGCAAACTGGCCGCACCGCCGCGCATCCCAACGGTCGCTTCACCGCGCCCGCCGTGCAGTGCCCCGTTTTCGATCGCGAAGCATGGGAGTCGCCCGAAGGTGTGCCCATCTCGGCCTTTCTCTTCGGCGGCCGCCGCTCGGACACAGTGCCCTTGGTATTTCAATCGTTCAACTGGTCCAGCGGCGTGTACGTCGGCGCGACGATGGGTTCGGAGACTACCGCAGCTGCCGCGGGCAAGACCGGACTCGTACGTCGCGATCCGATGGCGATGCTTCCCTTCTGCGGTTATCACATGGGCGACTACTTCCGCCATTGGTTGAGGATGCAGCGAGAGCTGACTTCTACCCCGCGCGTATTTCACGTGAACTGGTTCCGCAAGGACGAAAACGGTAAGTTCCTGTGGCCAGGCTTCAGCGAAAACATGCGCGTGCTGAAGTGGATCGTGGATCGTATACACGGACGCGCGCAGGGTAAAGAGACGCCGATCGGATGGACTCCGTACTTCGATGACGTCAACTGGCAGGGGCTGGACTTCTCTCCTGAGCAATTCGAGAAGCTGCAGAACGTGGACCACACCGCGTGGCGGCGCGAAGTAATGAGCCACGAAGAACTCTTCCTCTTGCTCCATGACCATCTACCGCCGGAGATGATCTACGAGCGCGAATTGCTCATCTGCAGACTCTGACCTGCGACAAGAAACCGACCCAACACTGAGCCCGACTCAGCGTTGGGTTTATTGCGCACTCGCCAAGCGCGTGGATGGGGGCCCCCCGTCAAATCTGATCGATCTCTGACAAAATTGGTACACCGAACAATCTATGGTTATCTCTCACTCCAAGCCCACTCGGCTATCGATAGTCTGGTATATTTCCCCCATTATCTCGCCTTTTTTCGCGACCCTGCCCGCTTGACTTTGCTCATGCTGTAGACTAATTTCGCATTTCCTCGGCAACAAATGGGCTCTGCTAACCGCGCACAGGAAAGTCGGAATATGCGACAGTACTTCCCTACAGAACGTCAAAGCGCGTCCAACCGCACGCCGCGCCAGATCAATCGCAACCTGATCCTGAACCTTGTGCGCAAACAGCAGCCCATCTCCCGTGCGGATCTCGCTCGCACGTCCGGCCTGCAGCGCAGCACTGTCTCCTTGATTGTTGAGGACCTCATCGCCGACAAACTTGTGGTTGAAGGACCGACAGGACGGCTTCCGCGCGGACGCCGCCCCACTTTCCTGCAACTCAACTCGCAACGCGCCGTTCTGGCACTCGATATCCATCCCGAGCAGGTCACTCTGGCCGTCTCCGATCTCGGCGGAAAGATCATTGCCCAGAAGCTGCTCGACATTCCTGAGAGCTCCCGCTCCGTCGGCGCGATCGTCACAGCCATCAAGCGAGTCATCGCCGAGCACAAACAGAAATCCTTCGATGGCATCGGCGTCTGCCTGCCCGGCCGCACTGATCCAATTCTCGAGCAAGCCATCTTCGCCCCCAACTTGCATTTCCCCGTTCGCGATATCCGGGGGCGCATCGCCAAGGCCACCGGCCTTCGCGTCGAGATGGATAACGTAGCCAATGCCTGCGCGCTGGCCGAGGTTTGGTTTGGTGAAAGCGATGGCATGCACGACCTGGTCGTCGTCAATGTCTCGGAAGGCATCGGCACCGGCATCCTCGCGAACGGCCGCCTGCTGCGCGGCGACAGCGGCATGGCCGGCGAATTCGGTCACGTGCAGCTCGATCGCGATGGCCCACTCTGCGGCTGCGGCAATCACGGCTGTTGGGAGACCCTCGCCTCCAACCGCGCCGCGCTGCGGCACTATGCAGAATCCGGTGGCTCTCCCAATGGAGTTTCCTTTACCTCACTCCTCTCGCTGGCGCACGCCGGCGACCCGATCGCTATAGCCACGCTCGAATGGATGTCGACCAATCTCGGCCGCGGTTTGCGCATGATTACAACCGCTCTGGCTCCAAAAGAGATTGTCATCGTAGGCGACGTTACAACCGCGTGGTATCGCTTCGGTCCCATGATCGAAGAGGAGATGCGAAGGAACTCGCTGAACACTAATTCGATCCTTCGTCCCGCCTACGATGGTGGCCTCGCGCGACTGCGTGCCGCGGTTGCGCTGGTGCTCAACTCAGGCGCACTGCAAGAGCCAGCATCGGTGGCCTGAGGCAATTGCCGCACTCTTTTCCGCACCACGATTTAATCGCTGCTGAGGTTTATGCCGTTTCCGCCGACTCGAAGTGGCGCTCGATCTCCTCAAGCGTTCGGCCCTTCGTCTCCGGCAAGAAGAAGGCAGCCGTAACGAAATAAATTACAGTGCATCCGGCCCAGAAAAGAAACATAGTCGCATATCCATAACGCCCGACGATAGGCAGAAAAGCGCCTGCGATCAGGGTGGAAACCCCCTGGTTCAGAAGTAGTGCAATGCCCATCCCAGCCGAACGTATGCGCGTTGGCATCAGCTCCGAGAGCGTCAGCCAAACAACCACACCCGGGCCGGCCGCGAAGCTTGCGATAAACAACGCAATACATCCTGTAATGATCCATCCGATCGTCTCCGGCGGCACAGGCCCATAGCTTGCGCGTTCGATCACAAGCGGCTTGCCATCCTGCGGAGAAATACGCGCGACGGGGTCTTTATCGTTACTGAGCACAGAGGCTACATGGCTGCCGCTGCCATAGGTATAGAGCACCGTGAGGACATGCGTGCCGGTATTGCCGTCCGCCACATGCAGCGCCTCGACGGGCACCGTCAGAGTATTTCCCTGCACGGCCGCCTGCACCTGTGCCTTTACGTCGATGCGCTTCGACTCAAACGAGTGGAAGAAAAGCGCTGCTGCCACAAGCGCAATGATGATGCCGCCCGTACCCAGCGTCAGTAAAAACTTGCGCCCGCGGCGATCGATGAGTGCGACAGCGACGATCGTCATTATGCAGTTGAGCACCACAATCGCAAAATTGGCTTGCGTCGCGTGCACCGCGGTCATGCCCGCCTGCAGCAAAATCACCACAAGATAGCTAAGGATCGAGTTGATGCCGGTGGCCTGGGTACACGCCAGAATGATGCAGGCCAGAAGGAACGGAATCACATATTTGCGGCGCAGCAGCGAGTCCATCGGCGCTCCCTGCCCGCGAGGCCGAGCGGCTTCGGCTGCGAGCTCCTCCATCTCGCGCATCTGTAGCTGCGCCTCATCCTCGCTGGAAGAGCGGCGAAGCGCAATGAGCGCCTCCGCCTTTCGCCCTCTTCGAAACAGCCACCGCGGACTTTCGCTGAGAAAGAAAGCTCCAGCGAAGAAGACCAATCCCGGATAGATGACCGAGAGAAACATGCCGCGCCAGGCATGATTCTGGGCGGCACGAATCAGAGTGGCATTGCCCGCTGCAGCGGTGATGGCGGCCTCAGCGTGTGTGGTGTAGTAGTGGCCGGCAAACGCGGCGACCACAATCCCGACAGTGAGTAGAAACTGAAAAATCGCTGACCCCTGGCCGCGAGTCTTCGCGCTGAGGCACTCGGCAAGATATAACGGGACGACAACTGCGATCACGCCGCCGCTCACTCCTTGTAGCAAACGGCCCGTCAAAAGCATCGCAAATCCATGCGACCCGACGATGATCGCCACACTGGCAACGAAAAGCAGGCCGCTGCCGATCATCATCTTTTTGCGGCCGATCCAATCCGCCATGAAGCCGCCGGCGAGCGAAGAGACCGTACCTCCTCCAAGCACGGCAGCCACGACGATTGAGGTTTGCGCAACGGTAAGGCTGATTGTCTTCCCCAGATAGATCAGCGACGATGCGATAATGCCCACATCGATTCCGTAGAGCAAACCTCCCAGCCCTGCGATGACAATCAGAAAACGTCCATAGGTAAAGAGGCTTCGCCCCGCTGCAGTCTTCATGAGACTCTTTGTTTCCTCCGGTCAGGTCTGCCCATGCTACACAACGGCAGCCCGTCACCGCTCTGAGAGTTGCTGCATGGAGGTACGCTACTCTGCCGATGTTCCCTTCTGCAATGCCATTGGAGCGGCGCAGAATCGGGGTACAAAACTATCCCGGCGCACCGCGCAGCTTCACAATCGACGCAAAGGGAACTGAAATCTTCACATGCCAAACAAAGATGACCACTCGACATAGTGGTCATCATCGTTCGCAGTCTCTCAAATCCTTTGGTGCCGGGAGGGGGAATCGAACCCCCATGACCTTGCGATCGGCGGATTTTGAGTCCGCTGCGTCTGCCAGTTCCGCCATCCCGGCGCACTCGTTAGAGTCTATCGCAGTTGCCCTGAACTATTGAACATGCTTCGCCCGGCGAAGCGTTGCGAACTCCGCTGCACACGCGACAGCATGCCGCGCAGCGAGCTTTAGATTATCAGCAGCCATCCACAGCCAATAGACACAACGTCCCACGCAGGCTTCGCGCTATTGAGTTCTTCGGAGAGTTCTTTGCCGAGCGACGTGGACGCGCCCACAATCACGCCGCGCAATACCTTCGCCGCCATATCTGACTCTTCCGTTCTCTCATTTGATGGCGTCTCAACCGCCTCTAGGCTCGGCTCGCGCGGCGTCTCCACGAGTAGGCCAGCCTCGCCATCACTCCCGAAACGAGATAGATCATCGCCAACACAATCAGCGCATACTGGGACCACTCGAACACGATGGCGACCACTACCGTCACAAGCACCAGCAGGCGCCCCGGCTTACGCGCGCCGAGATCAATCTCCTTGCCGCTCCAAAAGCGCCAACTGCTGACCATGAGAAATCCAGTGGCCGCCACTAGCGCAATCCACACCACCGACAGCCAAAGATTGTGGATCGGCGAGCCGCCCTCAAAATGCACCACCGCCGCCAGGACCCCCGCGCCCGCGGGGATCGGCATTCCAACGAAATACTTGCGTCCAGGCCGTCCCGGATTGCGTGGCTGCGGATCGACGGCAATGTTGAAGCGCGCCAGCCTGCAAGCTCCGCAGATCAGAAAAAGAAAACAAATCACCGCCCCAAAGTGATGTACGCGGCCCTCAATGACCGGAAAGCCCGACGGCACGACCTGCCGCACCCCCCACAAATATGCCAGCAAGCTCGGCGCCACGCCGAACGTGATTACATCGGCCAGGGAGTCCAGTTCCCTGCCGAACGCGCTTGACGTATTCGTCAGCCGCGCAATGCGGCCATCCAGCCCATCGAACACCACGGCAAACACAATCGCCAGCGCTGCATGGTCAAAAAAATGTGCGTCGGCCATGACCATTCCGCGAATGCTCTCCAGGATCGCGTAATATCCCGCGGCAATCGTAGCCGCCGTAAACAGTGACGGCAGAATGTACATGCCATGCCGCACCGGTCTGAGCCGCCCATCCTGGGCCATTACCCGCGCCCGCCAGTGTGCGTTGAACTCGGCACAACTCCGAGCACGGAGCTTCCGCCCTTCACTCGATCACCCGCCTTCACTCGCAACTCAACAGAAGCCGGCAGCAGCACATCCACGCGCGATCCAAATTTGATCATTCCCATCCTCTGCCCGCGCTCTACCCGTTCTCCCGCTTGCAATCTGCACACGATGCGCCTGGCCAGCACACCCGCAATCTGCTTGAAGCTCACGCTGTAGTTCCCCGCATCGATCGTTACGAGAGTCTGCTCATTGTGGATGGCCGACTCTGGCTTCAGCGCACTCAAAAACTGTCCCTCGCGATATTCAACCAGCGTGACCACTCCCTCCGCCGGCACGCGGTTCACATGCACATCGAAAACATTCAAAAAGATAGCGACTCGCACTCGGCTGCCCGCCGTGGTTTCAATCCAGTCCGCCTCCTCCACCTTTCCATCGGCAGGTGAGACGATGACGCCTTCGCCCGCGGGAATGCGGCGATTCGGATCTCGAAAGAACCAGAGAAAAAAAGCTGCCAGCAGCAGAGGAAGAATCGTCAACGCGAGTATGTGCGTAGCGACCCACACGACGACCGCAACCACAACGAGTGCCAGTCCATAGAAAAGTCCATCGCGCACCATAGCCAAACGATTATAACTGCCCTGCATCGATCCGCTGGGACATTCGCACGCATCGCACCAAACCTACCTTTATCGACTCAACTGCAACACCATCACCACCGCGTCATCGACCGGATCGTGATAATAATGCGGTCGCCTGCGTTGCTCAACAAATCCGAGCGACCGATACAGCGCCCCCGCCACCGCACTCCCCGCACGCACCTCCAACTCCGTCACTTCTGCGCCCTGCCCTCGCGCCCATATCAACGCCTGCGAGCACAAAGCCCTTCCTACGCCCTGCCTGCGCTCTGTCTCGGCCACAGCGACGCTCTCCAACTCCCCCACCTCGCGAAGACAGCTCGCCACAACGAATCCCACTATCCTCTCGCAACCCTCTGCGACAAACACTGCTCGCATCGGCGCTGTCGTCTCCCCCGTAAGGATACTTCGCCAGACGGCCTCACTCCACTGCGGAGCCTCCGGTGAACTTCGTTCCAGAGCGAGAATGCTTTCCAGGTCATTCAGCAGCGCCAAGCGCAATCGGAAGCCTTCCCTCACTCCGTACTCGCTGGCATCTTCGGCTTATTACTCTGCTTGCGATAAATTTCACGCCCGGCGCGAACATAGTTCGCATCGACGCTCGTCACATCGCAGCCGCCCTCCTGCAAACCCCGCCGCACCAGCGCGAGCGAATCTACAACCCGCAGCGAGTGCAGCTTAGGTTTCATCTCCGCCAGTTGCTCCGCGACTCGCGACTCGGCGACAACTACGCGAACACCCTTTGCCACAAGCCGGAACTCCTCGATCCCACACATACACTCTCGCCCATCTGAGATATCGCGCACATACAACTCGTCTCGTCCCGCGCGCAAAGCCGCAAATCCACCGCTTGCCTCGGCCGCCTCAGCCAGTACCGCCAGCCGCGACACCGCCGCCAATGGCACCGACACTGCCTCGCACAATCCTTTGGCCGCAGCCAGACCCGTTCGCATACCGGTGAAAGATCCCGGTCCGCTCACAACGCCAACTCCGTCCAACTCCGCCAGCGCCCAGCCCTCCGCCGCCAGCATCCGTCGCACCGCCGCAACGATCTCAGCCGAAGCCGATCTCTCCGCCAGCTCTTCCACCCGCACCATCTCATTCGCGCGACTCAGCGCCACAGCCGCTCCTTCGCCGCAGGTATCGATCAACAACAATCGTTGGCATCTATCGCTCACCCTTCGAGAATACCCGCCGCCCCGCTTCACGGGTATTAACTTCATTCTGGCCCGTCTGCAGGTTCAGCAGGAAACAACTCCTCAGTCTCCGGCGGATAGAAAACCCGCGTTCCGTCCACACGTGCAAACGGAGTCATCCTGCGCTCCTTGCGAACGCTCCTGCCATCGGCCGACACCATAAGGTCGTCGACAGGCAGTCCTCGCGCCAGCACAGCGTCCGCGATAAGCGATCGATGACATCGCCAGGGCACAGCTTCTGCGCACATAATCGCACACGCCGGCGTTTGACTCACCAGCCAATCGATCTCTCTGCAAAACGCCTCGGTCTGCATATAGTCGGCGTACCCGCGAAAACTGCTCTCCCTCCACCCGGTGTTCACGCTGTCCTTGCGTGCAGCCCTGCGGCCGCCCAGGCCTTCACGCCAAGCTGCTTCGATGCCCGCTTCGCGCAGCGAAGCGAACAGCGCCTCCTGCCCAAACTGCGGATGCCGTCGCGAGCCCGGATAACGCCTTACATCCACCAGCAACTCGACGCCATTCTCGCGCAACGCTCTCAGAAATGCCTCAATACTCAGCGTCGAATGTCCGATCGTCATCATCGCGCATCCTCTACAAGAGCGAAGGCGGCCCGCCCTTCGCAGACCGCCTCCCGCCTACTGGCAAAAATTTCCGTACCGACTACTCCGCGGCCGCCAGCACCTCTTCGCGCACCTCTTCATCCTGCACCGCTTCAACCGCCGAGTGTGGCAAAGCCACACTCAGCACGTCCTCGATGCGCGAAGCATAGTGAATCGTCACATCGTCGATCTGGTCCGCCGTGAGATCCTCCTCAACATTCGTCTTCACATCGACGGGCAGGATCACATCGCGCACGCCGGCTCGCTTGGCCGCAAGAAACTTCTCCTTGATCCCGCCGACCGGCAGCACATTGCCGCTCAGCGTAATCTCACCGGTCATCGCCAGCAGAGGCTTCACCGGTCGGTCCGTCAGCAGACTCACCAGCGCCGTCGCCATCGTGACACCGGCGCTCGGTCCATCCTTCGGAATCGCGCCGGCAGGCACATGGATGTGGAGATCGATGTCCTTCAATACATCCTCATCCAGTCCCAGCGCCACCGCATTCGATCGCACCCACGTCAACGCAGCCTGCATCGACTCCTTCATCACGTCGCCAATCTGTCCCGTGATTGAAAAGTTGCCCTTGCCCTTCATCTTGTTCGCTTCGATGAAAAGCACATCTCCGCCCGCGGGCGTCCAGGCCAGACCTACCGCCACGCCCGGTCGCTTCGTGCGCTCGGCAATCTCCGTATCTACGCGCACCTTAATTCCGCCCAGGAACTCATGCACGATCTCCGGCGTAACTACCAGCTTTCCTCCACTCGCCGGGTCGAGCTTGCCCTCGGCCACACGACGCGCCGTCTTGCGGCAGACCGTGCCGATCAACTGCTCCAGCCTGCGCACGCCTGCCTCGCGCGTATAGTGCCGCGCGATCAAAGAAACGCTGTTGGTCGGAAACTCGATCTGCTCCGCCGTGATGCCGTTTTCCTTGATCTGCCGTGGAATCAGATAACGCTCCGCAATGTTGACCTTCTCCACTTCGGTATAGCCTGTCAGTTCGATGATCTCCATGCGATCCAGCAGCGGTGCCGGAATCGTATCCAGCTGGTTAGCGGTGCAGATGAACAGCACATGGCTCAGGTCGAATGGTTGATCCAGATAGTTGTCGCGGAACGTGTTGTTCTGCTCCGGATCAAGCGTCTCCAGCAACGCACTCGCCGGATCGCCGCGAAAATCGCGTCCCAGCTTATCGATCTCATCCAGCATGAACACCGGATCGTTCACCTCAACCCGCTTCAAGTGCTGAATAATCTGGCCAGGCAGTGCGCCGATGTACGTGCGCCGGTGCCCGCGGATCTCCGCCTCGTCATGCGTGCCGCCCAGTGAAATTCGCGAGAACTTCCGCCCCAGTGCCCGCGCAATGCTGCGCCCCAGCGAGGTCTTGCCCACGCCTGGAGGCCCGACGAAGCACAGAATCGGCCCCTTCATATCCGGTTTCAATCGCCGCACGCTCAAATAATCGAGAATGCGGTCCTTTACCTTGCTCAGGCCGTAGTGGTCCTCATCCAGAACCGCCTGCGCCTTCTTAATATCCACCTCGCCCGCCGAGCCCTTCGACCACGGCAGCACCGCCAGCCACTCCACATAGTTCCGCGTCAGCGAGTAGTCCGCCGCCGCCGGATTCATCCGGCTCAAACGCCCCAGCTCCTTCAGCGCGTCCTTCTTCACCTCTTCAGTCATGCCTGCCGCTTCAATCTTCTCTTTTAGCTCCGCGACATCCTTCTGCGTCTCGTCCTGGTCCCCCAACTCCTTCTGGATCGCCTTCATCTGCTCGCGCAGGTAGTAATCGCGCTGCGACTGCTGTACCGAATCCTGCACCTCGCTCTGAATCTTGTTGCGAAGCTGCTGAACCTCGATCTCCTTCGCCAGATGGCTGTTCAACTTCTCCAGCCGTGCCGTCACATCTGGAGTCTCCAACAGTTCCTGCCGCTCCGCCGTCGTCAAAAACGGTAGGCTCGACGCAATAAAATCCGACAGCCGCGCCGGGTCCTCGATATTGATCGCAATCGTCTGCAGATCGTCCGACAACGTCGGCGACGAGCCAACAATCTCCTGAAACTGGCTGACCACATTCCGCTGCAGCGCCTCGGTCTCCGGCGACTCCTCCGGCAGCTTCTCCGGAATCGTCTCGAACTCCGCCGTCAAAAACGGCTGCGTCTGCGTAAAGTTCGTCAGTTTCACGCGCTCCGTCCCCTCCGTAAACACAAAGAGGCTCTGGTTCGGCATCTTGACGACCTTATGCACTGTCGCCCGCGTGCCCACCGCATGCAAATCCGACCCCTGCGGCGCATCCTGCCGCGCATCCCTCTGCGCCACCACTAGGATCGTCTTCTCCTCGCCAAGCGACTGGATAAGCTGGATCGAGCTCTCACGCCCCACAGTTAAAGGTAGAACCGCATGCGGGAACAGGACTGTATCCCTAACCGGTAGAACAGGATACGAGATTCCATCGGCTGCTCCCGCCCCTACCGTCTCGCCGGTCGGACGGATTACGCTTACAAATTCGTTTGCCATCTTTAGTGTTCCCTTATCAACTTTCATGAATAGGATGCACTACACCCACTCCCGGTCGCAACTGCAATCGGCTTCTTCCCTGCTACGCTTTGGCCCGGCAGCCTGTTCCCTGAGACGCTCTGAATCGTCCACGAGAGCACCTTTCTATTTCAGATGGCACAATACGCTCCGCAGGGCAGCGGGGCGATCGACCTCATCGCCTCATTGCCACCGCCCCGCTCTCCCGGTACGCTGAGGAGACGGCCGCAGCCCGCGCGCCCGAAAACTTCCATGCGGGAATGGTGGAATGGCAGACACGCAGGTCTTAGGAGCCTGTGCCGCAAGGCGTGAGGGTTCAAGTCCCTCTTCCCGCACCAAATTCGCTCCCCAGGAAGCCCATGAACCAGCCCAATTCGCCCGAAAATCCACGTATCGACCTCAAACGAACCTCCGACTACCGCGACTCCTACGCCAACAGCGTTCAGGTGCGGCTCTCCGTCTGGGACTTCCTGCTCATCTTCGGAACGCTCGTCCAGCAGTCGCCGGAGCACGTCGAAATCGAAAACTTCCAGGGCGTCTACCTCAGCCCACAGCAGGCCAAGGCTCTCCACAACGTCCTCGGCGCTAACCTCGCCCAGTACGAGCAGACCTTCGGCCTCATCGCCCTCGAGCCCTCCCACGCCAATGGCCCTCGCTTCGTCATCCCGCCCACTGGCCCCGTCCACTAATCGGATCGATAGTCCTTTCGAGCCCGATCGGTAGTTCTTTCGCCGAAGTCTGCTGACCACCCAAAGTGTCATCCTGTGCCGCAGGCAAAGGAGTCCCGTATTTGCTTTTGTAGTTGCCTTTCTGGTTGTCATCCCCGTAGGGGATCTGCTTTTGCTTTTGCCTTCTGCCCCACTCACCTAAACATCTCGATACACTAACCCCGTGCCCCCGCCCGCCAGCACAGCGCCGCGCTCGCTCGCCGCCCGCCTCGCCGCGACTCCCTCTTGGCTGCTGTGGCTACTCCTCTTTGCTGCCGTCGCCCTCAGTCATCTAACTCTCCTCCGCCTCCCCTACTACTGGGACGAAGGCGGCTACTACATCCCCGCCGCACTCGACTTCTACCGCCACGGCTGGCTCATCCCGCAGTTCACCAACGCTCACCCGCCGCTGCCCAACATTCTCCTCGGCACACTCTGGCACATCGTCGGCTACCACATCCTGGCCACACGCCTGCTCGTCTGCGCCGTCGCCGCTGCCGGCCTGCTGGCCATCTTCCGCCTCGCGCAGCATCTGCTCGACAACTCCGCGGCCCTCGCCCTCACGCTCCTGACCGCCGTCTACCCCATCTGGTTCGCCCAAAGCACGCTGGCCCAGGCCGACATCTTCGCCGCCGCCTTCACCCTCCTCGGTTTCGCCCTCTACCTGCCCGCCACCCGCACCTCCAGCATCTCCGCCATCCTCGCCACGCACCACCAGCACAAACACCGGGAAAAATTCGACGTAGCTGTTCTCTTCTCGCTCGCTGCCCTCTCCAAAGAGACCGCAATCATCGAGCCCGCAGCACTCCTCATCCTCGAACTCAGCCGCCTCTTCCGCGACCGCCGCTCCCCCGTTCTGCGCCGTAACCATCTCGGCTGGATCGCCGCCTTCGCCACGCCCTTTCTCCCACTCATCGCCTGGTATGCCTACCATCACGCCATCACCGGCTTCACCTTCGGCAATCCCGTCTACCTGAAGTACAACGCCACCGCCAACTTCACGGTCGGCCACATCCTTCTGGCTCTGCGCTACCGCTTCATCCATCTCTTTTGGCAACGCAATATATGGCTGCCCATCCTGCTCGCCTTCGCCTGCCTGCTCCTTCCGCAGCGTCCGCGCAGCGAAGTCAGGCCGCTCACCATCGCCACGCGCACCACCTGCATCGTCCTCATCGTCGCCAACTGGATCGCCTTCTCCATCCTCGGCGGCGCGCTCCTCACGCGCTATCTACTCCCGGTCTACCCCCTCATCCTTCTTCTCTGCGTCGACACCTGGCGCGAGCGCACGCGCTATCTCCTCTGGTTCACGCTCGCCACGGCCGCCATCTTTCTCAGCGGTCTCTGGATCAGCCCGCCCACCGCCTTCGCGCCCGAAGACACTCTCGTCTACCGCGACATGATCGTCGTCCACCAGGAGGCCATCGCCTTCGTCAATCAACACTATCCCGGCGCCACCGTGCTCACCGCTTGGCCAGTCTCCAGCGACCTGTTCAATCCCGACCTCGGCTACACCGCGCACCGCACTCCCGTCTTCTCCATCGAAGACTTCACTCTCCCCGAGATTGAAAAGGCCGCCCAGCAACCCGGGAACTTTGACACGGCCATCGTCTTCACCACGCACTACATCGCGCCCAGCCTCCGCCACTTCTTGCTCTCCCATCCGGACCGTCTCCGCGACCACAACTATGGCCAGCACGATCTCACCCCCGCCGAGATCGCCGCCATCCTCCATGGCCGCATCGTCTGGCAGGGCAGCCGCGACGGCGAATGGGCCGCTGTTCTCCGCTTCGACCGCAGCTACGAAGCTCGCCTCACCCGTCCCTTCGCACGTTGAAATCCGCACCCACCCGCCGAGTACAATCACCTGAGTAGCCACCATGCCCTACCAGGTTCTAGCCCGCAAATACCGCCCCCAGCGCTTCTCCGACGTCATCGGACAGGACCACGTCACCCGCACGCTGCTCAACGCGCTCGCGCAGAACCGCATCGCCCACGGCTATATCTTCTCCGGCCATCGTGGCATCGGCAAAACCACCATCGCGCGCATCCTGGCCGCTGCTCTCAACTGCCGCAATGAAATAGGATCAGCCCTCCGCCCCACCCCCGAACCCTGCGGCGTCTGCGAGTCCTGCACCGAGATCCGTCAGGGCAACGCCGTCGATGTCATCGAAATCGACGCCGCCACCAACCGCGGCATCGACGAGATCCGCGAGCTGCGAGATGCGGCGAGGTACCGCCCCGCGCGCGACAAGTACAAAATCTACATCCTCGACGAGGCGCACCAGATCACCGACGCCGCCTTCAACGCGTTGCTTAAGACCCTCGAAGAGCCGCCCGACCACATCGTCTTCATGATGGCCACCACGCAGCCCGAGGACATCCCGCAGACCATCCGCTCGCGCTGCCAGCACTTCAGCTTTCACGCCGTCAAGCTCGACGACATCGTCGGTCAGCTCCGGGCTATCGCGACGGCGGAGAACATCTCCGCCGGAGACGACACCCTCGCCCTGCTCGCCGAAGCCGGCGACGGCTCCATGCGCGACGCGCTCTCCATCATGGACCAGGCCATCGCCTCCGCTCCTTTAATCGATAGCCAGCCTGCACTCTCTGCCGATGAGATCCGCGAGCTCATGGGCACGGTCTCCAATCAGGTCTTCGAGCAGATCCTCGCCGCCGTCCACGCCAACAACTCCGCCGACGCGCTCTCCATCCTCGGCCGCCTCCTCGATGCCGGCAACGGCCCCCAGCCGCTCGCCCGCCAATTCGTCCGCTACCTGCGCAACTGCACCGTAGCCAAGATCACTGCGCTCTCCCCCAACGAACCCGCGCACGGCCTCGCCGCCGACCTCCTCCAGATCTCCCCCGAAGAGCGCTCCCGAGTCGCACGCTCTGCCGCCCTCTTCACTGAAGAGGAGCTCTCCCGCTTCCTCTCCATCCTTCTCCGCACCTTCGATGACTTGGGATACAGACAAGAACCCCGCTTCCACCTCGAACTCGGCGTCCTTAAGCTCGTCCACCTCCAGCGCCTCCTTCCCGTCGAAGACCTCCTCACCCAACTCGGCGCCACCAAAATCACGCCGAACCCGCTCAACTCACCCTCCGCGACACCATCAACCCTGACGTCTCGACCGGAGGCGCAGAGGCCCGCGGTTCGCACCACCACAGCACCGGGTGCCCCATCTTCGCCGACAGCTTCATCGTCGGCTAAGGTGGGCTCGATGGACGCGCCAACCCCAACTCTGTCATCTCGACCGGAGGCGGCGCCTTTCGCCGCCGAAGCGGAGAGACCTGCAGTTCGTTCCAGCACCGACGGATCGCTCGCCCTCGCCCCCGAGGCCCTCCCGCCATCCCAACCCGAGGATCGCCCCCACCTCGTCCCATCCAAAGCAACCGACCCGAACCTCGACCTGGCCGTCCTCCAATCCACTCTCATCGCCAGCCTTGCCTCCACCAAAGGCCAGCAGTCCGCCTCCGACGCCATCCACGATGCCACCCTCACCCTCGCCGGCGACACGCTCCAGATCCAGACAACCCTCTCCAAGACCATGCTTCCGGTCCTCTTCAACACGGAAGCCGAGCGCCTTCTCAAAGCCGCGCTCCGCCTAGAGAACGCCTCGCTCAAGCTCGCGCTCCTCCCCGCCGAACCCGCAGCCAACGGCCAGAAGAAGCCGACCCACGCAGCGCCCACCGGCAGCGTCGCCTCCGGCAGCATCCAGGAGCTCGCGGAAAGTCATCCAATGGTCCAGCAGGCCAAGCGTCTCTTCTCCGCCGAGATCTCCAGCGTCATCGACCTCCGCAACAAAGACTGAATCCAGGACTTCACAATGGACATGAACAAGATGACCGAGATGCTCTCCCAGGCCTCCGCTATGCGTGAGCAGATGGAGCAGCGCCTCGCCGAAACCATCGTCGAAGCCGACTCCGGCGGCGGCGCCGTCACCGTCCAGATGAACGGCCGCAAAGAGCTCCTCAAGCTGACCATCGCCCCCTCAGCCGCCTCAGCGGCTTCTGACGACATCACCATGCTCGAAGACCTGATCCTCGCCGCCATCAACGAAGCCAACCGCAAAGCCGACGCCGCCGTACAGTCCAGCGCCGCCAGCCTTCTAGGTAACCTCGGTCTCCCCGACCTCTAACATCTAAAATCTAATCTCTAACATCTGCCTTCCATGCCCACCCGCTTCGCCGCTCCCATGACGCGGCTCATCGACGAACTCCGCAAGCTCCCCGGTGTCGGCACGCGCACCGCGCAGCGCTTCGCCTTCCACATCCTGCGCTCGCCTGACGCCGACGCCAACGCCCTCGCCGACGCCATCCGCGCCCTCAAAGCCGCGCTCCGCCTCTGCTCCCTCTGCAACAACATCACCGACGTCGATCCCTGTCTCTACTGCTCCAGTCCCACCCGCAATACTCGCCAGATCTGCATCGTCGAAGAGCCCACCAACATCGCCGCGATCGAAAAAACCCGCAGCTACAACGGCCTCTACCACGTCCTCCACGGCACTCTCTCGCCGGTCAACGGCATCGGCCCCGACCAGCTCCGCCTCACCAACCTTTGGCCGCGCCTCGCGGAAGCTGAAGAGTTAGTCCTCGCTGACTCCCCCACCGTCGAAGGCGAGGCCACCGCCCGCTATCTCGCCGACGAAGCCCACCGCCAGCAACCCGCGCTGCGCATCACCCGTATCGCCACCGGCGTCCCCGCCGGCTCTGACATCGAATACGCCGACGAGGTCACCATGACTCGCGCCCTCGAAAACCGCCGCGAGTTGTAGCGCAATCGAGGCTATGTCCCTCACGTGCTCTAAGGAATGCACTTATGCGGTTGCCCCAGAAACCCCTGGAGCAGGCCTCCGGCAACGGTAAACTCATCCACCGCCGTGCCCTTGGTCAACGTCACTAGTTCGTTCAAGAGCCGGCTGCGTTCGTTGCACGTTATGCGAAGCCAGTCTGCCTTTTCCCCGCCCGGGCCATCCGTATCGATCAGCAGTTTCTCCTCCGCAGTGACGGCGTTCACCAGATCCTCTCCGGTCTGCTTGCGGTCCTGCAAAATCGAGGCACTGCGCCCCGCATCCTGTCCGCTCTTAGCCGCCGCCTCAGAGCTTAGAACATTCTCCAGCCGCCACGTCTGCACAGCCATTCGGTTGTAGACCGAGACCAACGATCCGACCTGTCCTCGGCGGCTCGCGTCTCCGCCAGTCTCCTGTCCCGCAACAAACGAAGCACACAGATATGTGCTCTGCGCATCAGCCAATCCCGTCATAACCGGAACGACTTCATGGAGTACGCCGCCGCCCGGCGTTCCCTGTCGACTGACCGCCGTCTGCAACTCTTGTGAGGCCGCATGTCCCAGCTTCAACGACGCAATCTCACGATGAAGCCACCGATAACTCGGCGTTCCCATCGCGTCGTGCAACCCGGCCACCAAAGCCGCAGAACAACCCGCGGGCAACGCCACGGGCGCCTCAGTCAGCTTCGCCGGAAAACTCGCCGGCATGTCCTGCCCATAGGCACAAAGTCCGGCCATCATCAGCAGCGTGCAGACAAGCCATGACATGCCGCTACTTTACTCCGTCAGCCCCACATCCTATCCCTCGATCACCCCACAATTATCACCAAGAATCTAGTGATGAAGCCGGAACTCCACCGTCACGATCGTGGTGACCTCCATCGGCCGGTCATTCACCGTGTAAGGCCTGTACTGCCGCCCCCGCACCTCACTCAGCGCCGCTCCGCGCAGCAGCCGATGGCCGCTCAGAATCTTGGCTGCAGTCACCCATCCGTCCGTGCCAACAACCGCCTCCACAACCACCTCTCCCTCAACATGAGCGATCTTCGCCAGCATCGGATATTGCAATCCAGGAGCGTACAGCAAGCGCCCCCGCATCATCGCCGGCGATACGCCGTATCGCGCACCCTCCGTGTGACTGGCCGAATCAGCGAAAGTCTCTCCCGGCGCCTCAGGTCGCGGCCCGCTGGCTGGATTCGCCGGCGCAGGCGCAGGTGTCGGTCCCGGCTGCGCTGGCTGAACGCTCGGCTCTGATGTCACAGGTCTTCCTATCTCTTCTTGTTGCACAGGCTGCGGCCGAGTGCTCTTCACCCGCTCCTCACCCAAATCCGCGTTAGCCATCGGTGTCACCGAATCGCCCGCCTCATCGAGGTCACCGGGCTGTTCTCCGCCGCTGTTACGGCCGCGCTGCACCGCCGCAGAAATCATCGCGGCCACATCTCCATCGGAGAGATTTTTCACCACAGGG
This sequence comes from Acidobacteriaceae bacterium, assembly GCA_036509515.1. Classification (GTDB taxonomy): domain Bacteria; phylum Acidobacteriota; class Terriglobia; order Terriglobales; family Acidobacteriaceae; genus Granulicella. Next base: position 27,673 of record DATCFM010000113.1, read on the forward strand.
CTAGGCTTCCGGCCGACCGCCAACGCGCCGCCGGGCAACCGCGCCACTCTCCGCACGGGCGTCGCCGCCACACTCCCACGATCATGCATCCAAAAGCCCGCGCCCATCGCGACTCCGAGCGCACACAAGCCAGCGCCCCACATCCAGCGCCGCGGCCCTGAACCAACTCGCTTTAACCAACTCAAACTCAAAGCCGGCCACCGCATAGCCGGCAATGTCACACTCGGCCACCGCATAGCAGGCAATGTCACACGCGGCCAAGTCAAAGCCGGCCAGTTTACGGTCGGCAACTTTAAAGTTGACCAGTTCACCAAAGGCCGCCGTGCAGTCGCCGGCGCCGCTTCAGCGCGCGTCGCAGTCCTCTCGGCCGGCGCCTCGACCTCTACAGGCGTCGCTTCAACCCTCCATGTCTCCGCCTGCTCCATCGGGGCCGCCGCCTCCGGCCACTCAGGCTCATGCCGCTCGGCCGCTACAACACGCGCACGATAAAAGAGCGCGCTATTCATGTGCATCTCCCTGGTATTCGCGCTCGGCTCCGCGCCCGAACTGGCTGTCTCAACCTCATTCATTCCGCTACGCAGCTCTCCCGGCTCCGCAGTCTCACCGCCCCACTCCAAGCCTTTGCCCCCCTCATCCAGTTCCGCTGACGACCGATCCACTGTCTCGCTGGCCGCCCCGAAACGACTGTACGCATCCACGTCCGTCTTCCACCGCGAATGACACACGCCTCTCACGAACGCGAGCAGCTGCGCCGCGGAGTCGTGAATCTCTTCGCTTCTCTCCTCCACTCGCGGGCCGCCAACAGCGACTACCATCAGCTCAAACAGTTCAATCGGCGCCAGGCCATCACGCTCTCGATAGATAATCGCCCGCACCATCGAGGCCATCTCATCGCGAAACGCGTCGTCGTCCGACAGCCGCTCTACAACCGCCGCCACATCCTCCGCAGAGCCGAACCGCACACTCCGGCTCCTGAAAAAATCGTGCAGCTCGTCAATATAGGGGGCAAACGTACTCGCAAAGTCCTCGAGTTTGCACAGAGATGCCATGGCGCATCCATTTAGACGCCAACTAGCGCCAAACCATCTATCCCACCCCTAAATTTTTATTAGTAGGGCTCAGCGCCCAGCTTCACCCGCAGATCCCCCCCCGTCATCTCCTTCGGCAGATCCATCCCGGTCAAGCCCAGAATCGTCGGCGAGATATCCCGCAGCGACCCACCCTCGCGCAGGCCCACCTTACGTCCGTCCTCGGTAACCAGGATGAACGGCACGGGATTCGTCGTATGCGCCGTATGCGGCCCTCCGCTCACCGGGTCGATCAGCATCTCCGCATTCCCGTGGTCCGCGGTAATGATCCACGAAGCTCCCGCTGTCCGCACCGCTTCATACACCCGCCCCAGGCACGCATCCACCGTCTCTACCGCCTTCACAGTCGGCTCAATCTTGCCCGAGTGCCCCACCATATCCGCATTCGCAAAGTTCACAATCACCACATCGAACGCCGAATCCCTCACCGAGCGCTCGACAATATCCGCAATCCCCTCCGCCGACATCTCCGGCGCCAGATCATACGTCGCCACCTTCTTCGACGCCACCAGCTCCCTGTCCTCGCCCGCAAACGGCTTCTCAATCCCGCCGTTGAAGAAGTACGTCACATGCGCATACTTCTCCGTCTCCGCCACCCGCAGGTTGCGAAGCTCATACTTCGCCATCACATTCGCCAGCAGGTTGTCCATGCTCTCCGGCGGAATCACCACCGGCAACGCAAACTTCGAGTCGTACTGCGTCATGCAGATGTACGTAAGCTCACGCGGAACGCTCTCCAGCGGAATCTCCTGATCCAGCTCCGCCGCCTTCGGCAGACCCAGCCCTCCGTCCGCCGTAATCCCCGACCGCCGCCCCAGCACCCGCGAAATCTGCCGCACGCGGTCCGCGCGATAGTTGAAGCAGATCACTGCGTCGCCATCGCTGATCTTTGCGACCGGCTCGCCCTTCACATCTACGCACACAAACGGCTCGATAAACTCATCCGTCACGCCGTTGTTGTAACTCTCGCGCACGCGCGCCACCGGATCGGCATGCGCTCCACCCTCGGCCGAGCCCGTCACCATCGCGCGAAACGCCTTCAGCTCGCGCTCCCAGCGCAGGTCGCGGTCCATCGCGTAGTACCGCCCACACACACTCGCAAGCTTTCCCACGCCATACTCGGCGAACGCCCGCTGCAACTCCTCGAGATATCCCGCTCCGCTCGTCGGCAGCGTGTCGCGCCCATCCATGAACGCATGCACAAACACGCGCTCCAGCTTCTGTTGCGCGGCCATCTTCAACAGCGCATGCAGATGCCGCTGCTGCGAATGCACACCGCCGTCGCTCACCAGTCCGATCAGGTGGAGCGCACACCCCTCCTGCCCCGCAACCTTCATCGCGCGCAGCAGCGTCGCATCTTCAAAAAATTCTCCCGAAGCAATCGCCGCATCGATGCGCGTAATATCCATCCGCACCACTCTGCCGGCGCCAAGGTTCAGATGGCCGACCTCAGAGTTCCCCATCTGCCCATCCGGCAAGCCGACAAAGTGCTCACTCGCCCGAATCAGCGTGTTCGGATACTCCCGCAGCAGCCGGTCATAGTTAGGCTTCCGCGCCAGGGCAATCGCATTGCCGCGGCTCTCAGCCCTATATCCCCACCCATCTAGAATCGTCAGGACCACCGGGCCGCCGCGTCTAGCCATTGCCGTTAACTCTCCTGCCTCTTACTCTCCGCCGCTCAAGCTCGCGCGTCCCAGAAACTCCGCCGTCTGTCCCAGCTCTTCCTCAATGCGCAGCAGCTGGTTGTACTTGGCAATGCGGTCCGTGCGCGACGCCGACCCCGTCTTGATCTGCCCCGCATTCGTCGCCACCGCCAGGTCCGCAATAAACGTGTCCTCGGTCTCGCCCGAGCGATGCGAGATGATCGCCGTATACCCATTCCGGCGCGCCAGCTCAATCGCATCCAGCGTCTCGCTCACCGTTCCAATCTGGTTCACCTTGATCAGAATCGAGTTGCCGACCTTCTCATCGATGCCACGCTGCAGAATCTTCGTATTCGTCACAAAGATGTCATCGCCCACCAGCTGTACCTTGCGCCCAATCTTCTCGGTCAGAAACTTCCACCCCTGCCAATCGTTTTCCGACAACCCATCTTCCAGCGAAACAATCGGATACTGCCGCACCCAGCTCTCCCAGTACTCCGCCATCTGGTCCGAAGTCTTCTCGCTCTTGTCCGACTTCTTGAACACATACTTGCCCGCATTCTTGTCGTAAAACTCGCTCGCCGCCGGGTCCAGCGCAATCGCAATCTGCTCGCCCGCCTTGTAGCCAGCCAGCCCGATCGCTTCCAGGATCACCTCGATCGCCTCCACATTCGACTTCAGCGACGGCGCAAACCCGCCCTCATCGCCCACCGCCGTGTTGTAGCCCTTCTTCTTCAGCACGCCCTTCAGCGTATGAAACACCTCTGCGCCCCAGCGCAGCGCATCTGAAAACGTCTCCGCGCCCACCGGCATCACCATGAACTCCTGAAAGTCCACGTTGTTGTCCGCATGCGCTCCGCCATTCAGGATGTTCATCATCGGCGTCGGCAGAACACATGCATTCACGCCGCCCAGATAGCGATACAGCGGCACACCCAGCGCCTCGGCCGATGCGCGTGCACACGCCATCGACACGGCCAGAATCGCATTCGCGCCCAGCTTGCTCTTGTTCTCCGTCCCATCCAGCGACAGCATCGTCGCGTCGATCAGCCGCTGATTGCTCGCATCCATCCCCGCCAGCTCCGGCGCAATCACGCTCTCCACGTTCTCCACCGCCAGCATCACGCCCTTGCCCAGGTAGTGCGACTTGTCGCCATCGCGCAGCTCCACCGCCTCATGCTCGCCCGTCGAGGCTCCGCTCGGCACCGCCGCCCGCCCACGAACCCCACCCTCCAGCACCACATCGGCTTCAACAGTCGGATTGCCGCGGCTGTCCAGAATCTCGCGCGCATGAATCGATACGATCTCAGTCATTGCCAGTCTCTTTCTCTCTTTCTTCGTGAATCGCCGGACGATCCTGTGTTGCAGCCGGTCAGCCAGCGTGGGACGTTTGTCTACGGCAATCGACGAGCCCGTCGTCGCAGCAATCGTGTCGACCCATTCAGCCATCCAGACGTCCCCACCGCGCCCATTCTAACAAAGCTGCGCACAGTCGTTGCCTTTACGGTTGCCATCCTGACCCTGAGCGAAGTCGAAGGGGAAGGATCTGCTTTGAGTTTGGAGCGGTGAATATCTCAGCGCAAACCCGCCGCCGCGCGCACCCGCCGTCCATCCTCGCGTTCGCCCTCGCCCGCGGGAACACTCAGCCGCACGCGCGTTCCCCGTCCCGGCCGGCTCACCATCTCCACCTGGGCATCGTCGCCGTACAACACCTGTATGCGCTCGCGCACATTCCTCAGCCCAATCCCCGATCCCTCGCGCACCAGTCCACTCACCGGCTCCGTCACCGATCGCCCCGGCTCAACTCCCACCCCATCGTCTTCCACCTCAATCACCAGCCGCTCGCCCTCCAGCCGGCTGCGCAGCGTCACCGTCCCTCCGCTTATCCGCGGCTCCAGCCCATGCTTGATGCTGTTTTCGATCAGCGGCTGCAGCAGCATGCTCGGCACCACAAAGTCCAGCGTCTCCTCGGCGATCTCCTTCACCACCTGCAGCTTCTCGCCAAATCGAACCACTTCGATATCCAGATAATCGTCCGTAAACGCCAGCTCCTCGCCCAGCGGCACAAATGCCTCGCGGTCCCGCAGGAGCGCCCGCAGAATATTGCCCAGCTTCACAATCATCTCCCGCGCCAGCTCCGGCCGCGACCGCACCAGCGAGGCAATCGAGTTCAGCGTGTTGAACAGAAAGTGCGGATTGATCTGCCGCTGCAGCGCATCCAGCCGAGCCTCCAGCAGCAACCTGCTCTGCTCCTCCAGCTTGCTCTCAATCCGCACCGCATTCCATATCTTCAGCGGAATCCCCACCACCACCGGCGCACACGCACAGATCGCCAGCTGGATATACCAAACCCGTCCATATAGTTGGAAGTAGCGGTGCGGATAGTAGTGCGCGATCAGACTCGTAACAAACTGCACCGCCATGATCAGCACCAGCAGAAAGATCTGCCGGTCAAGATGCGGAAACCGCACCGTACGCCGAATCCACCGGTAAATACTCAGATCGATCAGCGGCGAGAACGACCAGATGTCCTCCTCATCCACAAACCGCCGAAACGCGCCAAAGATCGCCGCGATGCCAAGATTGATCGGCAACGCCAAAAATTCGTGATGCAGCACCGCGGGGAGCGCCAGTGCCGCTCCACCGACAAACGCCGCCGCCGGCCCAAACAGCAGCCCCAGCAGCGCCGTCGCCTCCAGCGACAGGTCCGCCGCCAGAAAATTCGGCACCCGCACCCGAATCCAAACCCCCAGCATCAACGGAATGCAGATCCACGCCACCAGCTTCAGCGTCTCGCTGCGGCTCCGCTCCGCCCCACGCAGCAGCAGCCGCTTGAACCGCATCGACCGCGCCAGCGAGCTGGCCACAGCCGCGGCCACGCCCAGCATGACCAGCAGCGAAATCAGAATCAGCTTGGGATCGCTAGCATGCACGCCTCTACTCTACGCCGCCCTCCACGCTTGTTTGTCTCTGCATCTGCTTTTCTTGTTGTCATCCTGAGCCGCATCGGGGACCCCGGCGAGCGCTCTTTGCTCGCTGGGGTGATCAGCCGAAGGGGACCCGCTTTTCGACCTCGTACGACCGCAATGAATCCAACCCCTGCACACGCGAATCTATAATCAAGCTATGCCGCTAGTCAGCGTAACGAAAGTCGCCGATGCAGACTTCCCCACTCGCTGGGGACACTTCCGCATCCTCGGCTTCGAAGGCCTCACCGACCCAGGCGAGCCCAACCGCCAGCCCGTCGAAAGCGCTCTCGCGCTCGTCATGGGCGACATCCATGCGCATCCGCCCATCATCCGCATCCACTCCCAGTGCACCACCGGCGATGTCTTCCACTCCCTCCGCTGCGACTGCCACGACCAGCTCCATCTCGCGCTCGCCCGCATCGCCGAAGAAGGCGCCGGCATTCTGCTCTACGAGCAGCAGGAAGGTCGCGGCATCGGCCTCATGGCCAAGCTCCGCGCCTACGAACTGCAGGATCAGGGCCTCGACACCATCGAAGCCAATCTCGAGCTCGGCTTCCAGGCCGACTGCCGTAACTTCGAGCTGCCCGCCGCCATCCTCAAGCAGCTCGGCCTCACCGAGGTCCGTCTCCTCACCAACAACCCTGAAAAGGTCGAAGCCCTCGAATCCGCCGGCATCAAGGTCGTCGAGCGCCTCTCCGCCGCGATCCCTTCCGAGCCCACCTTCGAGCGCTACCTCGAAACCAAGCGCGACAAGATGGGCCACCTCGCCGGCTGATTCACCCGCTTCATCCCGCATCGATCGCTAGCTGTTTCCATAAACCGTCACCGCCGCGCCGTGCACCACCTTCGCCGCATCGCTGCAAAGAAACAGAATCACCCGCGCAATCTCCTCAGGCTTCGGCCAAACCGAGTAGTTCGCATCGGGCATCGCCTGCCTGTTGGCCTCGGTATCGATAATGCTCGGAAGAATCGAGTTCACACGCACACCCGTTCCCCTTGTATCAGCCGCCAGCGAATCCATCAGCGCCAGCGACGCCGCCTTCGACGCCGCATACGCCGAAGCTCCCGCAGCATGATCCACAGCAGCCTTCGCGCATACGTTGACGATCGCTCCACGTCCCTGCTTTAGCATTCCCGGCAGCACCGCCCGCGCCAGAACGAACCCCGTGCGCAGGTTCAAGTCCAGCATGCGATCGAACGTCGCCGCCTCCAGCTTCCACAACTCCACTCCGCCCGCATAGCCACCCACCGTATTCACCATCACATCGATCCGGCCAACCTCCTTCACCAACTTCGTCACCGCATTCTCGTCCAGCACATCCACGACGCGCCCGATCAGCTGCGTCTCTCGCCCCGTGGCCGCACTCCGCAACTCCGCAAACTCCCTCTCGTTTCTATAAGGAACAACAACCTTCGCTCCCTCTTCCAGAAACGCGAGAGAGACAGCTCGTCCCAATCCACCCGTGCCTCCGGCAACAAGCGCCACCTTTCCTGCAAACTCGATCTTCATCGCTCCTCCTCGATTACCTTCACCAGCTTCGTCGTCGTAATCGCCTGCCCCACATGCCTCGCTGTGTGTTCCGCGCAGTGGATAAGAATGCCGCCTACAGTGGTTGGGAGCCGCTTCCTTCCGATTCCCCTCTCCGATGCATAGCTCTGCGGTGCAAACGCGCGGACGCGTTCCTTCGCCCGCACCACTCCCTCGCGAAACTCCCGCAACACATCCGCCGCCGATCCTCCCTCCTCCAGCTCCGTCTTCATCTCAACAAGCTGCCCTGCGTTTAGCATGCGGTCCTCCGCATATGTCAGCAACCGATCGAGCGACCGCGCGATATGCCGCAGATGAAATGCCACCGGCGCCAACTCATCCAGACGCCGAAACATCTCCCCATCGCTCAATGCACCGCACCACTTCGCGATGTCTCCCTCCGCCAACTCCAGCGCATGTACCACCGCGCGCCGCACCACATCCAGCTCGCCGTGCGTCCCGCGCATCCACGGCTCTGGCTCGTTCGCCATTCTCCGATCTCTGTTCTCTGATCTCTCCATCACAGCCCCTTTCTCGCACGAAACTCCTTCACCACGTCCCCAACATCCCTGTGCTGCTGTTCCACCACCAGATTCATCGCGCGCATATCCTCCTCACTCACCTTACCCGCCAGCCTCTCCATGGCTACGCCAATCTGCGGCCACCGTTTCAACGAATCCTCGCGTACCACCGGCACAGCCTCATACGGAGGAAAGTAGTGCTTATCATCCTCCAATGCCACAAATCCCATCGACTGAATCGCCCCATCGGTCGAGTTCCCCGCCACAATATCTACCTGGTGCGCCTGCAGTGCGCGATACAGCAATCCCAGCTCCATCGTCCTCGGCGGCCCCTCAAACTTCAATCCATACGCCGCGCTCATGCCGCGCAACCCATCCGGCCGCTCCGCAAACTCATACCCCACACCCAGCCGCATCGAAGGCTTCACCTTCTCCACATCCGAGATCGTCCGCAACCCCAATCGCTTCGCATCCTCCGCGCGCACCACCATCGCAAACGTATCCTGAAATCCCAACCCCGGCCCCACGCGCACCCGATACCGCTGCTCATACAACCGCGCCACAGCCGAATGAACACAAGCCTCATCGCACGTCCCCGGCTTCGGTAGCGGCTGTTTCAGAATCGCCGTCAACGCCGTCCCCGTGTACTCCACATAGCCATCAATACGGTCTGAAATCAGCGCCTGCTGACACAGATAACTTCCCGCCAGCCAGAATCGCCGCTCCACCTTACCGCCCCCGCTCGCCTCAATCTCCTGCGCCAGCAGCTCTCCCAGCACCACCTGCTCCGTAAAGTTCTTCGCCCCGATCACCACATGCGAAGACCGCGGCGGCGCACACGCCGTCAAAGCCATCAACATCCCCAAACCCAGCACGCGAAGCACTCGCAACTCGAAACGCGTAACTCGAAACTCGAAGCCTAACCCTCCTGCCGCGAATCTCACCGCCGCACCGCCAGGCGCTTCTCGAAGAGTCCAAGAACACCATCCGCACACAGCGCCAGCAGCGCCGCCGGAATCGCACCCGCGAGCACCAGCCCATTATCGACACTCGCCACGCCCCGAAAGATCAGCTCACCCAATCCACCCGCGCCAATCGCCGCCGCAATCGTCGCCACCCCCACGCAGATCACCGTCGCCGTCCGCATCCCGCCGAGGATCACGCTCGCCGCCATCGGCAGCTCCACCTTGCGCAGCCGCTGCCATCCAGTCATCCCCAGCGCATTCGCCACATCGATCAGTGCCGCGTCCACACTCCCAATCCCGTCATACGTATTCCGCAAAATCGGCAGCAGCGCGTACGCCGTCAACGCCACAATCGCCAGCCGCGCCGCGCGCTCCCCCAGAAACGGCACCGGCAGCAGCAGCCCGAACAGCGCCAGGCTCGGAATCGTCTGCAGAATATTCGCGACAGCCAGCACCGGCCGCGCCAACGCTCTGCGCCTGGTCAACAGCACCCCCAGCGGAAGCCCTATCGCACAGGCAAACAGCATCGCACTCGCCGTCAGCCACACATGCTCAAACGTCAGCCGCCCAATCTGTCCGCCGTAACGATGCAGAAAATCGCTCACGCCGCATCCTCACGATGCGTCGCGGCCACATACGCCCGCACAGCCTCGTTCGCCGCACCTCGGCTTCCAGCCCCGCGCACCCCATCCCGCGCCAGATCCGCCACCACAGCCCCCGCCTCCAGCAGCACCACCCTGTCCGCCAGATACAGCGCCTCGTCCAGATCATGGGTCACAATCAGCGTCGTCGTTCCCGTCTGCCGCAGCAGATCGCGCAGCATTGTCTGCATCTCCGCACGCGTCAGCGGATCCAGCGCCCCAAACGGCTCATCCATCAACAGCACCTTCGGCTCATTCGCCAACGCACGCGCCACGCCCACCCGCTGACGCTGGCCTCCGCTCAACTGCCACGGGTATCGCCGCGCCACATCCTCCTGCAGCCCGACCATCCGCAGCATCTCCGCCGTCCGCGCCGCAATCTCTGCTTTGGATCTCCCCGCAAGCTCCAGCGCCATCCCCACATTGCGCTCGATCGTCATCTGCGGAAACAGCCCAATCTCCTGGATCACATAGCCAATCCCACGCCGCAGCGCGATCGCATCCTCCGCCGCCACATCGCGCCCATCCACCAGCACGCGTCCGCTCGTCGGTCTCACCAGCGCATTCACCGTCCGCAGCAGCGTCGTCTTGCCCGAGCCGCTCCGCCCCAGCAACGCAGTCGTCGTCCCCGCCTCAACCCGCAGCGAAACCTCGCGCAAAAGCTGACGGCCACCCCCGGAGGTTGAATCTCCGGTCGTGAAGCTCACCTGCGCGAACTCCACTCCCTGGGTGGCCATCTCGACCTCAGAACCTGCCTTGAAAGGGATGGGCTTCAGCCCATCCATCAACTCAGCGAAAGTCTCGGGGCTTCAGCCCCTGAGGGAATCATCCTTCGACCGTCTCCGTAGCGCTCTCCGCTCCCGCCGCCTCACCAGCAGAGCCTTCCGAGCCCGCGCCCTGCGCGCCTTTCACGCGCACGACCGTAATCTTGTCGAAGCCTTCCTTGAACGCCGGCGGCCTCAGCCTCTCCGCCATCTTGTGCATCGCCTCGTCCGACACCTGCCGGTCGCGCTTCGCATTCCGCTCCAGGCAAACCGCCAGTGGAACATCGAAGAACACCGCCTGCACCTCATAGCCGAAGCTCTTCGCCATCTTGATCCACTGCCGCCGCTCATGCGGGCTCAAATTCGTCGCGTCCACGTAGTTCCACGGCATCTTCGCAATCAGCCGCGCCCGCAGCAGGCTCCGCAACGTCGAGAACACCAGGCCCTGATAGCGCTGGTCGGTAATGTCGTCGAACAGAATCGTCCGCAGCATATCGCTCGAAAGCGGCTGCACACCCCGGCGCTTATACCACGTTGTCTTGCCCGAACCCGGCAGCCCAATCGTCAGCACCACATACCCGCGCGGCGACCTCGGCGGCACAGCCAGGGGCTCCGCTGGCGGCGTCGCCAACGACTCCGGCTGCGTCTCCAGCACCACCTGCTGCGGCGCCGTAGCAGCCTCGTTCGCCCGCACAGGCGCCCCCCGCTGCTTCGACTCCGCAATCGGCGATTCATGCGTTTCAGCGCTTACACGCGGTGTCTCAGCGTCGACGCGCGGCCTTTCGGCCTCGCTCTTGCCGCTGCTTGGAGCCTCGGGATACGCCGGCCGCAGCGGCGCAGGCTGGTTCGTGGGCAGCTCCTGCCCACTCTTTCCCGTGGACTCCGACTCGTTGGCCCCACGCTTGGAACGTCTTCTCATGAGTTTCTCGCGCATCCATTCGCGCATAGCTGCTTTTACCACATGCTTCAACCCTGCCGCAAAAGCGGTGCACACTCACACCGCCAAAATCCCGTCTTTATTTGCGATGCCAGTCCTGCTTTGGTAGCCTCAAGTTGGGATTGTTCGCACCTTTGCCCCTAAGCCAACCGTGCTGTGCGCTCCCACAATTCTCTCCGCGAGGTTCAGTAAGCATGGCAGTGAAGGTTGGCATCAACGGCTTCGGCCGCATCGGCCGCAACATCTTTCGTACAGCGCTCGGCAATCCTGACATCGAATTCGTCGCCGTCAACGACCTCACCACCCCCGCCACCCTCGCTCATCTGCTCAAGTACGACTCCATCCTCGGCAACCTGAAGAACGAGGTCAGCTACACCGACAACTCCCTCACCGTCGACGGCAAAACCATCAAAGTCTTCGCCGAGCGCGACCCCGCCAAGCTCGACTGGGCCTCCGTCGGCGCCGAGATCGTCGTCGAATCCACCGGCTTCTTCACCGATGCCGAAAAGGCCAAGGCCCATCTAGGTGTGAATGGCCAAGGGAGCTCAGGTACGACAGTTCGTAAGGTCATCATCTCCGCGCCCGCCTCGAACGAAGACCTGACCGTCGTCCTCGGCGTGAACGAAAACAAGTACGACCCCGCGAAGCACAACGTCATCTCCAACGCGAGCTGCACCACCAACTGCCTCGCCCCGGTCGTCAAGGTCCTGCACGATACCTTCACCATCCAGTCTGGCATCATGACCACCATCCACAGCTACACCAACGACCAGGTCATCCTCGACACGCCGCACAAGGACCTCCGCCGCGCCCGCGCCGCCGCGCTCTCCATGATCCCCAGCTCCACCGGCGCCGCCAAGGCCCTCAAGCTCGTCATCCCCGAGATGGACGGCAAGCTCGACGGCTTCGCCATCCGCGTCCCCACGCCCAACGTCTCCGTCGTCGACCTCACCTTCGTCACCGAAAAGCCGATCGACGTCAAGAGTGTCAACGCCGCGCTGAAGTCCGCCAGCGAAGGCGCCCTGAAGGGTATTCTCGGCTTCACCACCGAAGAGCTCGTCAGCTCCGACTTCAAGGGCAACCCGCTCAGCTCCATCGTCGACTCCAAGCTGACCAAGACCATCGCCAACACCGGCAAAGTCATCAGCTGGTATGACAACGAGTGGGGCTACAGCTCCCGCGTCCGCGACCTCATCCTCTTCCTCAAGAAGAAGGGTCTGTAGCGAGCGACCGATCTGCAAACAAGAATCGCTTGCCCCCCGCGGCAGGCGATTCTGCTTAACGCCTACTTGCGCTCCACCGTCAGATACACCGCCACTCCCGCCATCATCGCCAGCGCGACCGCGCTGACCACCGCAAGCCCCAAGCCCAAATCTCCCACACCCGACCGCGCCACAGCCCCCGCACTCGCACTCATCCACGAGCGCCACGCCGCCACACCGCCACTCAGCTCAAACGCCAGCCCCAGCCCCACACAAACGACTGCCAGCACAGCCAGCATCTGGGCACGCATCGGGCGCTCCACGCGCTGCATCACCTCGCGCCGACGCCGCAACTGCGCCCGCCACCACACCAACGCCGGCGGCTCCACGCGCGCTTCACTCATCGAGCTCACCTTCGCCGCACCGAACGCCTGTGCCATCAGCACGATCTCGCCACACCTGCGGCATCCGCGCACATGCCCCGCAAGCTCCGCGCCCGCAGCCTGCGGCCAGTGCCCCAGCCGCAGCAGCTCCTGCACCTCCGCAGTTCTCGCGCAGCCCATCATCGCGCACGCTCCTCGAGCAGCTCCGCCATCCTGTGCCGCGCGCGAAACAACATCAGCCGTATGCTCGGCGATCGCAGCCCCATAATCTCCGCAATCTCCTTGTGCGAGTACCCCTCCGCATGCGCCAGCCACAACAGCTGCCGCTCCCGCGGACGAAGCTGCAACAACCGCGGCTCCAGCATCATCTGCGCATCCGCTCCCTCGCCACTCGTATTCGCAAACAAACCTTCCGGCAGGTCCTCAATCGACGAGGCCTTCGGCCTGCGCCAGTAATCTCGCAACAGGTTCGTCGCAATCTGGAAAAGATACCGCTTCGCGTGAACCTCGCCATCCATCGGCGTCGCCGAGCAAAGCATACGCACGAAGCTCTCCTGCATCAGGTCGTCCGCCAGGGCCGGGTCGCCTGACACCCTCGCCAGATACGCCCACAGCAGCCTCGCCATCCGCTCATAAAATTCCGCAAACGCATCTCTGTCCATGCGCGACTCAGCTGCAGCGCTCTCACCCGCCTGCACACTCTCGACAACCTCATCCCAAGTCATCGCGCCATCCGCATCCGGAGCGCGGCTTCATTCCAACTCATTCGCGCCCCCGAACATCCATATCCGTCTGTACGTGCGGAACCCCCATCAGGTTCAGCCGCCGGCCCAGCACCCACAGCACACCCGCCGACAGAATAAGCCCGATCCCCGGCATCAGCGCAATCATTCCCAGCACCAGCATCGTCGTGCCCGCATCGCCCACCACGTTCTTCAGCGACAGCAGCCCCGCACCCAGCAACGCCAGCACCAGCCCCACCTGCAGCGTCGCAATCATACGTGACACCAGATTCGGCATCCGCCGCGACTCGGCCTCCGTCACGATAGGCGCCGCTTCGAGGAATCGCCTCCCCGCATCCGTCTCCATATAGCCCAGTAGCTCCTGGTTCGTCGCAAACCGGTCGATCAGCTTGCCATGCACCTCGCTCTGTAGCGTAAAGACCTTCGTCCATCGCTTGCTTTCCACCAGCATGCGAATGACCCACGCCAATGCACACAGTAGAACGATCAGAACAATCGCCGGCACCACATCGCTCATCACGCGTTCGAATCCACCCCTCGACTCCGTCGGCGGCAAAAAGCCCTGCTTCGGCTGCAGCACCTCGTAGTGCTGCTGCTGCGGGCTCCGCAGCTCCGAAAACAGCCAGAACGAAGGGTTGCGCCCAATCTCCGGGTGCTGGACCAGAAACGCCGCCAACTCCGGATTACTCTTCGCCACATACTGCTGATCGGCCAGCAGCGACGGGTCGCCCGACACGACATCGGCCAGCGTCGGGCTCAAACGCAGCAGTTGCATCAGCCGCTGCTGCGTCGCTCCCAGATCCTGCTGCGAATCACCCGCCGCCGCAGCCGTCGAATTCTGTGCGGGAGCCGCCGTCTGTGCCTGTACCACGCTCGGCGCAGCCATCGCCACCGCCAGCACCACCCATCCAATCGTCGCCCGAACTGAAACCCCTCGCGCCATCGTCTTCTCCCGATTCCTCTTCGTGTTCTACCTCTACATAACGGAACCACTACGCGCTCGGTTAACATCAAATCCATGACCCGCACCAACATCCCCGGCACATCTCCCTTCGAGCCCATCATTGGCTTCTCCCGCGCCGTGCGCATCGGCAACGTCGTTCACGTCTCCGGTACCGGCCCCGTCGGCGCCGAAGACCTCTCCGCCGCCGATCAGACCCGCGTCATCCTCAAGCTCATCGAAACCGCCCTCACCAACGCCGGCGCCACGTTCGATCACGTCGTTCGCACCCGCATGTACCTCACCCACACCGCCGACTGGGAAGAGGTCGGCCGCGCCCACGGCGAGGTCTTCGGCTCCATCCGTCCCGCCGCCACCATGGTCGTTGTCAAAGAGCTCCTCAACCCCAAATGGCGCATTGAGATCGAGGCCGAAGCCATTCTGCCGTGATTCTCTCCATTTCGCCCCAGTCTCATTTATCCTCTTCGCAATGCCCAAACTTTCGATCCGAGACCTCGACCTCGCCGATAAACGTGTCTTCATCCGTGTCGACTTCAATGTGCCCCTCTCCAAAGAGGGCATCATCACCGACGACACCCGCATCCGCGAGACCATCTCCACCATCGAGTACGCCCTCCGCCGCAAAGCGAAGGTCATCCTCGCCGCCCACCTCGGCCGCCCCAAAGGCAAACGCGTCGACGCCATGAGCCTGCGCCCCGTCGTCGATCGCCTCCGCTCCCTGCTCGAAAACGTCCTCTCCGACGGCGAGAACGTCGCCTTCGCCCCAGACTGTATCGGCCCCATCGCGAGCGAGATGGCCGGCAATCTCGAATCCGGTCAGACCCTTCTGCTCGAAAACCTTCGCTTTCACGCCGGTGAAGAGGCCAACGACCCCGCCTTCGCCCGCCAGCTCGCCGCCCTCTGCGACATCTACGTCAACGATGCCTTCGGCGCCGCGCACCGCGCCCACGCCTCCACCGAAGGCATCACCCACGCCATCAAGGAGAAAGGCGGCCAGTGCGCCGCCGGCCTCCTCATGGAAAAAGAGCTCACCTACCTGGGCAAGGCGGTCACCGACCCCAACCGGCCCTTCATCGCCATCATCGGCGGAGCCAAAATTTCGGACAAAATCGAAGTCATCAACGCTCTGCTCGACAAGGTCGATACCCTCCTCATCGGCGGCGCCATGGCCTACACCTTCCTCAACGCCCAGGGCCAGTCCACGGGCAAGTCCCTCACCGAGCCCGACAAGATCGACGTCGCCCGCGCGACCCTGGCCAAAGCCGAGAAGCGCGGCGTCAAGTTCCTCCTCCCCGTCGACCACTGCCTCGCCGACAAGTTCGCCGCCGACGCCAAAACGCAGCTCTTCTCCGGCAACGGCCCCTTCCCTGAGAACCTCATGGCCCTCGACATCGGCCCCGAGACCATCAAGCTCTTCGCCGCCGAGATCGCCGAAGCCGCCACCATCGTCTGGAACGGCCCCATGGGCGTCGCCGAGCTCACTCCCTTCGCCAAGGGCACCAATGCCATCGCCCGCGCTCTCGCCCTCAACGAAGACGCCACCACCATCGTCGGCGGCGGCGACTCCGTAGCCGCGGTCAACAACTCCGGCGTAGCCGACAAGATCGCCCACATCTCCACCGGCGGCGGCGCCTCGCTCGAATTCCTCGAAGGCAAAACCCTGCCCGGCGTAGCCGCCCTCACAGACAAATAGCCAGACAAATAATTCAGAGCTTCCGTAACAACCCGTACATCATCTTTCGTACTTCGACAGTATCCGCAGTCAATCTTTCGTAGGCATCGGAATTCAGGTACTCAAGATCCTTCGCCAACAGCAAAAGATATTCCACCTCGTTGCAAGCGGTGACACCTCTTCGGAGGTCTGCCGCAAAACCAACGTCCATCTCTCGTCCGCAACCCTCGGCAATCCGAGTAGGAATCGTCGTTGCAGCCCGCCGCAACTGTATCGTTACTCCAAAAATCTCTTCCTTGGGAAGCCCCTGCGTCGAGCGGTAAACCGCCAGCACAAGCGCATGAGCCCGTTGCCAAACATCTAACCCCCTAAAATCCTGCAAAATTTCTCCTCGCCCCGGCTTCGAGTCACAGCTACGAGTTCACTCGAAGCTCTAAGCTCATAGCTCACAGCTGAAAGCCTAACCCAGTGCTCAGCCCAACCGATGATGTAAAAAGGTTATGACCACAGTATTCATGGAGCCATGATTCACATGCGCAAGCCGCTCATCGCCGGCAACTGGAAGATGTACAAAACCCCGAAGGAGTCCCTCGCCTTCCTCGACGCCTTCCTCCCGCCGGTCAAAGACCACACCCGCGACGACATCCTGCTCTTCCCGACGATGACCTCGCTGGCCGCCACCATCGAAGCCACGGCCAACACCAACGTTCACGCCGGCGCGCAAAACATGCACTGGCTCGATGAAGGCCCCTACACCGGCGAAACCTCGCCCACCATGCTCATGTCCATCGGCTGCCGCCACGTCCTGCTCGGCCACTCCGAGCAGCGCCTTTACTTCAACGAGACGGATGAGCGTGTCAATCTCAAGCTCAAAGCCGCCATCAATCACGGCCTCACGCCCATTGTCTGTGTCGGCGAGATGCTCACCGAGCGCGAGGACAACAAGACCGAGCAGACCCTCCGCACTCAGATCCGCAACGCCCTTCGCAACATCACCGCATCCGAGGCCCACCGCCTCGTCATCGCCTACGAGCCCGTCTGGGCCATCGGCACCGGTTCCACCGCCACGCCCGAGATCGCCGCCGACGCCCACCGCATCGTCCGCCACGAGCTCGCGCACTGCCTGGGTCAGCAGGCAGCCGAAGACACACGCATTCTGTACGGGGGTTCAGTCAAACCGAACAACATCAGCGCCCTGATGGCGCAGCCGGAGATCGACGGTGCTCTAGTGGGCGGCGCCAGCCTCGCGCCCGCAACCTTCGCCAGCATCGTCCATTACGCCTGAAATCTAGGTGAGAGCAAGGCTGCCAAAGACAGCCATAATCACTCCCAGCGCAATCAACAGGGTCCATCCAATTCGAGCGCGAGACATAACGAGAAGACTCCTTGCCACTACCGTCTCTTCGTTGTAGATCGCCTTTGCCGCGCCCGAAACTCCACCTTCGCGACATCCGCCGCCCTGATAGCGGCACATCTTACGTGCACAACTTGTTGCACACCTAACCCTTTAGTGCACGACCCCCGCCTGGTCCACCGGCCAGTACACGAACGCCGCGCGCCCATAGATCAGCTTTCGCGCCACCGGCCCAAAGTCCCGGCTGTCGCTGGAAATCGATCGGTGATCGCCCATCACGAAGTACTCGCCCACCGGCAGCACCATCTCCGGAACCGACCGGTCGTCCCTGTACCACTGCGGAACATAGCTCTCGCGCAGCCGTCTCCCATTGATCCACACCGCCCCATGGTCGATCCGCAAATCGTCCCCCGGCAGCGCAATCACCCGCTTGATATAGCTCTTGGTCTCATCCCGCGGATAGCGAAACACCACCACATCGCCGCGATGGATCTCGCCCACCTCGTAGGCAAACTTGTTGATGAACAGCCGGTCCTGGTCCTGCAGCTGCGGAAGCATGCTCGTTCCTTCCACTCGCACCGGCTGATACAGAAACAGGATGATAAACACCGACACCGCAACCGACACAATCAGGTCGCGCATCCAACTCTGCAAGGAGCGCAGTCCACCCCGCCCCGCCGGTGGTTCAGGCCCTTGCGGCCCCGCCGTCTGCCTCGGCAGCGACACCTCATCTGCCGCCTGCCGTTCCTCCGCCGATTCCCCGTGCATCAACTCGTTCGTTCCCCGCGCCGCCATCGCTTCAGCGGCCCACCTATCAGTTTAGACGCACCCCGCCCCTTTGCGCCGCAGTACTCCCGTCACCACCTTCCGTACCCAACCCCAGCCCCAGCCCAGGCACCATCCTCTTAGCATCCAGCCCACCCGGCGACCACGTATCCACAATCGCCTTCGCCAGCTTCGCGATCGTCACCTCGGCCTCATTGTCCACCGTCCATCCATGGTCCTGATTGTCATAGGTAAAGATCGACAGCACCATCGGCCCACTGTCTCCAGCCACAATCGACACATCGTTCCGCACCGCATTCAGCGATCCCGTCTTGCTCGCCACTGTCTGATCGCCTCCATTGGGCAGGTATCGCGGCACCGTCTCGCGGTAGAACTGGTCTTTCAGCATCCCCAGCGCAACTTCGCACACAGCCTTGTCCTGCGCATCCATCGCCGCAAATGCAGGAGCCGCCCCGCCCGCCACCGCTGCCGCATTCGTCTCATGCAGCTTGCATTCGCCAATATCCGTCATCAGCTCCGCCATCTCCCGCGGCGTCGTCTTCCCCAGCCCGAACTTCGCATAGTCCGCCGGCAGCGGCCCCGTCGCCGGCTTCATCACCTTCTTGTACAGGTGAGTATTTTTGAGCCCCAGCGCCTCCACCCGCGCATTCACCGGGTCGATCCCAAACCGGTCGATCGCCAGGTTCGTCGCCGTGTTGTCGCTGACGATCACCATCATCGTCAGCACATCCTTCAGCGTCACCGTCAGCGGTGTATCGAAGAAATGCAGCATCCCCGATCCGCCCACAGCCTCGCCCGGCTTCAGCACGATCTTCTCGTCCCAGCTCGCCTTGCCCTCGCGAATCTCCACCATCGCGTCGTACAGAATCGCCAGCTTGATCACCGACGCCGTCTGCACCGGCTCATCCGCATCCAGCCCCACCGTCCGCCCTGTATTCAACTGCGTCGCAAACATCGCCACCTTGCCGTGAAGTGTCCCTGCAATCGCCGCCACCTGCTGCTGCAACGCCGCATCTTCGGTCGGTGCCGCCGTCTGAGCCGCCAGTCCTCCCGCCAACCCGCACACCAACATCACCCCGACCGCCAGCCGCAACCTCATCCGCCCTCCAATCCTCATCGCAGCAGACTACCTGAAACTCAAAACCTGCTCCCAGACCAAAACTCGCAACTGAAAACTGACAGCTCAAAACTGACAGCTCGAAAACCGAACCGGACCCGCCTTTGCCTTTGCTGTTGCCTTCGCTTCTCTTTCTGTCATTCCCGCAGGGAATCTACTTAACCCGAAACGCGCAGCGCGAAACGCGTAACGGGATCAGACCCGCTCCTGCCCGCTGCCTGTATCAAAATCCAGGGGCCGCCCGGCCCGCCCCCGCGCCCGGTTCTTTAGGGAAGCGCCAGCCCGCCCAATGATTTAGAATGAAAACGTAACGGAATACCTATGGCCACGCTTACCATGCCGTCCCCGACTTCCACAGAGAAGCCGGTTCCACACTCTCTCAGCGATCTCCAAAGTCTCACCACTGAGCTGCCCAACGAAGCCTCCGCTGGCCTGGACATCAAGTCCGCCATCGAGATCGCCCGCATCATCAACCACGAAGACGCCAAGATCGCCGCCGCCGTCAAAAAGGCGCTGCCCGAGATTGCCATCGTCATCGACACGGTCGCCCGCTCCCTTCGCGACGGCGGCCGCCTCATCTACGTCGGCGCCGGCTCCTCCGGCCGCATCGCCGCCCTTGACGCCTCCGAGTGCCCACCCACCTTCTCCACCGCCTCCCAGCAGGTCCAATACATCATGGCCGGAGGTCCCAAGGCCCTCGCCTCCGCCTCCGACGTCAACGAAGACTCGCCCGAGCTCGGCCAGCGTGACATCGCCCGCCGCCGACCCACCAGAAAAGATATCGTCATCGGCGTCTCAGCCTCCGGCCGCACCCCCTACGTCATCGGAGCCACCGACTACGCCCGCGCCCGCGGCGCCAAGACCGCCGCCGTCACCTGCAACCCCCATTCCGATCTCGCCCAGGTCGCCGACATCACCATCTGCGCCGAGGTCGGCCCCGAGGTCATCTCCGGCTCCACCCGCATGAAGGCCTCCACCGCCCAGAAGATGATCCTCAACATGATCACCACCGGCGCCATGACGCGCCTCGGCTATGTCTACGACAACCTGATGGTGAACGTGCACATGAAGAACGCCAAGCTCGTCGAGCGCGGCATCGGTGTCCTCATGAAGCTCTGCAACATCGACCGCGAGACCGCCATCCGCACCATCAAGGCCGCCGGCAAATCCATCCCCATTGCAGTCGTCATGCTCAAAGCCAACGTCGACAAGATGGAAGCCGTCCGCCGCCTGCAAAAATCCGACGGCAACGTCCGCCTCGCCATAGAAGACTCCCGCCTCGAGCTCTAACTCCTTTCGTGATCCCACACAGCGAAACTCAGGCGTCCGGGGAACGAATCTCTGCGACCCATTTGAATTGATCCGGGCATTTCCAACCTAAACGCCAGCTCAAGCAGAAAACGGTATATACTTGGGCGCAAAAATCATTGATAGGCGAGGAGGTCGGTGCTATGCCGTTCTGTATGAATTGTGGGTCGGGTCTGGGTGACGCAAGCACAACCTGCGGAACGTGTGGGCATATTAATTCCATCCAAAGACCCCTTCAGTCTGCGCCGCAGCTGCCGCAGCCTCGCCTAAATGTCGACCGAGATCAGGTTGCAATCGCAAGCCAGATAGCCACTGGAGCAGCAGCTTCAATGCAGTATCAAACTGCGATTCAAAGACAATGTCCCCGTTGTGCACATCATATGATTGTTGTATTCCGTCAACCGAGAGCGGGTTGGATCGTATTGGTGATAGGAATTATTATCCTTCCGATTCCATTGTTCGGCTGGGTTTTTGGACCAATGTTAATTATCACGGGTATAGCGCTCTGGGTTGTTCTTAAGGGTAAAGCGCGTTATCAATGCCCGAACTGCAATTATTGGACATAAGCACGTCGACGCGGCAGGGCGGCGGTGTCCAACCTATGGCTCTTGACTGGAGTTGCAGAAGACCCATCATTCAAGCGCCAACGGCGCGCCCTATACCAGCCTGGGGCGCAGCCCCAGGAAAACAAGCCGCGCCGCAGGCGCTTCCGCTCTGCCGAAGGCCAGAGCGCAGCCCGAAGGGCGAAGCGACTGAATCGCCTTC
>DATCFM010000114.1:0-2829 GCA_036509515.1 Acidobacteriaceae bacterium
AGGGCCGCGAGTTCTTTTGCGACCGTGTATTTCCCCGTCGCGGGCAAACCGTAGAGGAAGATCAGTTTCATCGAGAGGCTTTCTCCCGCGCCAGTCTGCCGGGGACCTTCAGGCTATGCAAGCGGACGCTGTGGGTGTGGAAGGAAATGTGGGAATCGGGGATGCTGGGTTCTATCCAGCCTGCGAGCTTGCGCTGCGCGGGTCTACGGAATCGGCTTCTCCTGCAGATGAAACAGCCGTTTGTCGTAGGTAACCCACTTGGTCCACTCGATGGTGAAGCTCCGGGCATCGGAATGCAGCGGATTGAGCAGATAGTTGGCCGACTCCGGCGAGGGTGCTGAGGGGACAAGGAAGAGTGACGAGGAGCGCTCGGCGAGCCACGCGTCGCCGATGGTCCGGGTGTATGCAAGATCGCGTCGCCAATCTTCGGGAAGCGGCTCGCAAACGAGCGCAGCGGCCCAGACGCTTTGGTCAACGCCAATCTTCATCATGCGGTAGGCATCTGGAAAGAGCCGGGGGTTCCCCTTCAGGTTTGCGAGAATTTCGACCAGCGCAACCGCAGGATGTTCGGACAGATAGACGATCCGCTTGCCCTTGGCCGCCGTATGCCAGCGGCCATCCGCCTTCTCTCCGCCCACGCCGTCGAGCTCGTCGTGACGGCTGATGCGCCAAAGCAGCCTCACGTCCACGCTCACGTATAGATGCCTTCGTCGAGCTGCCACAGCATGGACTCGACCAGCCGTCCGCCAGACTCGGTCTGGAGCATGTTCAGCGGTGTCCTGTCGCCCAGGCGGTCGTCCGGCGACCTCAGCCACAGCAGCGCCTTGTCAGGATTGTCGAACACCTCTCCCGCCAGCCCGACGATGCGGGCGACCCGCACCGCGCGGTCCGTCTCTTCCTGCGAGAGCGGCTCGTTGCGAGCCTTGCGGTGCTTCAACGTCCGCGGAGAGATGACGATGTCCGACAGCTCCGTCGCGGTGAGTCCACGCGCTCGCAGCTTGGTGAGCGAGGCCAGCGGAAGTCCGCCTTCGACGATCTCTGCAAGATTGAAGTCGGAGGTGGGAGTGATGCCAATCAGCTCGCCGAGATGTGGATGTGCCGCCATAAGTCTCGAGGTCTCGCCTAAGGACATTATGCCACATACCATAGCGGCAAGTTGTCTTTTATTGCGAAGAATGAGGCTGAACCGGACCGGTCTGCCTTGCCGCACGTAGGCTTACGTGCGGCAAGGCATTGAGGGCATTAGGTTTATTTCGCTGCAGAGTGGAGCAGCGAGCAGTGGCTGGCTTCGCGGCCGCAGAGGCACTTGTTGTCGGCAGCGGCGGTGGGGCCGCGTTCGGCATAGAGCTTCTGCGCGGCGATCAGGCCGTCGCCGAACTTTGCACCCAGCTGCGGAAGGGATTTCACGACCACCTGTTCGATCGCGCCGATCAGGGCGATCGTGTCCATGTAGTCGAAGAAGCCCAGATGCGCGATGCGGAAGATCTGCCCCTTCATCTCGCCCTGGCCGTTGGTGATGATGGCACCGAAGCGCGACTTGAGCTCCTTGACGAAGATGCCGGAGTCGACGCCCTCGGGTGCGAGGACGGCGGTCGCAGCGGTGCCAAACGCGTCGGGCGCGAAGAGCTTGAGGCCCATCGCCAGCATCGCCGCGCGCGTCATCGCAGAGATCGTTTCCGCGTTTTCGATGAGGCGCTTGCGGCCTTCTGCAAGGCTACCGTCACCCTGAGCGGCGATCCAGTCGAACGCCGCCCCGAGCGCCGCGATGAGCGCGACCGCGGGTGTGTAGGCCGACTCGCCGAGCTTCGCATTCTTTCGCTCTTTGCGGAGATCGAAGTAGTACCGAGGGTTGTACGTCGCCTCCATGCGGTCCCACGCGCGCGGGCTGACGGCGAGGTAGCTCAGGCCGGGAGGAATCATGACGGCCTTCTGCGAGCCGCCGACCAGGACGTCGACTCCCCAGCCGTCCATGTCGATGTGCGTGGTGCCGAGCCCGGTAATGGCGTCGACGACCAGCAGGGCCTCGGAGTGCGTGTCCTTGAGCAGCTTCGCGATGGCAGGGACGCAGTGCCTCACGCCCGTCGATGTCTCCGTTGCCTGCATAAACACGGCGCGGGTTTCGAGATGCAGCGACGCTTTCACCTCGTCGAGCGAAAAGGTCTGGCCGTAAGGCGCGCTGACCACGTCGACGTGGCAGCCGAAGGCCTTGGCAATGCCCGACCAGCGTTCGCCGAATTTACCAGCCGTGAGCACCAGCACGCGGTCCCCCGGAGAGGTCAGGTTGGAGACCGAAGCTTCCATGGCTCCGGTGCCGGAGCTCGAAAGCAGGATCACGTCGTTGGCGGTGCCGACGAACTCCTTGAGCTGCGCGAGGACGCGGGTGTACAGCGCACGGAATTCGGCAGTGCGGTGATGGATGTCGGCCGCGGCCATGGCAAACTGAGCGGCGGGGAGAAGCGGTGTCGGACCAGGCGTGAAGAGACGTGTCTTACGGATCATGCTTTCTATTTTAGCGGGTCGCAAGTTTATTGGTTGCAAGTGTAGCGGGTTGCACGGATGACGAATGTCAGACGATTGCGATGGCATTTGTCCCTTGTTCCGGTTGCAGGAGTGTTAGAGACTCGTAGCATGCTGATTGGAATGATTTGGACGACGCTTTTCTGGGCGTGGATTGGGACCGAAGTCCTAGTGCTGGTGGTCACGCGAACGCGGCGCGGCGACGGCGAGATCAGCGATCGCGGCTCCCTGGCGGTGCTGTGGGTGGTGATTTTTTGCTCAATGACTTTTGGTTCCACGTTGGGCGAGAGGTACGCTCCGGCTGCGTTTCAT
>DATCFM010000115.1:0-5612 GCA_036509515.1 Acidobacteriaceae bacterium
GTGTGGAGCTGTTCGCGCATTTGTGTCCTAATTTTTATTAGGTGGGCGCAGATCCACCTTCGGAAGAAGGGGCGATGCACCCCAGTTCCTCATGCCCAAGGGACGTGTAGCATCTGAAATTGACATAGTTCTCCTGCACAGTTCCTGCACAGCGAAAAGTTATGGTTTTATGCTCAATTAAATCAGCTATATCCAAAATCATTATCACCCGCTCAGGATGACGGCGAAAAACGTACAACGGCAAGTGCAAAGGCGACGGCAACTGCAGCGGCGGTGACGGCAGAGAAGTGGTGGGCTAGTGGGTGTAGTCGTCGGCGTGCGGGACTAGCTGCATGTAGACGTCGCGGGAGATGTGGGTTTGCCAGTGGCCTGTGGCGCGCGCGATGCCTATCAGGCCGAAGAAGATGATGGCGAGGATGGCGGCGACCATGCGGGGCTGCACGATGCGATGCTGCCAGCGGGCGGCGGTGTTGCGGGTGGGGATGGTGGTGTCGATTTCGGCGGTGAGGGTGCGCGGGGGGAAGGCGAATTGGAGGGCGTTCTCGGCGGGACAGGCGGCGACGCAGCTTAGGCAGCCGGTGCATTCGGCGGAGCGTATTTGAAGGAGTTGATCGACTTTGAGGCTGGAGGGGCAGGCCTTGTTGCATTTGCCGCAGTCGATGCAGGCGGTTTCGTCGCGACGGATTTTTACGGGGCTGAGGGTGGAGACGATGCCCATGAGGGCTCCGTAGGGGCAGAGGAAGCGGCACCAGAAGTTTTTGATGAAGACGGAGAGGATCACGAAGGACGCGAGGACGGCGATGCCGACGATGCCGATGTGGCGGAAGAAGTTGAGCATCTTGACGTCGGCGATGATGCCGAAGGGGGCGAGGAGGAAGGACTGCAGAGCGTCGGCGGAGAGGGTGAGGACGACGTAGAGGAAGAAGGCGAGGATGAGATATTTGAGGCTGCGGAGGGGGATGTCGAGCCAGCGGGGGAGGGTGAAGTTGCGGTGGAAGAGCTTGTGGCCGAGCTTCCAGAGGTACTCGGATACGGTGCCGACGGGGCAGAGCCAGGAGCAGAAGGACTTTTTGAGCAGGAGGCTGGAGAGCAGGAAGATGACGAGGAGAAACATCGCGGCGGGGTGGATGGCGGGGATGTGATGGGTGACGAGGAAGTACTTGAGGTTCATGATGCCGGCGATGGGAAGATAGCCGTCGACGCCGGTGGGGCGGGCGATGTAGAGGCTGTGGCCGTTGGTTTCGTAGTAGCGGACCCAGAGGAGGAACTCGACGGCGAGGAAGGTGTTGAGGGCGAGGAAGGCGATTTGGACGGTGTGGCGGATTTGTTGAGAGCGGTCGCGGAGGATGCGGCGCACGAAGGGCTTTTTGGGCTTGGAGACGGGGGGTGGGGCGATGGTGGGAGGCTCGAGTGTGTGCGGCATATGCGTCCTTCTGCTCTTGACAGTAGAGGCTGGAGGAGAAGGACGATAGGACTTTAGTCACAGTGGACGAGGCAGGGGGGTGATAGGGGAGATGATAGGGGAATGGCAGGTGGATGTGGGTCTGGATGCGGGTCTGGGAGCTATGGTAAAGTTGACACAGCGCTCGAGAGGTTTGCGAGCGCGGTTTGCTGTTAGCGTAAATTAGCTCATTTGCTGTCAGATGCTGGCGTAGCTCAGCTGGTAGAGCACCTGATTTGTAATCAGGCGGTCGGGGGTTCAAATCCCTTCGCCAGCTCCAGATTTTTTGGGGCAGCAGGACGAGTTGGTTGGAGTTGATGTTGGTTGTACCTGCTTGAAGTTCCCGCCTTGCAGCGTTCGCCATCCACAGTCTGAGCGAGGTTCGTGCGAGGGATCGCGTGGGCCAGTGCGTGGTGCGGATGGAGCTATGCAGGGGGACGAAGGCAGCGCAGGGCACAGGTGGCCGAGCGGTTAATGGCAGCAGACTGTAAATCTGCCACTCTACGAGTTACGGAGGTTCGAATCCTCCCCTGTGCACCATTTTTTTAGTGGTTAGTGGTTAGTGGTTAGTGGTTAGTGAATTGTGATGAGTGTGACAGAGGGATCGCTCAATCCGGCGGCAGACAAGGGCCGCATGTTTCTTGCCCTGGGAAGTTTGGTAGTCTTGGGGATGTTGGCGTGGTTCACGATCGATAGCTCTGCGGTAGTTCACGTGCAGGGGTTTTCGAGCAGGTATATAGGTTTTGAAGATCGGGATGTCGAGGTTCGATGGCTACCGATTTTGTTTCTTGGACTCTTTGCTTTGCGCGTCGTGCTGGCGCATATGAGGGCGCGTGCAGAGAAGAAAGATTTGCAGTAGGAATGCTGATGTAGCTCAGTGGTAGAGCACTCCCTTGGTAAGGGAGAGGTCATGGGTTCAAGCCCCATCATCAGCTCCAGATTTTTGAAAGAAAGCTGCTAGCTTTTAGCTCCTAGCTTCTAGCTAGAGGCAAGGATGGCGAGCGGTACGGGCTGACGGCCAGGAGTCTTGAGCTAGAAGCTAAAGGCTAGAAGCTAGAAGCTGTTTTTTTATGCGGGAGTAACTCAGTGGTAGAGTCACAGCCTTCCAAGCTGTTGGTCGCGGGTCCGATTCCCGTCTCCCGCTCCAGATTTTGAAGACCCCGAAGGGCGGAAGTAGCCATGGCAGAGCCTCAATTTAAGGTGGATCGCACGACGGCGCTGTATGAGCGTCCGGCGATGGATGTTGTCGATGTGACGACGTTTACCGAGGTGAAGAAGGCGATTGAGAATGTGTATGCGCCGGGGAATGTAGAGACGTTTTTGAGGTCGGTGGAACGGTCGGGGATGCGGGTTCGGGATTTTGAAGCGCTCTTGAGCGCCGGCAAGCTGGGGATCGCGACGGCGGGCTGGTATGCGAAGTTGACCGGGGGCGATCAGGGCCAGATTCGCGAGTTTTACCTGGCGTCGCTGGAGAAGGTGGAGCTGGCGCTTCGCGATAAATATTTCAAGGTGTACGCGTACTACTAGGGTGCGCGTTGGGGATTCTTCTTCGGGCTGGAGAGAGAAGCAGATTCCCTTCGGGAATGACAGCAAGAAAAACAAGGGCAAGAGCAGAGCAGTCGAGTTTGGAATCGATGTCTAAGGGAGAGATAGAGTCATGGGCAAGGAAAAATTTGATCGCAGCAAGCCGCACGTAAACATAGGAACGATTGGTCATGTTGACCATGGGAAGACATCGTTGACGGCTGCGATCACGAAGGTTTTGGCGGAGACGGGCGGGGCGAAGTACACGGCTTACGACCAGATCGACAAGGCGCCGGAAGAGAAGGCGCGCGGGATCACGATTTCGACGGCGCATGTGGAATATGAGACGAAGGCGCGGCACTACGCGCATGTGGATTGCCCGGGCCACGCGGATTATGTGAAGAACATGATCACGGGGGCGGCGCAGATGGACGGCGCGATCCTGGTGGTGTCGGCGGCGGACGGCCCGATGCCGCAGACGCGCGAGCACATCCTGTTGGCGCGCCAGGTCGGCGTGCCGGCGATCGTTGTGTTCCTGAACAAGTGCGACATGGTGGACGACCCGGAGTTGCTGGATCTGGTCGAGCTGGAGGTTCGCGAACTCCTCAGCAGCTATCAGTTCCCGGGCGACAAGATTCCGATCGTCCGCGGCTCGGCGCTGATGGCGCTGGAAGACAAGGACAAGGCGATGGGTCACGACGCGATCCTGCAGCTGATGGACGCGGTCGATGCGTCGATCCCGCAGCCGGAGCGGGCAAAGGACCGTCCGTTCCTGATGCCGATCGAAGACGTGTTCTCGATCTCGGGCCGCGGCACGGTCGTGACGGGCCGGGTCGAGCGCGGCGTGGTGAAGGTGGGCGAGGAAATCGAGATCGTGGGGCTGCGTCCGACGATCAAGACGGTGGTAACCGGCGTCGAGATGTTCCGCAAGCTGCTGGACCAGGGCGAGGCGGGCGATAACATCGGAGCTTTGCTCCGAGGGACAAAGCGCGAAGAGGTCGAGCGCGGCCAGGTTCTGGCGGCGCCGGGCTCGATCACGCCGCACACGAACTTCCAGGCCGAGGCGTACATCCTGACGAAGGAAGAGGGCGGTCGCCACACGCCGTTCTTCACCAACTACCGTCCGCAGTTCTACTTCCGCACGACGGACGTGACGGGGACGGTGAAGCTGAAGGAAGGCGTCGAGATGGTGATGCCGGGTGACAATGTGTCGATGGAAGTGGAGCTGATCCAGCCGATCGCCATGGACGAGGGCCTGCGCTTCGCCATCCGCGAAGGCGGCCGCACCGTCGGCGCCGGCGTCGTCGCTAAAATCATTAAGTAAGCGGGTTTCACGAGCGGAAAGCATCGACGTAGCGGATTTTCCGCTCGTGAATTGAGGGACTAGACATGGCAGCCGACAATCAGAACATCCGTATTCGTCTTCGCGCTTACGATCATCGCGTGCTCGACCAGTCGACCAGCGAGATCGTGAACACGGCGAAGCGGACGGGCGCGCGCGTGCGTGGTCCCATTCCCTTGCCGACGCGGATCGAGCGCTTCACCGTGCTGCGCTCGCCGCATATCGACAAGAAGTCGCGCGAGCAGTTCGAAATTCGCACGCATAAGCGCGTGCTCGATATCGTCGACCCGACGCCGCAAACCGTGGACGCGCTGATGAAGCTCGACCTCGCTGCCGGCGTCGACGTCGAGATCAAGCTCTAAGGGTGCATTAGTCATGCGTACCGGACTCATCGCCCTGAAATTGGGCATGACCCGACAATTCACCGAGGCCGGGGATCATGTTCCCGTCACGGTATTGAAGGTCGATAACTGCCAGGTCGTCGCCGTGCGGACCGAAGAGAAGGACGGCTACACCGCCGTTCAACTCGGCGTCGGCAAGGCGAAGGTCAAGAACGTCAGTCAGGGCCTGCGCGGTCACTACGCGAAGGCCAAGGTCGAGCCGAAAGCGAAGCTCGTCGAATTTCGCGTGACGCCAGACGCGGTGCTCGAAGTCGGTGCCGAGTTGTCGGTGACGCATTTCCTGCCGGGCCAGTTCGTCGATGTCGTCGGTATCACCAAGGGCCGCGGCTTCACGGGCGTTATGCGCCGGTGGAACTTCGGCGGCTTGCGCGCGACCCACGGCGTCTCGGTATCGCATCGTAGCCACGGTTCGACGGGTCAGCGCCAGGATCCCGGCAAGGTCTTCAAGAACAAGAAGATGGCCGGTCATTACGGCGTCGAGCGGGTCACCACCCAGAACCTCAAGATCCTCAGCGCCGATGCCGAGCGCGGGTTGATTTTCGTGGTTGGCGCGGTGCCGGGTTTCGAAGGCTCCTATGTGCTGATCAAGGATGCGGCTAAGCGCGCTGCGCCCAAGGATCTGCCGTTTCCGGCGGCGCTGCGTGAAGCGCAACAAGCGCAGGCAGGAGCCTGAGATGCAGCTCAAAGTCACCAACCTCGACAATAAAGAGGCCGGCAATATCGATCTCGCCGATGAGGTCTTTGGCTTGCCCGACGTGCGCCGCGACATTCTCGCGCGTGTCATCAACTGGCAGCTTTCCAAGCGCCGGGCCGGCACGCACAAGACCAAGCAGGTCGGCGAGATTTCCGGCACCACCAAGAAGCCGTGGGCCCAAAAGGGCACCGGTCGCGCCCGTCAGGGTTC
>DATCFM010000116.1:0-8660 GCA_036509515.1 Acidobacteriaceae bacterium
TCGGGGGGCCAGTCGATCCAGCTGGCGGAGTGGAAGCGCTTGCGGAGGAGAGCGAACATGGCCCAGTCGGTGAGCCAGGAGATGTTTTCCGAGGAGAAGCGCTGGAAGCGGGCGCGCTCGTCGTCGGTGGCGCGGTCGAGGAAGTTGGCGGCGGCCTCTTCGACGAGTGGGCGCTTGGAGACGAAGGCGCGGTCGAAGTCGCAGGGGCCGTTGTGGCCGGGAAGGCCGGCGATGCGGTCGGAGGTGAGCCAGCCGGCGTCGACTAGTTTTTCAAGGGAGATGAGAAGCGGGTTGCCGGCGAAGGCGGAGAGTGCGGAGTAGGGCGAGCTGCCGTAGCCGGTGGGGTTGAGCGGAAGGACCTGCCAGAGGCGCTGCTTGGCGGCGGCGAGGAAGTCGATGAAGGCGAAGGCGGCGGGGCCGAAGTCGCCGACGCCGCCGTAGGAGGGCAGCGAGGTTACGTGGAGTAGAACTCCGGACACTCGCTCTGACGTCATTGAGTCTCCTGAGGCGAAGAGGGGCGGCGCAATGGGCAGCGAAGATTGCCTGAAGCGTAGGACGTTCGGCGGAGGGACGGGGATGCCGCGAGGATTTTCATGCGGGGGGCGGGGCGTCTCGACGCCGATGGTTTGCAGATTGTTCAGGTGGTATCGACATAGAGGTCGAGGTGACAGAGACAGAATGGGTTGAAAAACGGAGAGAGTGTCGGCGCTACGGGCAGACAGCAGGTCCTTCGACTGCGCCTCTCGCGATGAAGCTGCGAGAGGCTCCGCTCAGGATGACAATTTCTATTTTATTCAATCAATCCCAAGCTACCTATATGTCGATACCACCTAGGGAAGGCCGGCCGGCTGCTGCTTGTGGCTGTAGACGACGGCGCCGGCTTGCTCGAAGCGCTGCATGAGCGTGCCGGCGAAGGTGGCGAAGACCTCGTCGCGCTGCTGGGTGAGCAGTTTTTCGCGAGTGGCGGGAAGGTTCTTGGCGAGGTCTTCGGGGGTGGGCTCCTGCTTGTCGACGATCTGCGCGACCGAGCCGTTGGGGCCTTCGTTGATGGGGCCGGAGATGGCGCCTTTGGGCAGCGAGAGGAGCACGGAGGCGGCACCGCTCATGGCGCCGAGATCCTGCACCTGGGCGTCGCGGCCGACGAGGTCGCTGGTCTTGACGGGGAGCTTCATCTCGGCGGCGGCCTTGGAGAGGTCGTTGAGAACCTTGGCGCGGTCGGCGAGCTTGATGAGCTGATCGTTGAGGAGCTCGGGCGCTTTCTGGGTGCGGAAGTCGTCGAGCACGTGCGGCTTCCAGGTGGCGAAGTCGGGGGCGTGGGCGGGTTTGACGTCGAGGACCTGGAAGACGGCGTAGCCTTCACCGGTGGAGACGCTCTGCGGAGCGGCGCCCTTGGCGGTGCTGAAGGCGGCGGCGAGGACGGAGGTGGAGTCGGGCAGGGTGGAGATGACGCCGTTGTGCGCGAGGAAGTCGGTGGTGACGACGTGCAGGTTGTGGGCTTGGGCGGTCTTGGCGAGACCGTCGGGACCATCTTTGCGGGCTTCGGTGGCGAGCTGGTTGGCGTAGTTCTGCGCGGCGGCGGCGGCCTTCTGGCTTTCGAGTTGCGCGACGATGGCGTCGTGGACTTCAGTGAGCGGCTTGGTGTGCGCGGTCTGCTTGGATTCGGTCTGGATGATGTGATAGCCGAACTGGGAGCGGACGAGGCCGGAGGTCTGGCCGGGGTTGAGCGCCATGGCGGCCTGCGCGTAGGCCTGATCGAGGTTGGAGGTGGGCATCATGGGAAGCTCGCCGCCCTGATCCTTGGAGCCTGGATCTTCGGAGAACTTCTTGGCGAGATCGGCGAAGTTGCCGCCGGACTGAAGCTGCTTGAGGACGTCCTGCGCCTTGGCCTTGGCGGCTGCGTCGGCGCTGGCGGGTGCGCCATGGGCGACGGTGATGAGAATGTGGCGGGTTTTGACTTCCTGGGGAACCTGATAGTCGCTCTGATGGGCGTTGTAGTAGGCCTGCACATCGGCGTCGGAGACCTGCGGCCGGCCGCCGGGGAGGCTGGCGTCGTCGAAGGCGATGAGGGCGAGCTTGCGCTGCTCGGGAACGGCGTTGGCGTAGCGGGAGGCGTTCTGCTTGAAGAAGAACTGAAGCTCGGCGTCGCTGGGGTTGATCGTCTTGGCGATGTCGGCGGCGGAGATCGAAGCGTAGTTGAACTTAACTTTCACGCCCTGCTGCATGTAGCTGGTGCGCACTTCACTGTCAGGGACGGTGACGCCACCGGTGACGAGCGTCTCGAGCCGCTGCAGCTCGAGATCCTGCTTGACCTCTTGTTCAAACTGGGCGATGGAGATGCCGAAGAACTGATCGACGAAGCCCATGTAGCGGTCGTCGCCGATGAAGTTGCCGCCGGGGAAGAGATATTGGGAGAGCGGGCCGGTGCGGAGCTCGCGGCGGAGATCGTCGTCGGAGACCTGGAGGCCGAGACGATTGGCCTCGCGGATGAGGACGGCGCGCTCGACCTGCTGCTGGCCGACGCGGTTGACGAGGAACTGCAGAGCGTAGTCGGGCAGGTGCTGCTGCTGCATCTGGCGCTGGGCCTGGCGCTGCACGTCCTGCATCGTAACGGGCGTGGTGCCGTCGAACAGTTTGCCCCAGAGGCCGGGGCTGCGCACGCTGGCGAAGAGAGTGGTGCTGGATGCCGTGGAGTCATCGTTGAAGATGCCGGGCACGAGGAAGATGACCATGAGGATGATGGTCGCGCCGATGATGACGCCGAAGATAATCTTGGTGGCGAGGTTGTCCTGCTGGAAGAGACGGATCATGCCTGGTTGACGACCTTCACTTCATGCGAGCCCGTGGGAGGGTGTCGCTGCCCGGGATTTGTGCGCATCTTGCGCGCGGCGTCTCAGAAGAGACGCACCACGCCTGCTTGCAGGGGCTTGTGTCGAGTATAAATCAACGAGTTCGATCGGTTGATGGGGACGTGATGTTTCGGGCCTTCAGCCCTCAGTTCTTTGTCGCGTGTGAACCTGGGGCTGCGCCCCAGGTTGGTATGTCACGCGCCGTTGGCGCTGAGTTCGGCTGCGCCCTAGGCTGGAATGTCACGCGCCGTTGGCGCTGAGTTCGGCGGCGCTTCTGCATTTCCCCCGCCTGTCCGCAAAAAGCGCGTATAGATGGGTGCCTGCGGGCTTCCGAGTCGTTGCCAAACGTACCTCAGGGGCTGAAGCCCCTTTTCCGCTGGGACGTTTACGGCACGGACACCCTCGGCTAAAGCCGAGGGCTACCAGCCGTGCCCTTAAGCGAAACGAGGTTGCGGCTGGATAGGTGCCCTGGGTTCTCCGTGCATCTGCGAACTCACATCTCAAAGGCGAGATGTGGGGCGGCCAGCATTCGTGGTGGTCCGAACTGCAGGTCTCTCCACTCCGCGCTGTGCGCTCCGGTCGAGATGACAGGGTTGTGGTTTGCGAAACTCACATCTCAAAGGCGAGACGTGGGGCACCCGGCAAAGCGAAAGGGCTGCGATGTTCCGCAGCCCTTCGGAATTGTTGGGGTGAGCGAGCTATGAGAATTTTCAGCGGCCGTCGTAGGGAGCGTAGTTGGGATCGTAGTTGGGGTTGTAGACGCGGTGCATGGCCGGGCGCGGCTGGGCGTTGCCGGCGGCATAGGCGAGGCGTGACATCTCCTGCTCGGAGACGGTTCTCACGACTGCGGGTTGGGCCATGCGGAAGTTCAGGACGGCCTCGGGCGGGACGATGACGCGTCCGCCGGGAGAGGCTGCGGAACCGGCGACGCCGGCTGCTCCGCCGACACCGGCTCCGATGGCCGCGCCTGCGCCGCCGCCGGCGATGGCGCCGATGATGGCGCCCAGCGCGCCCATTCCGACGGCGTTGTTGACGGTGCCGGCGGTTTTGTCACGGCTGTTGCGCTGCCACAGCTCGCTGCTGATCGGATAGACGGTTCCGGCGAGGGTGACGCTGTTGATCTGGAGGCTGAGCTCGCCGCGGCCTTTGAGGGCGCCGGACTTTTTGGCGTCGACGACGGTGCCCTCGACGGAGGCGCCGCGGGGAATGGCGATGGCGCCGTCGGCGGCTACGTCGCTGAGGACGGTGCCGTCGAACTGCGCGCCGGGCTGAATGTGGTTGGAGTCCAGACCGCGGTTGATGCGGATGCGGAGCAGCGCGCCGGCGGGAACGGTGACCTCAAGGCCGGCCTGCTGGCCGCCCGGAGGAGCGTAGTTCGGGGGAGCGTTCTGGGGTCCGTTCTGGGCTCCATACTGAGGTCCGTTTTGGGGCGGGTAGTTGTTCTGATACATCGGGCGGCGTGGGGGAGGACCGTAGGCCTGCTGGCCCTGATTGGGATAGGGCTGGCCGGCCTGATTGGGATAGGGCTGGCCTTGATTCGGATAGGACTGGGCCTGGTTGGGGTACTGGCCGGGTTGGCCGGGCTGGCCTGGCTGGCCGGCTTGATCTTGTGGTGGGCCGTAGCCGCCGGGGTACTGGCCGTTGGCGGGAGGATTGGCTTGCGCAGCATCCTGATTTTGCGCGTCCTGACCCTGCGCGTCCTGACCCTGTGCGCCCTGATTTTGGGGAACGGGTGCGAGATTGCCTTCCTGCTGCACGGGCGGCGGCGGGCCGGGAGCGTAGGTGCCGTCGGATTGCAGCTGGTCCTGGTTCTGGGGCTGGTTTTGAGCGTCGTTCTGGGCAGGCTGCTGGCCGGGCGTGGGCTCGGCGTTGGCCTGGTCGGCGGGCGCGGGGGTGTCGCCGAGTGCGAGCTCGTCGACGACCTTCTGGACGCCGAGGGCGCGGGCGACCAGATTTTCGGCCTTGGTGCGCATGGCCTCGTCGTGCACGTTGCCGCTGAGAGTGACGGTTCCGTAGACGGTGGAGGACTGAATGTTCTGCGTGGAAAGCTCGGGCGCGCTGGCCAGCGCGCGAAGGACGTTGGCTTCGACCTGCGCGTCGGATACGGCGGCGGTGGTGCTCTGCGCGAAGGCGCCGGTGGCGAAGGCGAGACTGCTGAAGGCGAGGCTGCTTAGGAGCAGGGCGCGGCAAACGGCTTTAAGTCCTGGGGCACTCATTGTTGATCGACTCATTGTTGACCGACTCATTGTTGACCGACTCCTGGGCGCTTGTGACGCGTTGCTGGCAGGGAGTTCGATGCCAGGCGTGCGGCACACAGCGCCGTCCATGAGAAAAGACGCGAATTTTCCGGAAAAGTTCCGGTGTGGAGTCACTGTTGATACTTATGTGACGGCGGAAGACGGCTGCCGGGTTTCGGGGCGCGATCCAACTGTGGGAGAGGGCGGCGGGGAGCTGCGTCTGAACGGCGTTTGGGCTGCTTTTGCGGAGCGTCTGGGCTGTGTCTGGATTGACCGCAGAGGCGGGCAATGGCATCATAAGAGTGCGGGGTGGAGCAGCCCGGTAGCTCGTTGGGCTCATAACCCAAAGGTCGTAGGTTCAAATCCTACCCCCGCAACCAATCAAATCAACAACTTCGAGTCGATCAGAAAATTGGATCGACTCCCGATATCTCCCAATAAGGAAAATTGGGTTTCAGGCGCTCGCTTTCAACGGCTTGAGCACCATCTCCACAACCTTCCCATTCGCTTCCCGCTTCGATGACGACATTGCCTGTCCATAGACATTCATCGTCGTTTGGATGGAAGCGTGTCGCATCAATTCCTGCTGCACTTTCATCGGTGCTCCGGTCTCGTCCAGCCACGAACGATACGTGTGGCGGAACGTGTGCCAGCCGATGCCCCCATACTTGCCGGAATTTTTCACGCGCGTCTCATGCAAGAGCATGCGAACGCCGTTGCCGGTTTTCTGATCCTGGTTACACCAGACACCAGGTGCTGCCCCGCACGTCGGACACTCCACCACACAGCAACCTGAGGGGCGAATATGCCGCTTCTGGATCTCGGTGGGATAGTAGGGCCGATTTGTTCGGGGATTGGCAAAGACCCAGCCTTCTTCCGTGGGCACCGCTTGCGTGCTCCACTTCAGAACGATCTCGGTCAAGGACGGATGCAGAGGAACGTAGTCCTGGGAGTATTCAGTCTTGACGTCATCCACCCTGCCGTTCACAAAACTGCGCTGAACGAGAAGCTGGTTTTTGTCGAAGTCGAAGTCGTCCCATTGAAGCGCCGCGATCTCGCTCACGCGAAGACCGAGGCATTGGGCGATCTGTACCATCAAGCGCCACGGCTCTTGCAGAGTCGCAACGATGAGTTCGAACTCCTCAACAGTCAGAGTGGTCGGACGTTGCCGGCGCTTGCTGCCGCCCTTGACGCGAACCAGTGCTATTGGGTTTCTCTGCTCGTTGAAGACTTCCCAGCGTGCGGCACACTGATACATCAGGTGCATCACGCTCTTCAAATGCGCCCTGGACTTCGAGGCCATAGGGAGATTCTTCAACCAATCCTCGACCGCCATCGGTCGAATCTTTTCGAGCAGATACTCGCCCCAGCGTGGCTTCAGGTGATTCACGATGTTGGACCGGTACGACTTCGCAGTTGAGTACCGTTCCGGCATCTCCTCCTGCATGTAACGGTCGCAAATAGCACCGAACGTCACCGCGGCCATGCGCTGCTGCGGAGTTTCAGAGTTGAGGGTTAGAAGAAGGGCTTCCACTGCCTTCTGCGCGTGAGCTTTGGTTGGCAACTTCTCGACTGTGCCGACAATGCAAGACTTTCGTCTTCTGTCGCCTTGCTCAGTCGGTTCGTAGTACCGAAACTCCCAGGTGTCCGGCCCCTTCTCCCGCTTCTTTCGGGTGAGACTTCCGAATTGATAACATGCTCGTGGTATCAAGATTCCTCCTTGATTCACGGCACGAATGGCTGATTCAAGGGTAGCCGAGTGCGGGCCGTTTCATCTGCGGAAAATGAGGTTTTTCTTTCGCTTCAGCCAGCCTGCTTGCGGTCGATCCACTGGTCGATTGCAGAAGCCCGGAAACGCCACAACTTGCCAACCTGAACACCAGCGATTTGCCCACGCAGCACCATGCGCTGCAGGGTGCGCGGATGAACTCCCAGCACAGCAGCGGCGGCGTGACTGTCCAGTAAGGGTTCCACGCCTGCTCGGCCGAGGATGGGTAGAAGGCGCTCAGAAGCGGGTGGTTTCTTCTCGTCGAACATTCAAACCTCCAAGTACGTGACTTGAAGGTGAATGTTCTTGCGGTTGAAGTCCAATGAGTTTCCCGACTGAGCTTATGCGCTGAGCGCATAAGGGTGGGGACCTCGGTTACCACACAATCTGACTATGAATGCTCCAATAATTTCAGGACAAGGAGAGGGAACCAAGATTGACACTGCCCTCGAAAACTGTGGGTAATTTAATACCGGCGGTGGAACGTCGCCAATTTCTGCTCGCTGGCGCAGTAGATCCCTGTTTCAGAGCAAAGGGGTACGGGCCATGCCGAACAGAATCAAAATGAGGCACCTGGAAGCAGTCATTGCCTTGGCCGAGGAAATGCACTATGGCCGAGCGGCGAAGCAGGTCGGCTTGACCCAATCGGGCCTGAGTCGGTGCATACAGAGCGCCGAGCGCGAAGCAAACGCTTCTCTCTTTGAACGAAACCGATCGGGAATCGAGCTTACGGACGCGGGAAGATCCTACGTCGAACATGCCCGGATTTCAGTCGCCCACGGAGAGCGGGCTATGCGCTCCGCGATCGAGAGACGGGAAGGAGCCGATACCGTTCTCCAGGTCGGCAAGGCACCCGACGTTGATCCGGCGCTTGTCGACATACTCTATTCCATTCGACTTCCCCTCTTCCCCACGCTGGATATCACGGTACAAAGCGAATCTTCGTCGGATTTGGCCCACGATCTTTTGAGTACCGATCTTGACCTGGCGCTCATCACGGACCCGACACAGAATGCGAAGCTGACAATGACCAAGTTGTCGGAGACGCCCCTTCACGTCGTCATCCCGCGCGATCACATCTTGAGTTCCAAGGTCTCACTCAAAATGGCAGACTTGCGAGACGAACGCTGGATCGTCTTTCAGAAGCGTACTCACCCGGTTCTGTACGAAAGGATCATGAAGCGAACCCAGGATGAGGGCTTTCACCCGAGGAGCATCGACCATATCCTCTACCCGGATGAGGCTGAACACCTGCTGCTGGCGACTCGGCGGGTGGCGTTGCTCACGAAGGCAAACGCATTGAAGCTTGCCGGCGAGCGGCTCGTTGCAAAGCCGTTGGACGAAGAGTTGCTCTGCCTGGAAGAGTGGCTCGTTGCTCGTGCCGAGGACAATTCACGGCTGGTAAGCGAGTTCGTACGTGCGTTCGTCACCCGGTCAAAGACTGTCCTGCAACCCCCGCAGATGAGTCTACCGATTGGAGCCGGTGGCTCCATCCGATGCTCGACTTCTTAGGGAAGGTTTCCCACGCTTACGACTCGTCGGTAGCGAAGAAACTGATGGGCTTTCCATAAATTTTGCTGATGGCCCAGAGTTCGGCAACGTCGATCGCACGCTCGCCGGTTTCACACTTGTTCATGTAGGAATGGGCCATGCCGAGCCGCAGCGAAACCTCCCGCTGCGTCAGGCCCGCCTCTTCCCGAGCAGAGATTAATTTCGACAGGACTCCGTCGTAGTAATCTCTCATCGCGGGACTGCGCCCCTTCCGAGATTTCCGAGCCTCCGGTTTCGCTTTTCCTGCCACACCTGAAG
>DATCFM010000117.1:0-16233 GCA_036509515.1 Acidobacteriaceae bacterium
ATCAGCTCCGCCGCAGTCCGCGCTGTGCTGCCGGCCACAAAATGCTCCACCAAGCGAACCTGCTTGCCCCACGACAAACGACTCTTACGAAACCCGCTCGCCATACCAGATCCTCACGACATTATCTGGTACAGCCCCTAAGAAATTGTCATCCTGTTAAAAATTGTCATCTCAAGAAATTGTCATCCTGAGCGAATCGGGGTCCCCGGCGAGCTTGCTCGCTGGGGTGAAAGCGAAGGATCTGCTTCTCCGCCCGGACCACCACAACTCCGGGCGCCCCACATCTCGATTCTGAGATGTCGGCTCGCAGAATGCCTGTCGGGCACATTACAACTCCGCCTGAAGCATCCCCGCAATCATCGCCGTCCGCTCCACTAGGTGCCCCGCGAGCACATACTCATGCGCCGCATGCGCTCCACCCCCCACCGCGCCCATTCCATCCAGCGTCGGCACACCTAACGCCGCGGTAAAGTTCCCATCCGACCCACCGCCCGTCGCCGCCTCCTGCAAATCAATTCCAATCTCCGCAGCCAGAACCTGCGCTCGCTTAAACAACGCGACCGTCCCCTCGCTCCGCTCCATCGGCGGCCGATTGATCCCGCCCTCCACCCTCAGCTTGCACGCAACATCGCGCGTCCGCAGCCCGCGGAACAGCGCCTCCACGCGCGCCGCATCCTCCATCGTCGTCACCCGCACATCAATCTCGGCTCTGCACGCCGCCGCAATCACATTCGACCGCGTCCCTCCCGCGATCACACCCACATTCACCGTTCGGCCATGGCCCAAATCCGTCCAGCTCGAAATCTCTTCCACCATCCCCGCCATCTCCAGCACAGCCGAGTGCCCGCTCGCAAAATCGACGCCCGCATGCGCCGCCACACCTTCCACCCTCAGCTCAAAATGCCCCACACCCTTCCGCGCCGTCTTGTACGCCAGCCCCTGCGCCGGCTCCAGCACCAACACCGCCGCCGACTCCAACGCCAGCCGCTCCGTATGCTCTCGCGAAACCTCGCTGCCCGCCTCTTCATCCGGATTCAGCAGCAGCGTCACCGCTCTCGGCAGCTCGCCCTTCACCTCCCGCACCGCCGCCACCGCCTCCAGCGCCATCACCACACCCGCCTTCATATCCAGCACGCCCGGCCCCAGCAACCGCACTCCGTCTTCCGCCTCCACCTCGCGCCACGGCATCGTCGCGAGCGTCCCCATCGGCCAAACCGTATCCAGATGTCCCAGCACCAGCACCGGCCGCTGCTCGCTCGCCGCTCCAAACCTGATCTCCAGCACATCGCCAAACTTGCCGTCCCCCGCACCGCCTGCACCGCCCGGATGACGCACCACCGCTGCGCCCATCTCCGCAGCCCACTCCACCACAAGGTCGTTTGCCCTGTTCACCGCCGCACTGTCGTCGCTCGGAGACTCCACCTCAACCAGCTCGCGCAGCCGCCGCCGCAGCCGTCCTTCAACCGCACTAACCGCCTCCACCATCTCTCGCATCCGCACCTCCCGCATTCCAGGACGTCACACCGCTCGCAGGCGGGCCGAAACTTCACTCCCGGCTCTCCTGCCTAATGCGCGGCAGTCAACAAGGAAATGCGCGGCACGCTGATTAGTTTCTCGCGCTTGCGAGTCTGGGCAATATCGTAAGACGATTGCATACGCATCAGCGTATCCATCTTGACTCCGAAGGCTTTCTCGATGCGCAGCGCCATGTCGCCGGATAGGTCGGCCTTGCCGTTGAGCAAACTGGACAACGCAGGCCGCGAGACGCGCAACGCGATCGCCGCCGCCGTCACCGTCAACCCTGCGGCTTCGATAATCTCCGTCCGAATAAAATCTCCGGGGTGAGGCGGATTCTTCATGGGCATGGTCTCTTCTCCTTTGAACCTAGTGGTAGTCCTCTAAATTCACGTCACAAATCTCGCGTTCGGTTGTGTCGATACGAAACGTCAACCGGCGATTGGCCGTAACGCTCAGGCTCCATCTTTCCCTTCGGTCGCCCGTCAACGTGTGCGCCTTCCACGAGGGAAGCATCCGCAGCTCTTCGGGATCTTCCATGTCATCCAGAAAGGCAAACATCTTGCGGAGCTTCTCCACGCTGTCGGGAGGAACGCCTTTTGTGGCCTCATCCGCGTACAGCTTCTTCAAGCCCTTATGGAGGAAGCTCCGTATCCTCATCAAACGCTACTGTAGCCTGTAGCCTAACACTTGTCAATCGTCCGAAGAGCCGTGCACGGCATGCCACGCCCCTTGAACCTTTGGAACCTTAGACCCGCAACATACCCATGCTGAAGCAGCTAAACCCCAGCCTGGACCGGGAGCTGTGGGCGGAGATCCCCAACAACCAACTGAGCTCGTAGACCGAGGTTCCCCTAAACATACACTGTGGTAAATTAGCCACACTTTTACAGTCACGTTACGGTGTACGCTGTCTTTTGATCGTCGGACAAGAGAATATCTCCCCTGAGTCAGCACCTCCAATTCGAGCACACCGTCGAGTCACCGCTCTCTTTCAGCGGCATCGGCCTCCACTCCGGCGCGCAAGTCTCTCTCCGCCTCATCCCCGCACCCGCCGGCTCCGGCATCGTCTTCCGCCGCTCCGACCTCGACAACTTCGAGATCGCCGCCACCGGCCGCAACGTCGCCAAAGTCTCCTACGCCACCAGCCTCATGCGTCAGGGCGTGCTCATCTCCACCACCGAGCACCTTCTCTCCGCGCTCATCGGCCTCGGCGTCGACAACGTCATCCTCGAACTCGATAACCTCGAAGTCCCCATCCTCGACGGCTCCTCCAAGCCCTACGTCGACGCCATCCTCGCCGCCGGCCGCAAACGCCAGCGCCGCAAGCGCGAGTACCTCCGCATCCTCAAGCCCGTCGAAGTCCATGAAAACTCCAAAGCCGGACCCAAGTTCATCGGCGTCTACCCCGGCGACGGCTACTCCATCGACTACACCATCGACTTCCCCACGCCCATCGGCCGCCAGCGCTTCATCGGCGATCTCGAGGCCGGCGACTACGACTCCCTCATCTCGCCCGCGCGCACCTTCGGCTTCCGCGAAGACGAGGCCATGCTGCGCGACATGGGTCTCATCCGCGGCGTCTCCGACTCCTCCGCCATCATCCTCACCCGCGAAGGCGTGCAGAACGGCCCGCTGCGTTTCCCCGACGAGTTCGTCCGCCACAAGGTCCTCGATCTCATCGGCGACCTCGCCCTCGCCGGCCGCCGCATCTGGGGCCGTGTCGTCGCCGAGCGCGCCGGCCACGCCATGCACACCGCCCTCGTCCAGCGCCTGCTCAGCGACCGCTCCGCCTGGGAGCTAGCCCACCGCACGGAAGCCGTCACCCACCCAGCCGCCGCCCACCCGGCCACGACCCACACCCTCCCCACCCAGCCATCCCTCCAACCCTCCCACGCCTAACACGCTTTTTCCATGAATATGAAATTGTCATCCTGAGCGCAACGTTCCCATGAAATTGTCATCCTGAGCGTAGCGAAGGATCTGCTCTTGCCTTTGCCTTTCTGTCATTCCCGAAGGGCATCCACCGTTGCCGTTGCCGTTGCCGTTGCCGTTTAACATCTAAAATCTAATCCCTAAAATCTAAAATGCTCGCCGCCATCGCCCTCGGCTCCAACCTCCCCTCGCGCCACGGCTTCCCCGCCGACAACCTCCACGAGGCCCTGCGCCGCCTCGCCGCGCTCGGCGCCATCACCGCCGTCTCCACCTTCCACGAGACCGACCCCGTCGGCTACACCGACCAGCCGCGCTTCCTCAACGCAGCCGCACTCCTCGAGACCGAGCTCTCTCCGCTCGATCTCCTCCACGCACTCCTCGCCATCGAACACGCCATGGGCCGCGACCGCGCCGCCAGCCCACCCAAAGGCCCGCGCCTCATCGACCTCGACTTGCTCCTCTATCGAGATGAAACAGGCGACACAATCCTCAACACTCCCGAGCTAACCCTCCCCCACCCATCCCTGCACGAGCGCAGCTTCGTCCTCGCCCCGCTGGCCGAGATCGCCCCCAACTGGCAACACCCGCTTCATCACCAAAGCATCCAAACCCTGCTCCAGCAATTAACTCGAAACGCGTAACTCGAAACGCGAAACTGAACAGGACCCGCCCTTCCTGCCCCCACTCCATTCACTGCTTCCTGCTTACTGCTTCCTGCTTACTCCCCTACCGCAGCTTCACCACCCAACTCTGCCCACTCTCATCTTTGAAGCTCACACTCTTCCCACTCATACTCTCGACATCCCCGCCCAGCGGCAGCGTCGTCGCCACATCCGCATCCATCAGGCACGCCAATCGGCTGCCCGCGCTGCATCAGCATTACCATCATCGGCGCCGAATCCTTCTCCAGCAGCACATCATTGGTGAAGTTGACGAACACCTGCTCGCCGCCAACCTTCGCTCCATCGCGCATCACGCTCGCCAACGGATCGCGCACAAACACCCGCTGCCGCCTCCACACCACGAACACGAGGCCCACCAGCACCACTACCGCAATCCACTTCTTCACTTCTTCTCCTCGTGGTACTCCTGCTCCGTATTGATCGACCACACCGCGGCCTTGTCCACATGCCCGCGCGCCAGCCCATCCACCACCGCCATCGCCGTCAGCATCGAGTGGTCCTGGTTGTTGTACTTATGCATCCCATTGCGCCCCACTAAAAACAGATTCTCAAACCCATCCACCCACGCGCGCAATTCATCGAAACGGTCATACGTTCCAAAGTAGGCCGGGTAGGTCTTCGGCACCCGCACCACATGCGCATCCAGCACCTCCGCCGTCTTCAGAATCCCAATCGTCTCCAGCTCCCCCGCCGCAAACTTTTTCAACTCCTCATCCGCCATCGACCACAGCGGGTCCGTCTCGTAGCAAAAATACTCCAGCCCAATCCACACCTTCGACGGATCGGCCACCATATACGGACTCCAGTTATTGAAGATCTGCAACCGCCCCAGCAGCACATCCGGCTCCTGAATATAGATCCACGTGTCTTTGATCAAACCGCCCCCGCCCAGCCCGCCGTCCGGCTCCATCACATCGAGCTTGTTCGCCAGCACGCCCACCGTAATAAAGTCGCGATACTCCAGCCCTTCGCTCACCTCGCGCACATTCGCCGGAACATCAGCGCCTCCCGCAGCCAGCGCCCGCACCAGCTCCTTCATCGGCATCGTCGAAAGAAAATAGTCGCCGTCAAATCTCTCGCGCTCGCCGCGCTCATTCACCGTCTCGACCGCAACCACGCGCTCGCCCTCGACAATGATCTTGTCCGCAACCCGCCCCATATGAATCTCGCCGCCGCCCGCCGTCACCTT
This sequence comes from Acidobacteriaceae bacterium, assembly GCA_036509515.1. Taxonomy (GTDB): domain Bacteria; phylum Acidobacteriota; class Terriglobia; order Terriglobales; family Acidobacteriaceae; genus Granulicella. The sequence continues at coordinate 5,323 of DATCFM010000117.1, forward strand.
CTCCGCAACATGCTCCCAAAGCTGCCCCGGCCCAAACTTCGGATACAGAAACCGCTCAATCAGCGACGTGTCCGTGCCCTTCTGCGCCACATCCGCATGCTCCCCGCGCGGCCTTCGCCCCAGCGCCTTGCGCACAAAATGCTTCACCGCCGTCGTCAGGCTCAGCCCCTTGATCCGCTGCGCTCCCCACTCGGCAGAAATCTTGTCGCACGGCGTCCCCCAAACCTTCTCCGTATAGCTCTTGAAGAACGTCAGATAAAGCTCGCGCCCAAACCGGTTGATCAAAAAATCTTCAAGACTCTTCTCTTCCTTGATCGGCCTCACCCGCGCCCACACATAACTAATCCCGATCTTCACCATCCGCACCGGCCCCAGGTTCGCAATCGTGCTTCCCGTCAGCTTGATCGGATAATCGAAAAACTTCCGCAGGTAATAAATACGACTCTTCCGCGGCCGCACCAGCATCACCAGGTCGTCCGTCTCCGGCTCAACCGCCACCACCGTCGCCGTATGCCCATGCTCCTCAGCAATCTCCTCATCCTCAACGTCCGCGATCTCCGTATCCGTCACCACCGTTAGCGGCCCCATCCCGCGCAGTGGCGGCTCTTCCGGCGAATCCACCGGAACCTCCACCCTGTGCCGCTTGCCCTGGTACGAAATCTCAACCGTATCCGGAACATCCCCCTCCGCCACCGGAGGCATCAGCTCCATCCACCACTGCATCACGCGATCGCTTTTAGAAAAGAAGCGGTGGCCGCCAATGTCCATGCGGTTGCCCTTATACCGGATCGTCCGCGAGATCCCGCCGATCTCCCCGCTGGCCTCCAGCACCACCGGCTGAATCTCCGTCCCGCGCAACATCTCCAGCGCCGCCGTCAACCCCGCCGGCCCCGCCCCGATGATGATTGCCTTCTGCGCCAAAAGCGCCAGCCCCCGCATGCGCGTCCGCGCTCTCAAAGACTACAGCAGCCCCGCGTCGCCGCACCTTATCCTGCAACCCCACACGCAATCTGCTTCGTTCTGCCGTGTATCCGCTTCGCTATACTTAAACCCTGCTCACCGCCCGAGGAGACGCGTCCCTTCATGCCAGCCACCGAGCGCACTGAGGTCTCCTTTTCGCAGCGTCTCCGCGCTCACCTCGCCATCGCCCGCCTCGATCACTCCATCAAGAACCTCTTCGTTCTTCCCGGAGTCATCGTTCCGCTCAGCGTCGCGCCCTGGCTCTTCACCCGCCAGCTCATCCCGCGCCTCGTCCTCGCCTTCCTCTCCGTCACTCTCGTCGCCTGCAGCAACTACGTCATCAACGAAGTCCTCGACGCGCCCTTCGATCGCCTCCATCCCATCAAGCGCAACCGCCCCGCCGCCCGCGGCCTCGTCAACATCCCCGCCGCCTACGTCCAGTGGCTTCTCATGATGGCCGCCGGCGTCGCCATCGGCCTGTTCGTCTCGCGCATGTTCGCGCTCACCGCGCTCGTGCTCTGGATCATGGGCTGCGTCTACAACTTCCCGCCCGTCCGCACCAAAGACGTCCCCTACCTCGACGTCCTCACCGAATCCGTCAACAACCCGCTGCGCATGCTGCTCGGCTGGTACGCCGTCACCAGCATCCTCGTTCCGCCCGTCTCTCTGCTCATCGCCTACTGGATGATCGGCTGCTACTTCATGGCGCTCAAGCGCTTCTCCGAGCTGTCCGAGCTGCACAAGTCCGGCGACCACGCCGTCGCCGGCGCCTACCGCGCCTCCTTCAAGCACTACACGCCCGAGTCGCTGCTCGTCTCCGTCACCTTCTACGCCTCCACGGCCATGCTCTTCCTCGGCGCCTTCATCATCCGCTACCGCATGGAGCTGATCCTCGGCTTCCCGCTCGTAGCCTTCACCATGGCGATCTACCTCAAGACCGCCTTCAAAGCCGACAGCGCCGTCCAGAACCCCGAAAAGCTCTACCGCGAGCCGCTGCTGATGGCATCCTTCACCGCGACCGTTCTCGTCCTCGGCGTCCTGCTCTTTATCCGCATGCCACGCCTCGAAAACTTCTTCAACCCCACCCTCCCCGAGAACAGCGCACCAGCACAACTCCAACCCACCACCGAGAATTGTCATCCTGAGGCGCAGCCGAAGGACCTGCTTTCTGCCTCGGACGCCGAGAAATATCAAAGTGCCATCGCATGAGCCCAACTCAGCCCAGCGCGACTTCTCGCGCAACAGCGCCTCGCGACGCAACCAAACTCGCCGCCCTCGGCATCCTCCTGCTCACCGCAGCCATCGCGCTCTGCTGGTCGCACGTAAAACTTCTCTCCCAGGACGAGATCTTCGTCCTCCAGACCGACACCGTCTCGAGCGTCCACCAGCTCATCCACATCCAGCGCGCCTTCCCCATCTCGCTCGACCCGCTCGTCTACCACCTGCTCGCGCACGCCTGCACAAAGATTTTCGGCCCAACGCCGCTCGCCCTTCGTCTGCCCTCCATCCTCGGCTTCCAGCTCATGCAGCTCTGCATCTTCCTCGCGACGCGCCGCATCGCCGGCCCGCGAGCAGCGCTGATAGCCATGGCCTTCCCCGCGCTCACCGCCACCCTCTTCTACGCCCCCGAAGCCCGCCCCTACGGCCTGCTCCTCGGCTTCTACGCGCTCACCTTCCTCGCCTGGCAAACCGCAACGCAATCCACCCCCGATCTGTCATCTCGACCGGAGGTTTCGCGAAGCGAAGCCGGAGTGGAGAGACCTGCAGTTCCGAACCGCACACCCGCGCTCATCCTCCTCGCCGTCGCCATCGCACTCACCCTCAACACCCACTACTTCGGCATCCTCCTGCTCATCCCTCTCTGCCTCGCCGAGCTCGCCCGCACCCTCCAACGCCGCCGTCTCGATCTCCCCGTCATCCTCGCCATCCTCCTCGGCATCGCCGGCGTCTACGCCACGCTCCCCTTCCAACCCGCCGCCAGCGAGTTCCGCAAGCACTACTACAACGCCGGAGCCATCACTCTCCGCGCCATCTCGCAGGCCTACCGCTCGCTCTTCGTCAGCTACTCCACCGCTCCGCTCTCCATCCAGCGCCTCGCCGACGCGCTCCTCGTCCTCTTCGCCCTCGCCCTCATCGCCCTCACTCTCCGCCGCCTCCGCCGCCCCACATCCATCACCCTCCCGCCAGCCGAGCTCACCTTCCTCCTCGCCCTCGCCGCGCTCCCGCTCTTCGGCGTCCTCCTCGCCGTCTTCGTCACCCACTCCATCGAAGTCCGCTACGTCCTCGGAGCCCTCATCGCGATCTCCATCTTCGTCGCCATCGACGTCGAACCCTGGCTCCGCAACCGTACGGCGTGGCCCGCGATCCTCACGCTCTTCATCCTCGCCATCCTCGCCGGCGGCATCTTCCGCATCCGCGACGAAAATCAGAAGACAAAACAAGACCTCGCCGCCCTCATCCTTCCACCCGCCCTCAAAGCCCAGCTCCTCGCCCTGCCCGACTCTCATCTCTACATCCAGGACATGGGCCACTTCGAAGTCGCCAGCTACTACGAGCCCGACCCCCAAGTCCGCTCCCGCATCACCCTTCTCTACTCCTCGCCCGAGGAGATCCGCTACGACCGCCACGACACCGTCTCGCTCACCGCCGAGCACATGCGCCACTTCACCGGCTTCACCATCGTCCCCTACTCCCAGCTCCAGCAGCAGCCCGGCGCCCATCTCCTCGTCCTCTATCACAGCGGCTGGGACTGGACCGACCAGGCCCTCGCCGCCGATGCCCAAACCACCCCCCTCGGCCCCGCCCTCACCGGCGACGCCATCCTCGCCCGCTTTCCCGCCGCCACATCACCCTCCGCTAACTAGCGCTGACGCCTCCGCTATCATCCCCCTATGCCCCCCCGAGCGGCCTCCCGCACCTTCCGTCTCCTGCTCCTGCTCGCCTCCGCCGCCTACTTCGCCTTCCTCTGTATCCATCTCTCCAACCACCGCATGATGTGGGCCGACGAGTTCGACGCCTGGAATCTGCTCGCCGATCCCTCCTGGCATCACGCCTTCGCCAGCCTGAACAACGGCGCCGACAGCGGCCCTCCTCTCTATTACTTTCTCGGCCGCTGTCTCATGGCGGTCACAGGCCTCCATCCCGTCGCCATGCGGCTTTACTCCGCGTTCTGTTTCTGGCTCGCCGCTGTAGTGTGGGTGCACATTCTCCGCCGATACTTTGGCAGCCTCCTCGCCGTCGCCGCCGTCGTCCTCGCCTTTCTGTGCAATCCAGAGCTCGTAGATCAGATCGCCCAGGTCCGCTTCTACGGCGAGCTCGTCCTGGCCGCCACGCTGGCGGTACGCATCGCTCTCTGGCTGGAGGAAAAGCGCCCCTCCGCCCGGCTATGCTTCGCCGCCGCCGCGCTCGCCGGACTCCTTCTGGTCGCCTCGCACCCTCTCGGCCTCCTCTACAGCGCAGCGATCGTCTTCGCGCAGATGTTCACCAGCGCGCCCAAGCGCAAGCGCGCAGCCGTGCTGGCCGGCACAGTCCTCTCCTGGGCGTATCTCCTGATCTTTTTCCTTCCCGTCAAGCACGCAGCCGAGACCGACACCTGGCTCTCCATGCCCAACGCCGCCGCTGTCCTGCACTTCTACGACAACCACCCACTTCTATTCCTCCACGGCCGCTACGTGAGCGTCGTTCTCAATCTCGTGCTTCTCTGTCTCGCCGTCTACGCCTGTGTCTGGTTTCTTCGCAGCCGGCGATGGAAGAGCACTCAACCCAACAGCTTCGCGCTTCTTTTCTACATCGCGGCCCTTCTTCTGCTCATGCCGATCGCCTTCGCCGTCCTGTCTCATCTCTACAAGCCTCTGTTCCTCGGCCGCTATCTTCTCCCCTACTGTCTCGGTCTCCTCACTCTCGCCGCAGCCGGAACATGGCTTCTCGCCCAGCCCATCCTCGAAAGATCTCCACGCAGGTTTGCTGTGCTCCTCTTTGCGCCCCTCGCGCTCCTTGTGTTCCTTGCCTGCAAGCAGCAAGCACTCAATCCCGCATCCAATCTCGCCCCTGTGCTCCAGCTCGCCCAGTCCACGCCTGTTGTCATTCAGGACGACGGCCTCATCAGGCAGGCGCACTTCTACGCACCTGCGCAAGCCGAAAATCTCTTCTACATCATGCTCGAACCGAAACACGGTGAACGCTCAACTCTCTACTCCATCGCCCAACAAGGCTACGAACCTTACCTTGTCTACGACGCCCCCTTCTTCAAACAACATCCCCAGTTTCTTTACGTCGACGGCCCCTGGCAGCCGCGCTTCTTCAACGAAGACCTTCGCGGAAATCCTCACTGGAACTTCGAAAACGCCGGCGCCGTGACCATCCGTGGAGTGACATATCCAGTTCTTCGCGTCACGCATGTAGACTCTGCCGCGCCCGCAGCAACGCGTGCGCATTAAGCAAAAGGGCCGGAGCAATTAGCTCCGGCTCTTCCCCGCACTGCATTCCTCGCAACCTCACACCCCCACGCGCTCCGCCGTCGCAAACTCCAGCGTGCCCTTCTTGTCCGCATCGATCGTCACATGGTCCCCGTGCAGCACCTTGCCCTCCAGGATCTCCATCGCCAGCGGATTCTGCACCAGCCGCTGAATCGCCCGCTTCATCGGCCGCGCTCCATACGCCGGATCGTACCCAGCCTTGAAGATCGCCTTCCGCGCCGCCTCGGTCAGCTCCAGCGTAATCCGCCGGTCCACCAGCAGCTTGCGCAGATCGTCCAGCCGCAGATCGACAATGTGCTCCAGCTGCGCCTCGTTCAGCGGATGGAAGACCACCACATCATCCACGCGATTCAAAAACTCTGGACGAAAGTGTTTGCGCAGTTCTTCCATCACGCGCTTCTTCGCATCGTCGAAACCGTCCTCGCCCTGCGCCCATGCCGTTGAAAGCTGGCTCGCGCCGAGATTGGAAGTCATAATCAGCACCGTGTTCTTAAAATCCACCGTGCGTCCCTTGGAGTCCGTCAGCCGCCCATCGTCCAGCACCTGCAGCAGCACATTGAACACATCCGGATGCGCCTTCTCAATCTCATCGAACAGCACCACCGCATACGGCCTGCGCCGTATCGCCTCGGTCAACTGTCCGCCTTCATCGAAGCCCACATACCCCGGAGGCGCTCCAATCAGCCGAGCCACCGCATGCTTCTCCATGTACTCGCTCATATCGATGCGCACCATGGCCTGCTCATCATCGAACAGAAACTCCGCCAGCGCCCGCGCCGTCTCGGTCTTTCCAACCCCCGTCGGTCCCAGAAAAATAAACGATCCAATCGGCCGCTTAGGATCACTCAGCCCCGCGCGCGAACGCCGAATCGCATTCGCGACTGCGGTCAGCGCCTCATCCTGCCCAACCACGCGCTCGCGCAGCCGCTCCTCCATCTGCGTCAGCTTCTGCACCTCGCCTTCGAGCATCTTCGCAACAGGAATCCCCGTCCACTTGGAGACGATCCTCGCAATATCCTCCTCATCCACCTCTTCCTTCAGCAGACGATTGGGTGCCGCGCCCTTTTGGTTGTCATTCCCGAAGGGAATCTGCGTCTTCTCTGTGGCGCCCGGTGCCCCATCCATGACGGCAGCCTCATCGTCGGCATGAGCGGGGTTCACCGCTCTGCCCTTGCCGTTGTTTTTTGAGTTGTCATCCTGAGGCGCAGCCGAAGGACCTGCTTTTGCACCTTTCTTCCCAGCCCCAACTCCGGGTGCCCCGTTCATGACGACGGTCTCATCGTCGGCATGAGCGGGATTCACAGCTCTTTCGGCAGCCTTCAACCCATCCTGCTCCGCGGTCAACTCCTTCAGCTCGCGCTCCGCCTTGGGAATCTCCCCATACTGCAACTCCGCCGCGCGCTGCAAATCCCCCTTGCGCGTCGCCTGCTCCGCCTCAAACCGCAACTGCTCCAACCTCTCTTTCAGCGCCGCAATCTCTCCAATCGCCCCACGCTCCTTCTGCCACCGCGCGCGCAACCCAGCCGCACGCTCCTTCACCTCCGCCAGCTCGCGCTCCACCTCATGCAGCCGCTCGCGGGAGTTCGGATCGTTCTCCCTCTGCAGCGCATTGCGCTCGATCTCCAGCGAAGTAGCCCGCCGCTCTAAGTCATCAATCTCGACCGGCACAGACCCAATCTGAATCGCCAGCGCCGCCGCCGCCTCATCCACAAGATCAATCGCCTTATCCGGCAGAAATCTATCCGAAATATATCTGTGCGAAAGCTCCGCCGCCGCCACAATCGCCGAGTCCTTGATCCGCACCTTGTGGTGCGTCTCATACCGCTCCCTCAAGCCGCGCAGAATCGCAATCGTGTCCTCGACGTTGGGTTCACCCACATACACGATCTGAAACCGCCGCTCCAGCGCCGCATCCTTCTCGATGTACTTCCTGTATTCGTTCAGCGTCGTCGCGCCAATCGCCCGCAGCTCGCCGCGCGCCAGCGCAGGTTTCAACATATTGCTCGCGTCGATAGCCCCCTCGGCGGCGCCCGCGCCCACCAGCGTATGCAGCTCATCGATGAACAGAATGATCTGCCCGTTCGCCTCCTCGATCTCCTTCAGCACCGCCTTCAGCCGTTCCTCAAACTCTCCGCGAAACTTCGCGCCCGCCAGCATCGCTCCCAGGTCCAGCGACACCACGCGCTTGTCGCGCAGAATCTCCGGCACATCGCCCTGAATAATCCGCCGCGCCAGCCCTTCCACAATCGCCGTCTTGCCCACGCCCGGTTCGCCAATCAGCACCGGATTATTCTTCGTGCGCCGCGACAGCACCTGAATCACGCGCCGAATCTCCTCATCGCGCCCAATCACCGGATCGAGCTTGCCGCGCCGCGCCAACTCGGTCAGGTTCTTCGCATACTTCTCCAGCGCCTGGAACTTGCCCTCAGGATTCTGGTCCGTCACCCGCTGCGATCCGCGCACCGCCTGCAACGCCTTCAGAATCGCATCGTAGTTCGCTCCCTCCGCCGCCAGCGCAGCCTGCACCGGCTCGCCCCTGCTCGCGCTCAACGCGAGCAGGAAATGTTCTGTGGACACGTACTCGTCCTTGAACTTCTCCGCTTCCTTGAACGACTGGTCAAGAACCTTCGTCAGAGCCGCACCCATCCCCGGCTGCTGGTTCGCTCCCTGCACCTTGGGCAGCTTCGCTATCGCTGCATTCATCACCGCCAGCAACTGCTGTACGCCGACGCCCACCTTCTCCAGCACCGGACGCACAACGCCTTCCTTGTCCTCCAGCAGCGCCGCCATTAAATGCACCGGCAGCACCTCAGGATTGCCACTCTCCGCCGCCAGCCCCGCCGCGCCCTGAATCGCCTCCTGCGATTTCACCGTCAGCTTGTCCCACTTGATCGCCATAAACTTCGCCCTCTCTAAACAGAAATCTACTCCCGTTTAGATGCCAATCGCGCCCTCCGGTCGCAAAATCTTAGTCACTTACACTCATATATTCCGTTTCGCAAATGCTTTTGCTCTTTTTGCTTCTGGGTACCCCGAGGCATCAGCTTCTAGGTACCCCGAGGCTTTAGCCTCGGGTCTCATTGGCCCCTAGAAGAAAGGGGCTTCAGCCCCTGGGGTATGCCTTTTTCTCTCCACACCCTTCTCCACCACGAACCACATCCCCTCCACACTCCAACCACAAAAACGCACCATCCTGTATCGTGGAGAATCAGGAGGAAAGTTGGATGTCCGAACTTAATCGCCGAAATTTCATCGCCCTATCTGCTGCAACCGCTGCCTTTATGGGCTCCGCTCGAAACCTCGCCGCGCTCCAGCCGCCGAAACCAGGCCCCTACACCCTCGTGGCCGCGATCGACCACGACCGCATCCTCCGCGAAGCCAACCACTGGCTCCCCGAAGTGCCTGAAACCATTACCGCTTATCCCTCCCCCAGGAGCCCCGGCGGCCTCCACGACTTCTTCTCCGAAGCTGACTACTTTTGGCCTAACCCTAAGAATCCAAACGGTCCCTACATCAATCGCGACGGCCAATCCAACCCCGCCAACTTCCAGCTCCACCGCCAGGCCATGATCCGCCTAAGCCTAGCCGTCCCAGCACTTACAGCCGCCTATCTCCTAACCCACCGCCCTGCCTATGCCCAAGCCGCCGCCCGCCACCTAACCGCTTGGTTTGTAACAACATCCACCTGCATGAACCCCAATCTTCAGTACGCCCAGGGCTACCACGGCGGCCCCACCGGCCGCTCCTACGGCATCATCGACACGTTGCATCTTGTTGAAGTAGCAAGGGCTACCTCATTCCTCCAGGAAGCCCTCGGTCCCAACTGGGCCGGTGTCCAAACATGGTTCCACGACTATCTCGACTGGCTAAAGACCAGCGCTCCCGGTATCAAGGAGCGCGACGCCAAAAACAACCATGGTATTTGCTGGGCCCTGCAAGCTGCTGAATTCGCTCGCCTTATCAAGGACGAGGCCACCCGCGACGAGGTCCGCACCCGCTGGGAGACCATCCAGCTCCCCGACCAGATGGGTCCAGACGGCAGCTTCCCCCGTGAGCTCGCCCGCACCAAGCCTTACAGCTACTCCATCTTCAACTTCGACGTAGCCGCCGGCCTCTGCTGGTCCCTCAGCGCACCCGGCTCCAACGGCGCGGAGAGCCGCTTCGCCCTTCCCGATGGCCGCGGCATGTGCAGAGCCGCGGCTTTCCTCGAGCCCTATCTAGCGGACAAGTCCCAATGGCCCTACAAGCAGGACGTGGAGCACTGGGAGAACCTTCCCGTTCGCAGCCCAGGTCTGCTCTTCTGCGGCCTCGCCTGCGACCGCAAGGAGTACGTCGCTGTATGGCGCCGCCTAAACCCCGATCCTACCGACCCGGAGATTATCCGCAACTACCCCATCCGTCAGCCGCTGCTCTGGGTCGCCTAGCTGCGCCTACCCAGCCCCGCTGCCTGAGAGACCTTCACTGCTTCTCAAAATCAAGTGACGCCGAGTTGACGCAGTACCGCTGGCCGGTTGGCTTGGGGCCGTCGGGAAAGAGGTGACCCATGTGCGATCCGCAGGTCGCGCAGGTGACCTCGATGCGTCTCATGCCATGGTTCGAATCCTCGTGGAGAGCGACGGCATCAGGCGAGATAGGCTCAAAGAAGCTTGGCCAGCCGGAGCCCGATTCAAACTTCGTCCCGCTCTTGAACAGCGGTGCATTGCAAGCGGCGCATCGGTACACGCCATCGGTGTGATTGTTCACGAGCGCTCCAGTAAACGCGCGCTCCGTACCCTTCTCGCGGAGAACATGGTATTGCTCAGGCGTCAGGCGCTGGCGCCACTCGGCTTCACTCCGCTGAACCTCTCCTGTTTCCGTTGAGGCTGTCGTCTTGGCTGCGTGGGCGGTCCGCCCAGCCTTCTTGTCATCTTCAAGAACTGCTTCATCGCTCAATGGGCCTGCGGTAGGAATCTCGGTCATGGCAATCTCCTTGCCTCGATTGGATGCCCGGTGGGCCTTCCGTGATCCATTTCCGCCATCCTGGACGTAGTCGCGCCTCCGTGCATATAAAGATTCGTACTCCAAACGAAGGGCCTCAGAATCCCGGGGACGGCGTAACCGGAAGGCACTCCTAGTTATGGCTGAAAGTGCTGAAATAATGGGATTTCGTCATTTTGGAGCGACACGATAAGGTTCGGACTCCAAACCAAAAACGAGGAAAATCAATCATGACGGGCATAAAAAGGGGCCTGGCACAACGAAATTGTTTGCCAAACCATGCGCGCGGGTAGTACTGTTGCTCGGACTCAGGCTAACGATTTCCTTAGAGATTCTTCGACAAAGCCTGCTGTTTTGTCTTTCTTTTTGGGGCTGTACCAGATAACTATTTCATAGTGTTTTTAACTAATTGAAGTAATTGGTTTTGTTGTTGTTTTGGGCTGGGGGTATTGAATCTCCACTCGCACTCGCAGAGGAAGAGGTGGAAGCTCTGTTTTGG
>DATCFM010000118.1:0-97621 GCA_036509515.1 Acidobacteriaceae bacterium
GTACGATCTGTGCGTCACGAAGGTGCACAACATCGAGCACCGTGGGGCGTATGCGCAGCGCGATCTGGAGCACCCGCTGTCGTATAAGGATGGGACGTACTCGCTGGCCGGGCATGAGGCGATGGAGCGGTCGATCATCCGCTACGCGACCTATGAAGAGGCGATGAAGAACCCGGACTACGCGCACCTGGGCACCAAGGATTCGACCGACACGCTGGTGAACAAAGTTGGATATAACCCGCAGGGTGAGGCCATTCCGCACGAGGAGAGCTTCTATCCGGATAATTGGCGCTACGACCACATTATGGAGGTAGGCACGGGCAAGGTGCTGCAGAACAAGTGGGGAATGTCGATTGATTTGAACTCCTGCGTGGGCTGCAATGCGTGCATCATGAGCTGCTACGCGGAGAACAATATTGCAGTGGTGGGACGCGAGCAGGTGAAGATCGGTCGCATCATGCAGTGGATCCGCATCGACACCTACTTCGAAGGCGATCTGCGCGCACCCCAGGCGTACTTCCAGCCCATGCTCTGCCAGCACTGCGAGTCGGCTGGCTGCGAGCAGGTCTGCCCGGTAGGCGCGACCATTCACTCGCCCGAAGGGCTGAATGTGATGGTCTACAACCGCTGCGTGGGTACGCGCTACTGCTCCAACAACTGTATTTATAAAGTCCGGCGATTCAACTTCCTCCTGTACTCGGACTACGACACCGAAAGCCTCAAGTTCATGCGCAATCCCGATGTCACGGTGCGTTCGCGCGGCGTCATGGAGAAGTGCAGCTACTGCGTCCAGCGCATTGAGGCGGTCAAGATCGATGCGGACAAGAACAACCGCGTCATCAACGATGGCGACATCGTCACCGCCTGCCAGCAGGCCTGCCCGACAGACGCGATCGTCTTTGGCAACATGAACGACCCGAACTCGCGCGTCACCAAGCGCAAGGCCGAGGAGCGCGACTACGAGGTGCTCGCCGACCTGAACTTCCGTCCGCGCACGACCTACACGGCTGGTGTGCTGAACCCAAACCCGGAGCTTGTCTAGCATGGCAACCCATGGTCCCATTCACGATCCGGAAGAGGTGCTCGATCCGATGATCGACCCGCGCACGGGCGAATACGCGGTCATTGCGCCCGGGCACAACTTCAGGAGCGTCACGCAGAAGATCGCCGGCATCGTGCTCACGGCAGACACGCCGATGGCATGGATGGGCGGGCTGTTCCTGGCCGGGACGATCGCGCTGGGCGTGGTCATCGCGGTCACGTGGCTGGTGCTGAAGGGCGTCGGCATCTGGGGCGTCACCATCCCCGGCGCGTGGGGCTTCGCCATCATCAACTTCGTGTGGTGGATCGGTATCGGCCACGCGGGCACGCTGATCTCGGCCATTCTTCTGCTCTTCAAACAAGGCTGGCGCAACTCGATCAACCGCTTCGCGGAAGCGATGACGATCTTCGCGGTCTGCTGCGCGGGCCTGTTCCCGCTGCTGCACATAGGGCGTCCGTGGCTGGGGTACTGGCTGCTGCCGTACCCGAACTCGATGAACGTCTGGCCGCAGTTCCGCAGCCCGCTGTCCTGGGACGTCTTCGCGGTCTCGACCTACGCGACGATCTCGGTGGTCTTCTGGTACATCGGCATGGTGCCGGACTTCGGTACGCTGCGCGACCGCGCCAAGGCGCCGATCGCCAAGTACTTCTATGGCATGCTCTCGCTGGGCTGGCGCGGATCGACACGCCACTGGATCCGGTATGAGTCGGCCTCACTGTTGCTGGCCGGTCTGTCCACGCCGCTGGTGCTCTCGGTACACACCACCATCTCCTTCGACTTTGCCGTGGCGGCCATGGCTGGATGGCATACGACCATCTTCCCGCCGTACTTCGTTGCCGGCGCTGTCTACTCCGGCTTCGCGATGGTGCTGACGCTTGCCATCCCGATCCGCAAGTTCTACCACCTTGAAGACCTCGTCACTCTCCGCCACCTGGACAACATGGCGAAGGTCATGATCGCGACCGGCTCCATCGTGGCTTACGGCTACGGCATGGAGGTCTTCATGTGCTGGTACTCGGCCAGCCACTGGGAGTTCTTCATGATGTGGAACCGCATGTTCGGCCCGATGGGCTGGACGTACTGGCTCCTCATCCTCACCAATATTGCAATTCCGCTCACAACTCTTTGGTCCCGCCGCCTGCGCGTCTCGCCCGGCTACCTGTTCTTCCTCAGCTTTGTGGTCAACATCGGCATGTGGTTCGAGCGCTTCGTCATCGTCGTCACCTCGCTCTACCGCGACTACCTGCCGTCCAACTGGGGAACCTTCCGCGCCACCAAGTGGGATTACATCCTGTTCATCGGCACGTGGGGTTTCTTCACCTTCCTGTTCCTGCTGTTCGTGCGGCTGGCTCCGATGATCCCGATAAGCGAGATACGGATGATGCTGCCGCAGACCAAGATACGTCCCGGTGGCGCTCCCGCCGACCACGTCGTTGAGGAGGCCCTCTAATGCCGCCCGTCGAAGGAATCTACGGCCTGCTGGCGGAGTTCGATACTCCCGGCGAGATGGTCCATGCCACCGAGATGGCGCATCGCGCCGGCTACCGCCGGATGGAGTGCTACACGCCCTATCCTGTGGAAGAGGCGGCCGAGGCGCTGCGCTTCCATAAGACGTCCGTCCCGCTGATCTGCCTGATCGGCGGCGTCATGGGCCTTATCACGGGCTATGGCCTGGAGGTCTGGATCAACGTCTGGGGATATCCGCTGAACATCCGCTCCATGCCGCTGTTCAGCTGGCCGGCGTTTGTCATTCCGGGCTACGAGTGGACGATTCTCTTCTCGGGCCTGGCCGCAGCCTACGGCATGCTTGCGCTGAACGGGCTTCCGCAGCTCTATCACCCACTTTTCAATGCGCCCAACTTCCGCGATGGCGCAACGACGGACAAGTTCTTCCTCTGCCTGGAAGCGCACGACCCGCGGTTTTCGCTGGTCGAGACCCGCGCCTTCCTCGAGCAGTTCAACCCGGTCTCCGTTGTGGAGGTCGACCACTAATGCAGCGAACAGAAAATAGAGAACAGAGAACAGCAATGCCGGTAGCGCGCACATTGATAGGGCTGGGAGCGATGGCGGCGATGCTGGTTCTCGCCGGCTGCCGCCAGGACATGCAGGATGAGCCCAAGTTCTTCCCGCAGCGCGGAACCACGTTCTATCCGGATGGCCGCTCGGTTCGCCCGCAGGTCGAGAACACGGTCGCCCGCAGCCAGGGCGATGAGGATTCGTACTTCTATACCGGCATCGTCAACGGCAAGGAGGGCGACGGTCTGCCCATCCCGCTCATCGCCGACACCATGGCGCGCGGCCAGGAGCGCTTCAATATCTACTGCGCGCCCTGCCACTCGCGCGTGGGCAACGGCAATGGCATGATCGTGCAGCGCGGCTATCGCCCTGCGGGCGACTTCCACACTGACCGCCTGCGACATGCGACGCTTGGGCACTTCTTCGCGGTCATCACTAATGGCTATGGGTCGATGCCGGATTATGCCGCGCAGATCGCGCCGCAGGATCGTTGGGCAATTGCGGCCTACATCCGAGCGCTGGAGCTTAGTCAGGATGCAACGCCAGCGGACGTTCCTGCAGGGCAGCACGTCGAGGATCTGCACCAGATTGCGCGCGATCAAGGCATGCCGCCGGGCTTTGCCGATCCGTGGGAGATGCCAGCAACCGCCGCTGTCTATGGGACGCCGGATGGAAAAGACCATGGAATTCCCGGACAACACATTACCACTGCAATGGACCCCGCTACTCTGCACAACATTCTTGCCCACGGGACTAAGGCGTCCACTGAGGATCTCGGCAGATCCACCACCTCCGGACCTCGTCAGGCTCAACCAGATCTTAAAAATCTGGGCAAGACGGCCGGACCGAAACAATAAGAATGTCGAGAAAGATTACTGCTCTTTTCAAGATTTTTGCAACCCGAAGGCGACTGACCGATGGCATTTGAGAACGAACATTTCGGAGCTGGCCCCACTCATGGCGAGGTGGTCCGTACTCGTCCGCTGGAGATGCCCTCTGTGCTCACCGCTCCGGACGTCCTGCTCCGCTGGCGCACCTGGGCGCTGATCGTCGCCGTCGCGCTCGGCGTACTTTCCATTCTGCTCTTTGTCTGGACGCCGGAGGGCCGCAACCACCTGCTGCGCTCCTACCTGATGGGCGTGATGACGTGCTTCAACTTCACCGGCGGAGCGCTGGCTTTTCTGCTGTTGCAGTACCTCTCGGGGGGCAAGTGGGGCCTCATCCTCCGCCGCCCGCTCGAGGCGATGACGCGCACGATCTGGATCGTCGCGATCATGATGCTGCCGATCCTGTTTCTGATGAAGCATCTCTATCAGTGGGCGGCCTTCCACACCACCGAGCAGACCTGGAACGCGCTGCACGCCGGACTGGTTACGCAGGAGCAGCAGCTCTGCATCAATGCCAAGCACGCCATGCTCAATCCGACGGTTGCCTGGGTGCAGGCGATCCTCGTGCTCGGTTTCATGGCGCTGATTACCGTCCTTGTGAATCGCTGGACGATTGCGAGCGACGACGATCCGCAGCGCGGCACGTTACTGAGCTTCGACAAGTGGCGCACGCGGTTTGAAAACCTCTCCGGCCCGGCGCTTCTGCTCTACGTGGTTGCCATGACCGACTTCGTCATCGTCTTCGTCAAGTCGCTGGACGTGACCTGGTACTCCTCAGTCTACGGCCTGCAATTCCTGGTCGCGCAGGCCTACGCCGTCCTCGCGCTGGGCATCCTGACGCTCATCCTGCTCTCGCGGTATGAGCCGATGAAGTCGATGTTCCGCATAACCGAGCAGCACGATCTAGGCAAGCTGGCCTTCGCCTTCGTGATGTTCAACATTTACCTGACCTTCGCCGAGTTCCTCATCATCTGGTCGGGCAATGTGCCGGACGAGATTCCCTGGTACCTGCATCGCATCCGCGGCGACTGGTGGTACATATGCACGCTGGACGTGGTCTGCCACTGGCTGATTCCGTTCTGCATCCTGCTCTCTCGCGACTTCAAGCGCTCCAAGCCCCGGATGATCTGGCTGTGCGTGTTCATGATCTTTGCGCGCTTCGTCGACATGTTCTGGCTGATCGAGCCGAACTTCAAGGACGCCGCCGGCAACCTGCACATCGTCGGCAACACCGGAATCCTGGCGTACATCACGGTGCCTCTGGCCGTGGTCGCCTTCTGGATGGTCTTTTATCTCACTGAACTTACGCGCCGGCCGCTCATTCACGTGAACGACCCGCATACCGAAGAGCTCCTGGAGCCCGAACATGCCCACTAACCCACACGAAGGACACGATCCGCTGCGCCCCGAGGGCACAAGTCCGCACCCGCCGTCCAAGCGCGACAGCGAACACCCCGGCTACGAGGTGCAGGACGTCAACGTCGGCGGCATCATCACCTTCGTCGCCGGCCTGGGCGGCTTCCTGGTGATCTTCTTCGTCTTCTGCTTCTTTATGGGCAAGGCGATCAACTACGCGATCGCCAAGCAGGATGGCCCGGTCGACAAATGGCACACAAACCAGAGCACGCTGGGCGATACGCCGCGCGGCAACAAGCTTGAAAACCTTACCTCCGATGCGGTCATGGAGCAGCGTGCGCTCGCGCAGATGACGCAGAACTTTCCCACCCCGCGGCTGGAGATGGACGATGGCGACCAGGACACCGCCGACCTGCACGCGCGTGAGGACCTGCTGCTGGACTACTACAGCACCTCGAAGGATCTGCCGGCCGGGACGATCCGCATTCCTGTCGACCGCGCGATGCAGCTCATCGTGCAGCAGGGCCTGCCCCAACCGGCAGCAGCCGCCCAACCGGCTCCGCTGATGGCCGGCGAGACGCCGCTTACGGTTCAGGCGCCGCTCACCGACGGCTTTGCCCGCACAGCCTACGAGCTTGACACCATCGAGCACCGCAACGAGAGGAACGAGTTCAACCGCGCCGAAGCCAAGCGCTAAAACGCTTGCAGCGACGCCACAACAGACGTGCCGCAGTCCGAAAATCGACCCGGAATCTGCGAGTAAGATTGAGAAGAGGACCGTTGAAGGCTGGCCACACAATCCGCACACGCCGAGCAGGCTTTGCCACGCTCGCCGGCACCCTTCTGGCGCTCGGGTTGGCCGTGCTGCCGCTGTGTGCCTCCGCGCAGGTGTCGCATTACGGCGACAAGACCGAGGGCGCCAATGTGGGCGATCAGCTCCCGGTCATCCTCCAGAAGGCCTCCATCCAGCAGCGCCTCAACGCGCAGCTTCCGCTCGGGGCCGCCTTCACCGACGACCATGGCAACCCGGTCAAGCTCGGCCAGTACTTCGACGGTAGGCATCCGGTTCTGCTCTCCACGGTCTACTACAACTGCCCGATGCTCTGTTCGGAAGAGCTCGACGGCATTGCCAGCTCCCTGCAGATGGTTCATCTCACGCCGGGCAAGGACTTCCAGGTCGTGATCATCAGCATCGACCCGACCGAAACGTCCCAGCTTGCCGCGGAGCGCAAAGACTTCTACGTCCGGCGTTATGGCCGTCCGGAGACCATGAACGGATGGCATTTCCTGGTCGGCAGCCAGGCCAGCATCGATGCCGTTACCAAAGCCGTCGGATTTGGCTACGTGCGGGTGCAGGGGCCGGATGGCAAGTTGACGCAGTTTGCCCACGCCAGCGCTATTGAATTGGCCACCCCGCAAGGGCGCGTGGCGCAGTATTACCTCGGCGTCGAGTACTCGCCCAAGGACGTGCTCCTGGGTCTCATCGACGCTTCGGGCAACAAGATTGGCTCGCCCGTCGCCAATATTCTCACTTACTGCTACCGTTACGATCCGCAGATCGACCGGCACTCGCTGATCATTGCGCGGGTGGTGCAGCTGGGTGGCATGGTGACGGTCGCGAGTCTGGGCGGTTTTATGTTTCTCATGTTTCGACGCGATCTGAAGCTTGGCCGCGAACTCGGCGCACCGCCGTCGTGGCGTGACGACGACGACGACCGGCGGAACGGATAAAGGCAAACGATGGGTATCAGTCCAGTCCTGTGGCAATTCCTGATTAAGTGGCTGCATAACTCGGCCCTCTTTCCGGTCGAGGCGTCGACGATTGCGCCGTATACGGACGAGCTTTATTTCTTTCTCATCCTGATCTCGCTGATCGGGCTGACACTGGTCGGCGCGCTGATCTTTTACTTCTCCCTGCGCTATCGCCGCTCCAAGAACCCCGTCGCGACGCAGATTGAGGGCTCCACGCTGCTGGAAGCGACCTGGACGATCATCCCGCTCGCACTGTTTCTGGTCACCTTCGTCTGGGGCGGCCTGCTCTACTTCCGCATCTACGACCCGCCCGCCAATGCGATGAACATTTATGTCGTCGGCAAGCAGTGGATGTGGAAGGCCGAGCACCCCGGGGGCCAGCACGAGATCGACGCCCTGCACATCCCGGTCGGTCAGCCCATCCAGTTGACGATGATCTCGCAGGACGTCTTCCATAGCTTCTCCATTCCGGACTTCCGGGTGAAGCGCGAGGTCATTCCGGGCCGCTACACTACGGTATGGTTCCAGGCCACCACTCCCGGTACGTACCACCTGTTCTGCACACAGTACTGCGGCACGAACCACTCGGCCATGATCGGCTGGGTGACGGCGATGACCCCGGACGACTACAGGAAGTGGCTGCAGCAGTCGACCTCGGGCATGAGCCTCGCGCAGAACGGCGAGCGGCTTTTCGCCTCGATGGGCTGCATACACTGCCACACCGGTATCTCAACGGCGCGGGGGCCAAATCTCGCCGGCCTTTATGGCTCGGAGATTACGCTTAGCAGTGGGGACCAGGTGCGGGTTGATGACGCCTACCTGCGAGATTCCATTCTTAGTCCGACGAAGCAGATCGTGGCAGGCTTTTCGCCCATTATGCCAACGTATCAGGGGCAGATCAGCGAGGACGGCCTGATCGATCTCATCGCATTTATCAAGCAACTTCAGACCGCTAACCGCCTCCAGCAGACCCTTGTTACATCGGAGTCGGACAGGACGACCCCCGCCCCTCCTCCTGTCGGCGCAAACCAGGACACGGTGAAGCCATGAGCAGCACATCGACCATTCTCTCGTTGCCTGACCAGAGCACGGCCAGGCTTCCGAAGCGGAGCTACCTCAACAACGAAGACGGCTTGATGAGCTGGTTATTGACCGGCGACCACAAGCGGATCGCGATCATGTACCTGATCTCGATTACGTTCTTCTTCTTCATCGGCGGAGCCTTCGCGGGCCTCATCCGCCTGGAGCTGCTCACACCGCAGCCTGATCTGGTCGCGTCCGACACTTACAACAAGTTCTTCACGATGCACGGCATCATCATGGTGTTCCTGTTCCTGGTGCCGTCCATTCCAGCGACGATCGGTAACTTCTTCATCCCGATCATGGTTGGAGCGAAGGACCTCGCCTTCCCCAAGATCAACCTGCTGAGCTGGTACCTGTACGTGATCGCCGGCATCATCATTCTCGGCTCGCTGGTAATGGGCGGTGCGGACATGGGCTGGACCTTCACCACGCCGCTCTCCACGCACTATCTCAACACCAACGTCATGGCGACGGCCATCGGCGTCTTCGTCGCCGGGTTCAGTTCCATCTTTACCGGATTGAATTTCATTGTCACGATGCACCGCATGCGCTGCCCGGGTATGACCTGGTTCCGCATGCCGCTCTTCTGCTGGTCGAACTATGCGGCTTCGCTGCTCATGGTTCTGGGAACGCCGGTACTCGCGATCACCCTGGTCCTGGTCGCGCTGGAGCGGGCCTTCGGTATCGGCGTCTTCGATCCGACCAAGGGCGGCGATCCGCTGCTCTTCCAGCATCTTTTCTGGTTCTACTCGCATCCGGCCGTCTACATCATGATTCTGCCCGGCATGGGCGTCATGTCCGAGACCATCTCCACCTTCAGCCGCAAGCGCGTCTTCGGCTACACCGCGGTGGCGTTCAGCTCGGTCGCGATTGCGCTCTTCGGCTTCTTCGTCTGGGCGCACCACATGTTCATCATGGGCATCTCCAACTACTCGGCGCTGGTCTTCAGCCTGCTGACGATGCTGGTTGCCGTGCCCTCGGCCATCAAGATCTTCAACTGGGCGTTCACGCTGCAGAAGGGTTCCATCACCTTTGAGACGCCGATGCTCTACTCCTTCGGCTTTATGGGACTGTTCACCATCGGCGGCCTGACCGGCGTCTTCCTCGGCTCGCTGGGCATGGACATCCACCTTACCGAGACCTACTTCATCGTCGCCC
The DNA here is from genome assembly GCA_036509515.1 of Acidobacteriaceae bacterium. Lineage (GTDB taxonomy): Bacteria > Acidobacteriota > Terriglobia > Terriglobales > Acidobacteriaceae > Granulicella. The sequence continues at coordinate 9,295 of DATCFM010000118.1, forward strand.
ACTTCCACTTCGTCATGGTCGGCGGCATGCTGATGGCGTTCCTCGCGGGCATTCACTTCTGGTGGCCCAAGATGACTGGCCGCATGTATCCGGAGTCGATCTCGAAGCTGGCAGCGGTCACCACGTTCATCGGCTTCATCCTGACCTTTATGCCGCAGTTCATTCTCGGCTATCTCGGCATGCCGCGGCGCTACCATGCGTACCCGCCGGAGTTCCAGGTGCTCAACGTACTCTCGACCGCCGGTGCCACGGTGCTCGGCGTCGGATACATGCTGCCTCTGCTGTATCTTGGCTGGTCGCTGAAGTATGGCGCCATCGCCGGCAACAATCCATGGCAGGCGACCGGCCTGGAGTGGCAGATTCAGTCGCCGCCCCTGACGACGAACTTTATCGAGACGCCCATCATGGATCATGAGGCGTACGACTATGAGTGGCTCGAGCACAAGACCCAGAACGAGGTGACCGTTGGATAACGCCACTGCGACCGTGAGCCCGCACACCCACGAGACCGCTGTGCCCGCCGAGCATGAGCACGTCGCTCTGCCGCAGCACCGTCATCACTTCGAGACGGTGGAGCAGCAGCGCGAGGCCGGCAGCTTCGGCATGTGGCTCTTCCTGCTCACCGAAATCATGTTCTTCGGCGGTCTCTTTTTCTCTTACCTGCTGTACCGCAATTGGTACTACGACGCCTTCGCCGTCGCGTCCAACCAGCTGAGCATTCCGCTGGGCACTGCCAATACGATGATCCTGATCACCTCAGGTTTCTTCATGGCGCTTGGCGTGTGGTCCGCCGAGATGCGCAAACGCAAGATGCTGGTGTGGACGCTCATCCTCACGGTGCTCTTTGGCATCGCCTTCATCTGCATCAAAGGAGATGAGTGGCACGAGGAGTGGGTGCACCATCACATCCCCGGCGCGCACTTTGATATCGCCGAATTCATCAACCCGGCCGCATACGGCATTCATGAGAATCCATTGCCGCCGGACATGGCGCAGCGCACCCAGATCTTTTTCTTTCTGTACTTCGGCATGACCGGGATGCACGCGCTGCATATGATCATCGGCATCTTCATCCTGTTCTGGCTTATCCGCCGAGCCCAACGAGGTGACTTCAGTTCAGGTTACGTGGCGCCTATAGAAAACTTTGGCTTATATTGGCATTTCGTCGATATTATCTGGCTGTTTCTGTTTCCACTGCTGTATCTCATCAACCGGCATCCGATGCACTAATCGTTTTCGCCCCTTGTTTCGCATGACGCTTGAAGGAAGACTAGATGGCTGAGACCGCACACCATACCGAAGCTGAAGACCCGTCGAACGTTACGAACCCGGAGCATAGCGCCCACCACATTGTTACGCCGGCGCAGTATGCGATGGTCTTCGGCACGCTGCTATTGTTCACCGTTTTGACGGTGGTCTTCGCCTTCATCGATCTCAGCTGGGCCAATCCCGTCATCGCGCTCGGCATCGCCTGCTTCAAGGCGTGTATCGTCGTCCTGTTCTTCATGCACGCGAAGTATCAGTCGCGGCTGATCAAGATGACGATCGGCTCGGGCCTGTTCATGTTTCTCTCGCTGGTCATCATGACGCTCAGCGATTACGTCAGTCGTTCGTGGGGTCTGTGGTAACAGCCCACGCGGGCGAAGGAGCCTTCGCAAGCAAATCTCACACAACGTGATCGCCAAACATCCAACGCTCCGAGCCCTCTGGCCAGAGCGTTTTTCATCTCCGGCGCGTGCTCCCCGCTAGCGGTCCCTCTCATTGTGAGCCGCACGCGTCCTCGCCGTCCCGCGCGCCACCTGCCGTAGAAAGCCCATCCACGTTGTCGCTTCGGCCTCACAGCCGCCGAGCTGTTGCGCCAGCTGCCGCACGACGTGCTCGCGAGCGTTCGCCGGAAACCGCTGCGCATATCCGATCGCCGCCATGGCATCGACCAGAAGCTGAGTGAGCCGTTCCCGCGATGCCGCCGTCACCGGCGCTTGCTGTACCACGGGCAGCTCGCGCGCGCCCTCAAAACCCGCGCGCACCAGCTCGTAAAGACACACCGCAACCGCCTGCCCCAGGTTCATCGACAGGTGCCGCTCGCCCTCGGGTGCAGACATCGGAATCGTCAAAAGCAACTGGCAATGACTGAGCTGTTCATTGGTCAGCCCAGTCTTCTCCGACCCGAACAGCAGCGCGATCTTCGGCGAACCGCCTTCGATCTGGTCTCCGCTCTGGCCTCCCCTCAATGCATCGAGCAGCTGCGGAGCCGCCTCACTTAGCGGCAGCACAGGCCGTGTCAACCCACGCTGGCCAACGGCCGTCGTTCCGGCCACCAGGGTGCAATCGGCGATCGCGTCCTCCAACCGCTCGAACCTGCGCGCCGCAGCCAGCACCTGCATTGCACCCACAGCGGCCTTGCCGCCCTCTACCTGACCCGTGGCCTGTTGTTGCGGCTGATCCTGCAGCTGGGCGGCCTCGAACGGCGGCGCGTATTCATTCACCACGCGCAGGTCGCCGAAGCCGAAGTCGCGCATGGCCCGCGCCGCCGCGCCGATGTTGCCGGGATTCCGCGCGCCCACCAGAACTACCACCAATCGATCGCGCGCCGCCGAAGACAGCATGCGTCTGATTGTAGCGAGGCCCAGACCTGCCGATCCCAGCCACGTCCGGTGCTGCCGAAAAGCGGCAGACGCTCAGTGCTCAGAGATATCTTCCCTGGCAAACGAAGGACGGGCCGGCAAGCATGCCAGCCCGATCCTCGCCTGCCCTAGTGGCGTGCCGTGAGACAGATCGGGCGATCCGGCTCTATGCGCACTCTCAGCCTCATGCACTTTGGTCTCCTGTAAGCTATTGAGTGTTCGGTACCTACTCCAGGCGCTCCCGGACGACGGTCTGGCCCTACCGGTTCTGCAACTCAGAGAGCTTCTCGGCCATGAGGTGCTCCACACCCGGCATATGTCCCAGCAGCGCGATCATGGCATTGCGCAGCATCCTCCCGGGCGCGGAGGAGACCGTCGCGACCCTCGTCAGTTGATCCGTCATCTTGACGACCGATCGGGCAATCTCGTGCCGCTCCGTGGCCCAGGCATCCAGCGCGCCCTCATCTCCGCCGCCCAGTACCTCCCGCAGCGCCGTCGCCAGCGAGACGGCGTCCTGAATCCCAGTGTTCATGCCCTGTCCGCCTGCCGGGCTGTGTACATGCGCTGCATCTCCGGCCAGCAATATGCGTCCCTGGCGCGGCGTGCTCGCCAGGTAGTGATGAATGCGGAAGCGCGAGCTCCAGGTGACACTGCGTACCGTCGCGCGATGCTGCCGCGGGCCACGCTCGTCAAGCAAACGCTGCAGGTCTTCAAGCGACGGCCGCTCCGGCGCAGGGTCCATCACGGCGATGAGGCGATAGTGGCTCCCTGGCAGCGGCGCTATCAGCAGAATGCCCTGCCTGGCCAGAAACATTGAGCCCTCTGGCTGCGTCTCCTCCCAGTCCAGCACAACATCGGCCAGCACGAAGCTCTCGTCGTAATCGCTGCCCTCGTAAGGAATCGCCGCAGACTGGCGCACGACGCTATGCTGCCCATCGCAGGCGACCAGCCAATCAGCACAAGTCACTTCCGGCTGGCCGCCTTCGCGCGTGTAGCGAACCTCGACGCCGTTCTCGTCTGAATTGCCGCCCGCAAGGCCCGTCACCGTGCATCCCGTCTGCACGCTCCCGCCCAGCGCCTCCAGCCGCTCGCGCAGAATCTCCTCAGTGCGGTTCTGCGGGCACGACAGCACAAACGGATAGCGGGTCTTGAGCCCATCGAAGTGGATCGCCATCAGCGTCCGGTCGTGCTCCCGTATCTGGAATCCCAACAATTTCAGACCCTCGCTCAGAAGCGGCTGCGTAACCTCAAGCTCCTCCAGAACCTCCAACGTCCGCGCATGGATCGCAATCGCGCGCGAGGTTATGGGCCTGGACGTCTCGCGCTCCAGCAGCAGCGGATGCAGCCCCAGGCGCCATAGCTCTGCAGCCAGCGTCAACCCGGTCGGCCCCGCGCCCACAATGACGACATCCTGCTGTAACTCAGCCATCTGATCCCTCCTGATACGCTCCGGCCATACACTTGAAGACGATCCCTCCGCATGGCCGACAGCTTCTCCCAAACCGTCAAACAGCAGACCGACATCGTTCGTATCGTCGGCGAATACCTTAAGCTGCGCAAGTCCGGCGCAAACTGGTCTGCGCTCTGCCCATTCCATAAAGAAAAGTCCGGGTCGTTCTACCTTTATCCCACTACCTCAAGCTACTACTGCTTCGGCTGCCATGAACATGGCGACGTCTTCACCTTCGTCATGAAGATGGACAACCTCAGCTTTCCCGAGGCCGTCCGCGCCGTCGCCACGAAGATGGGCATTCCGCTCCCCGCTCGTGAATTTTCTTCTCCACACGAAGCCCGCGAGGCCGGGATGCGCAAGCAGCTCCTCGACATACACGAGGCTGCCACACAGTATTTCCAGCAGAATCTCAACTCGCCTGAGGCCGCCCGCGCCCGCGAATACATGACCTCGCGCGGCATCACGCCCGAGACCATCAAGACCTTTCGCCTGGGTTACGCGCCCGAGAGCTTCAACGATATGCGCGACCGCCTCGCCAAGTTCTTCCCTGACGAGGTTCTCCGCGCCAGCGGCCTCTTCACCTCCAAAGAGCGCGACGCCGGCGCCGGCGCCACCAAGGCCGGCCCGCTTTACGCGCGCTTTCGCAGGCGTCTCGCCTTCCCCATCGCCAACGAGCAGGGCAAGCCCATCGCCTTCACCGCGCGTCTGCTCGATGCCGCCGACGAGAAGTCCGGCCCTAAATATCTCAACTCACCCGAGACCTCGCTCTATACCAAAGGCCAGGTGCTCTTCAATCTCGACAAGGCGAGGGCCGGGATCAAGGAACTTGGTTTCGCGCTGCTGGTCGAAGGCCAGATGGATTGCATCTCGGTCTACATGGGCGGCGTGCACAACGTCATCGCCACCAGCGGAACTGCTTTCACGGAGCACCAGGTCCGGATGCTCGCTCGTTTCACCAAGAACATCGTGCTTAACTTCGACCCCGACAAGGCCGGAATGAATGCGGCGGAGAAGACCATCGCGCAGCTGGTTGAAGAAGACTTCGCGGTGCGCGTGGTGCTTCTGCCGGGGGGGCTTGATCCCGATCGCTTCGTGCAGGAGCACGGCATCAACGAGTACACCGCTGCAGTTCGCAATGCAACGCGCTACGCCGACTATCTCATCGAGCGCGCGCAGGCCCTGGCTACTGCGCGAACCCCGGAAGCGAAGGTCAAGGCGCTGAACTTCCTTCTCCCGCACATCCGTCGCATCCCCAGCGCCATCGTCCGCAACGAGTTTGCGACCAACGCCGCGCAGAAACTCGGTATTGAAAGCTCCCTCGTCCTGCAGGAGCTCAAGCAGGCCGCGCAGCAGCGCCTCGAAAGCGTGCGCGCCGCGCAACCTCGCGCCGTCACCGAGGTCGAGCGCATCCTGCTCTCCGCGCTTGTGCTGCCCGAAGCCGACTCCGCCCGCGCCCTCGCCGCCGACACACTCGCGCCGCATCCGGAGTGGTTCGCAGATCTGCCCACTGCCTCCCTCATCGATATTCTGGTGAACGCCCCGCCACCCGACAATCCTCTCGCAGCCGCGCCTGATGAGAGCTCGCGCGCTCTGCTCGCCTCGGCGCTCCACGCATCGTCCGAGATACCGGAGCAGGAGCGGCAGAACCTCCGCGACCGCGTGCGGGGTGCGCTCGAAACGTTGCAGGAGCATTATCGAGACCGCCGCGCCCGCGAGCTCCGCGCCGCCATGAGCGAGGCCCAGCGCCGCGGTGACGACGCCATGCTTCAGCGCCTGATGCAGGAAAAGCTGACACTCGACCGCGAACGGCGCCAGTCGCAATAGCCTTTGCGCAATTCCCTTGAAAGGCAGCCATATCCGAAGAGCGAGCCCATTCAGACAAGCTCTCGAAACCGGTTGGTAGAATGACGGCCATGGTCCTCGCCCGCGATGGAGTGCTGTCACCGCCGCATGTTGCAGCAATGATTGCAACGCCCGCATCGCAGCGAACGGAACTCTCCCATGGATGAGCGCACACGCAACCGGTTGTTCGTGGGATTTATCACCACATGGCTCAGTAAACTCGCCTCGTCCATCATTCAGTTTGTCCAGATCCCCGTCCTGTTCCACTTCTGGACCATCCAGCTAAACGGCGAGTGGATGATCCTCACCGCCATCCCCTCGTATCTCAGCTTCTCGAACATCGGCTTCGGTTCGGTAGCCGGCAACGAGATGACGATGCTCATGGCCCGCCAGGAGCAGGACGCCGCCCTCAGCGTCTTTCAAAGCTGCTGGTGGCTCATCTCGATCGTGCTCGGAGTTACCGGCGCGGCGATGTGTGTTGCCCTCTATTGGCTGCCGGTCGCCGATCTTCTTCATCTCTCGTCCGTCGACAACAGCGACGCGCGCTGGATTCTCTTCTGGCTGGGCCTCTCGGTTCTTCTCGGCCAGCTCGAACAGCTCTTGCAATCAGCGTATCGTTGCATCGCGCGCTACTCGTATGGCAACCTGCTGAAGACGGGTCTCTCGATGCTGGCCTTCGCCGTGCAGCTGCTTCCTGTCTTCCTCGGCTACGGTCCGCGCACAACGGCGAAGGTTCTGGCGCTTGCGAACATTGCGGTCACGCTCATCCTCTGCGTGATGGTTCGACACGATATTCCCTGGATCAGCTATGGCTGGAGCCGAGCCTCCTTCGCAGAGATCAAGCGTCTCGCCCGCCCGGCCATCGCCTTCATGGGCTTCCCTCTGGGCAACGCTCTCAACCTCCAGGGCACGCTGATTGTGGTCGGATATGCGCTCGGTCCCGTCGATGTCGCCATCTTCGGCACCGCGCGAATCATCTCGCGCGTAGCCTTGCAGTGCGTGCAGATGGTCAACAACACCGTCTGGCCGGAGCTCTCCATAGCCTTCGGCGCCGGAAACGTCGAGCTTGTCCGGCTGTTGCATCGCCGCGCCTGTCAGCTCGCACTGTTCTTCTCGATGAGCGTCGTCGTGGTGGTTGCCATCGTCGGCCCGACATTCCTGCATCACTGGACGCAAGGCAAAGTTCCACCCAGCACCGGTCTCGTCAGCGTGCTTCTGATCGTCGTCGTCTTCTATTCGCTCTGGTCCACAAGCTCCACGCTGGTCTCGGCCATCAATCAGCACGAGCGGCTTGCTATGCTTTATACCGTTGCCACCGGCATCACGGTTGTGCTCACCTATTTCGCAGCACGCCACTATGGCCTCTACGGCGCTGCGGCCTCGCTGCTGTTGTCTGAGATCATTATGGACGTCTACGTTCTTCCTTCTTCGCTTCGCATCGCACACGATACATGGAAGGAATTTCTGCTTTCGATGTTGCACTATCCCCCTTCGCTGCGTCCTTCGGCGCTGCTCGCACGTCTACGCCGTACACGCCCTGAACTCGCCGTAAAATCGGAACTCGACATCTGATTTCCGCAAATTTCCGTCTCAAGCCATGGATCTGACACGATGATCGTTCGCATAACGCCGCTGATTCTCGCCCTCGCCCTTCCATTCGCCGCACTCCACGCACAGCGCGTCTACACCGCGCACGACTATGCGCAGGCCGAGCGATGGATGTCCTATAACGTCAGCCCACTCGTCGACCACACCGTCAGCGAGGTTCAGTATCTCCCTGACGGCCGTGTCTTCTTTCGCGATCCCGCCGCAGGTGCGGTTGCATTCCGCATCGCCGACGCCTCAGGAAAGACCGAGCTCGCCTTCGACACGAAGAAGCTGGCCGCAGCGCTCAGCAAAGCCTCCGGCCGTGAAATCGATGCCGCTTATCTTCGCATCGACACCTACGCGCCCGAAGCGAACGGCGGCTTTGCTGTCACGCTACGCACGGAAACATTCCACTGCACGGCCAATGCTGCAAGCTGCACGCTCGAAGCTCCTCCGCAGCATGTCGAACACCCGGAGCAGAAGCCCAACGCGCAGCCTCCCGCCGGTCTAAGCTCCACGCAGGTCGGCGGAAACGCCCAAATGGCTGCGAAGAAGAATAGGCCGGCTACGTCCGCCCCCCGCCCACGCATCGGCCGTGGCAAAGCGCCCTTCGATCTGTCGCCGGACAAGAAACTCGCCGCGTTCATCCGCGACAACAACCTTTGGGTACGCGTCGAAGCCACCGGTGAAGAGCGTCAGCTCACCACCGACGGTGTCAAGGACTTCGGCTACGCCACCGACAACGCCGGATGGACGCACTCCGACGCGCCCATTCTCATCTGGTCGCCCGACTCAAAGAAGATCGCCACCTTCCAGCAGGACCAGCGCAAAGACGGCATGATGTACGTTGTTTCCACAACGAACCGCCATCCCACACTGGATGCGTGGCGTTATCCTCTGCTCGGCGATAAGAACATCACCAAGATCGAACGCGTCGTCATCGACGTCGACACGGCGAAGATGGTTCGCCTGAAGATGCCGCCCGATGAGCACCGCAGCACGCTCTGCGATGACGTAAGCTGCCGCGGCGGCTCCGGCTGGGACGACGTGAAGTTTTCGCCTGACGGCAAGACGCTTGCTTTTGTCTCCACCTCACGCGATCACAAGGACGAGTGGCTCCGCATCGCTGACACCGAAACTGGCGACGTCCGCACCATCTATCACGACCACGTTCCCACCTACTACGAATCCGGCCAGGGCAAGGTCAATTGGTTCTATCTGCCCGCGTCGAATGAGTTCCTCTGGTACTCCGAGCGCAGCAACTGGGGTCAGATGTATCTCTATGACCTCACTACCGGCAAGCTGAAGAATCAGATCACGCACGGCGATGGTCCGGTCACCGAAGTGCTGCACGTCGACGAAAAGAATCGCGTGATCTACTTCCTCGCCACCGGCAAAGAGAAAGGGGAAGACCCGTACTTCACGCACTACTACCGCGCGAACTTCGATGGCTCCCACCAGCAGCTTTTAGCTCCGGAGAACGCCGACCACGCCATCACGCCCTCGCCCGACGGCAGCACCTTCGTCGACGTCTACTCCACGCGCGAGACACCTGAGACCGCAGTCCTCCGCGACAACACCGGCAAGATTCTCGCCACGCTTGCGCACCAGGACATCTCGATGCTGCTCGCCGCCGGATGGAAGCCCCCCACGCCTATCACCGTCGACGCGCGCGACGGCAAGACGCCGCTCTACGGTTTCCTCTGGAAGCCAACGAACTTCGACGCCAGCAAAAAATATCCATTGATCGACTACGTCTATCCCGGTCCGCAGATCGGCTCCTGCGGCTCGCGCAGCTTCTCCGCCGCCAGCGGCGACGACCAGGCCCTCGCTGATCTCGGTTTCGTCGTCGTCTGCATCGACGGCATGGGCACGCCGTTCCGCTCCAAGAGCTTCCACGATAATCATGCTGACACGCCTGCGGAGATGGGCGAGGCCACGATCCCCGATCAGGTCGTCGGCATCAAGCAGCTGGCCGCGCGCTTTTCATGGATCGATATCGATCGCGTCGGCATCTGGGGGCACTCCGGCGGCGGCAACGCCACTGCCTCTGCGCTCCTCCACTACCCGGATTTCTTCAAGGTAGGCTGGGCCGAGAGCGGCAACCACGACAATCGCGACTACGAGGATGACTGGGATGAGAAGTACGCCGGCCTTGAAGTCATCGGACCCAACGGCGAGGACAACTACGAGGCGCAGGCGAACCAGAACTACGCGGCCAACCTCAAAGGCCACCTCATGCTTACTTACGGCACCCTGGACGACAACGTTCCGCCCAACAACACGCTGACGATGGTGCTGTCTCTAATGAAGGCGAACAAGACCTTCGACATGCTCGCGATCCCCAACGCCCACCACGGCTACGGCGAGCAGACTCCCTACATCACGCGCCGCCGCTGGGACTACTTCGTCCGCTACCTCGCTGGCGGCACGCCACCTGAGAACTACCAGATGAAGAGTTACGACGACATGATCCGCGCGCTCTACGGGCCAGATGCCGGCCAGTAGACGGCGGCATCGATCCTACTTCTGGCCTTTGTAATCGACGAAGAGCTCCGGAAACTGCCGCTTCAACGCAGCAATCTTCGGTCTGTCGCAGATGTTGATGTACGAGTTGTTGGGGTTCTTCAGCGCGAAGTCCTGGTGGTACTCCTCCGCGCGATAGAAGCCCTTCAGCGGAGTCACCTGAGTGACGATCGGCTTCGGGAATACATGCGCTGCATCGAGCTGCGCAACGTATGCCTCGGCCAGGTGCCGTTGCGTGTCATTGGCGTAGAAGATTGCCGAACGATAGGACGTCCCCACATCCGGGCCCTGACGGTTCAGCTCCGTCGGATCGTGCGCCACCGAAAAAAAGATGCGCAGCAGTTGCCCATACGTCAGCTTCGACGGATCGTACACCACCTCTACCGACTCCGCATGCCCGGTCGTCTCGGTCGTCACCTGATCGTAGGTCGCGGTCTTGGCAGAGCCCCCGGAGTAGCCTGCAGCGGTCGTCAGCACGCCCTTCACGCGCTCAAACACCGCCTGTGTTCCCCAGAAACATCCACCCGCAAACACCGCCGTCTCGCGTCCCGGTGCGCTCGCCAGCGAGACATCGGTGTTCGCAGCCGGAATCGGCGTCTTGCGCGCGCTCTCCGAGCAGGCGGTGAGCGGCAGAAGCAGGGCCAAAGCCGTAATAAGAGGAAACAGACGAAGTCGCACGAGCAGAGCCTCCCGGGCTCCAACCATAAGACGCCAACGGCCCCGCGTTAGTTACAAGTTCTCTCCCGACCAAACCGCGCAATCACATCCCGCGGCGTCATTCCGGTCTCGCGCAGTGCTCGCAAGCTCAGCGCATCATGCCGCTTCGCCAGCCGAGCGCCCGCTTCATCGCGCATCAGATCGCAATGAAAATAGTGTGGCGCCGGCAGCCCAAGCGCGCGCTGCAATAATATCTGCCGCGCAGTAGACTTCAACAGATCGCGACCGCGCACCACCTCCGTCACACCCATCGCCGCGTCGTCGACCACGCACGCCAGCTGATAACTCGGCAGCCCATCCTTGCGCCACACCACAAAATCTCCGAAGTCCGCGTCAGCTCCGCACCCAGCCGCAAAACTCTGTGCACCCGCATGCTCATCTACAAAGCGCACGATCTCATCATCGTTTACACGAAATCGATAGCTCGTCTCATCTCGTAACTCAGCTGCGCGTTCGCTTCCCGCAGGCCGGCACTGCCCGCTGTACACTGGTTCATCCTCGTCCTCATGCGGAGCCTGCACGGCTTGTTGCAAATCCTTGCGACTGCAGTTGCACGCATACACATGCCCGTCACGCAGCAACTGCTCCATAGCGTTGCGATATGAGCTCACGCGTTCGCTCTGCCGCATCTCCGCGTCCCACCTGATTCCCAGCCAGTGCAGATCCTCGCGCATCGCCTGCGCCAACTCCGCGCGCGACCGCAGCGGATCCAAATCCTCATCGCGCAGCCAAAGCATTCCCTTCGCCGCCCGCGCGTGCTGAGCTGCAATCCAGAACGTCCGTGCATGTCCCAGATGCAGCAGCCCTGTCGGCGACGGCGCCAGCCGCCCCACATACTTTGTTCCGCTCACAACCATCCGCGCTGCCGCGCAATCCGCGCCGCGTCCACACGATTCGCCGCACCCAGCTTGGCAATTGCCTCGGACAGATAGTTCCGGACCGTCCCCTCGCTCAACCGCAACTCCGTCGCAATCTCCGCCGAGCTGCGTCCCTCGCCCGCGCGCTGCAAAATCTGCCGCTCACGATCGTTCAGTGGGTCGGCCTCCGCACTCCACGCCTCTGCAGCCAGTTCCGGGTCAATCGCTCGCAACCCAGAGTGCACACGGCGAATGGCCTGCGCCAGTTCCGTGGCAGGCCTGTCCTTCAGCAGATATCCACGCGCTCCGGATTCCAGCGCACGCCGCAGATACCCCGGTCGTGCGAACGTCGTCAGAATAATCACGCGCGTCTTCGAATTGCTCTCCTTCAGCGCCGACGCAAACTCCAATCCCGTCCACTCAGGCATCTCAATGTCGGTCACCGCAACATCCGGCTTCAGTTCGCGCGTCAACCGCTCCGCCTCTCGCCCATTGCCGGCCTGCGCGACTACGTGAATGTCCGGCTCCATCTCCAGCAAAGCCGCGAGCGCGCCGCGCACCATCGTCTGGTCCTCCGCCAGCAGCACGCGAATCTCCTTCGCGCCGGTCTCTGCGTTGCTCACGACGCACTCCCCGTGGCAGTCGCAGGCAGCTCAATCGACAGCCGCGTCCCATGCTCGCGCTCCAGCAAGATTCGACCACCCATAGACTCCACGCGCTCCCGCATCCCGCGTAACCCATTGCCCTCGCGCGTCGCAGAGTGATGCCCATCATCTTCTATCACCAGCGAATGCCGTCCGTTCTCCATCGCAAAGTGCAACCTGCATGTACTCGCCTGCGCATGCCGCACGATGTTAGTCACCGCCTCGCGCAGCGCCAGCGCCAGCACCGTCTCCTCCGCCGGACGAAGGCTCGCGGGTTCCGGTGAAGCATCAACCTGCAACTGAACGCCAGCGGCCGCAAGTGCATTTCTCGCAGCTTCCATCTCCGCAATCAGCCCGCGTGCGCGATATCCGCCGATCGTCTCGCGCACCTCGGCCAGCGCGCTGCGCGCTGTGCGTTCCACATCGCCAATCTCCGCCATCGCGCGGGCCGTATCGTCGCCGCGCGCCAGCAGTCGCCCCGCCAACTCCGCCTTCAGCACAATCACGCTTAGCGTATGCCCGAGCACATCATGCAGATCGCGCGCAATCCGCTCGCGTTCCGCTACAGCTGCCAGTGCTTCAATCTCCTCCTGCGCCATGCGTAGCTTGCAGTTCGCACGCTGCTTCTGTGCGAAGAAGATATTCGTCCCACCGACGACAAAGATGAAGAATGCCCCAAAGAACCAGTTATAAGGGCCGGTATGCAATAGATGGGCTTCGAGTGCCAGCAGTCCAGATTCCACGACCAAGGCCGTTATGATCCAGACCGTTGGCGTAAAGACGAAGGGCAGCAGCGCGGCAGCATAGATCAGAAACGCGATCGCGCCTGGGTTAACCGGATACGCGAGCACTCCAAGAGCCCACATGCACCCGATCCACCACAGCCTGACACGCGTGTTCTGCGAGCGCAGAAACACGAGATACAGCCCCACAAAAAACGCGGCAATGCTCAGGCACTCCAGCCAATACACCATCGAGCGCCGGGTGAGCGGCTCGATGAAGAAGAAGATCAGGTATGCCAGCCAGAAGAGATCGCTGCGGTCCAGCCTCTTGCGCGAAGGTATCGACTCATCATTCATACGATCCTCTTCAGGTGCAGTGTAGACGTTGCAGAGAGCTCTTGTGCAAGTGCCGACAAACACTGCTTCTTAGGCGTCCGCATCCGCTCGCGCAAAGGCCATCCACGCGCAGCCCAGGAACAGCAGCGCAAACCCGGTCAGCGCCAGAACATGTTGCATCGCCGCCTCGCCCGGCTGCGCATATCCAATCACCCAAAGCATCAACTGTCCCAGATGGTATGTCGGCAGCCAGGGCGCCGCATGCTGCAGCCACTTCGGAAGCATCGAAATGGGCATCCACAAGCCGCCGCAGTAGCTCATAGGAAGATAGATCAAATTCACGATGCCCGGCGCAGCATTCGCCGGCACAATCATCGCGAGCAGCAGCCCCATGCATGCAAACGGAACTCCGCCAATCACGCTTACCCCCAACAGTCCGACATACTCCGTCAGGCTGACATGAACGCCGGCAGCAAAGATTCCTACCGCGCAGAGGATGCTGACGATAATTAGGCCGAACGCCACCGACGCTACGCACTTCGCCGCAAGATACGCCAGCGGCGGCATCGGACTGGCGCGCTTCAGCTCCAGCCATCCCGACACGCGCTCGCCTGCAAGCCCCACGCCAATTCCAAACAGCGCCGCGCCCACCGCGCCAAACGCCGCGTAGCTCGCGAGCATGTACTTCGCAACCATCTGTCCATGAACCGCCTCACCACGATTCATCACACCGAACAGCAGATAAAACATTACTGGAAAGCCGATCACGGAAAGCGAGAAAGCGCGGGTGCGTAACGCGCGCACAAATTCGTACCGCGTCTCGCGAACAAATATCCGGGCGATGCGGCTCAGCGAATTGGTGGAAGCGTAGGAAAGCGGAACAGTAGCAGTCGACATGATGAAACCTCCAGAAATAGTTCGTGAGTTCAAGCGCAAAAAGCTAATCTTGCGAAGTAAGCGCAAGGAACGCGTCTTCGAGCGCCGGGGCCTGCACCTCGAGCCCGCACAGCTTGGGATCGAGCGCCAACAGTTCGCGCAGCGTAAGCTCCGGCGCGGACGAGGTCACCGTCACGCGCGCCCCATCCGATTCCACGCGCTCCACTCCCGCCAGGTTCAGCAGGCTCTCGCGTGTGAGGCTGGTCTCAAACTTCAGCAGCTTCACCCCGGCCATGTTCGGAGGCAACCGTCCCGTACCTGACACGCCAGAAGCCGCCGTTCCCGCACCCATGGACTTCACCTCCGCCGAAGTGCCCGCACACACCATGCGACCTTTGTTGATGACGGCGATGCGATCTGCCAGCGCGTCCGCTTCTTCCAGATAATGCGTAGTCAGGAGCACCGTCTTGCCGCGCGCCCGCAGCGAACGAATCTGCGCCCACATCAGCCTCCGCGCCTCGATATCCAGGCCCACAGTCGGCTCATCCAGAAAGATCAAATCAGGATCGCCCGCAAGCGCCAGAGCAAACAGCATGCGCTGCTTCTGGCCGCCGGAAAGCTGCCCGAACATTCGCTCCTCGATTCCCTCCAGCCCCGCTGCGCGAACGATCTCCGCAAACGGCAGCGGCCGCGGATAGTACCCGCGCATAATCTCAACATGTTCGCGAACCCGCAACATCTCCGGCGCGCGCCCTACCTGCAGCATCACGCCTGTGCGCAGACGATTGCCGGCAAACCTCGGATCCGCGCCAAAGATGCGAACCACCCCCGCCGTCGCCGAGGTCAGCCCCATCATTAGCTTCACGGCCGTCGATTTCCCCGCACCGTTCGGCCCCAGCAGCGCCACAATCTCGCCGCGTTGCAGCTCCAGCGACAGCCCATCCAGCGCAACAACGCCGTTGCGATACCGCTTCGTTACGGCCTGCAGTGAAGCAACAACATCGGTTGCTATAGAGATATGCGAGCTCTGGCTCAAAACCGCAGCAATCGGTTCCGCAAAAGCGCTCATCGTGGACTCCTTCTCGCCTTACAGAAGTGAGTCTCGCCCTTCCGCTCCCGCGTTTCGAGTGAGCGCCGTCAACAAAGCACGATGACGTTTGTCACCTCTTCGCAGGGCCGCCGGAAGCCAGCGCCGCAATCACCGCCGCTCCTTTCGGGCTGCCCAGCCCCGTGCATGCATCCCACCCAGGTCCGGCCTTGAAAGCCCCATTGTTGCCGCTCGTAACATCGCGAAATGCAGATGTCGCACTGTATAGCGACGGATTCGCAAACCCGGCATCCTGTCCATTCGTCGCATTCGCCAGGGCAATCAACCCTGCCCACAGCGGAGCCACCGCACTCGTTCCGCCGATCGTCGTCGTCTCGCCATCCACGCGCACCGTGTATCCCGTCGACGGATCCGCATCGCCCGCAACATCCGGCACACCGCGTCCGCCGCCGCTCACCGTCGGCTTCGGCACATTGCTGTTCGCCTGCCAGCTCGGCGGCGCAAACAAGGTGCTCACACCGCCACCGGTTGCGCCTTCGTTCAGCGAGAGTTCATTCCACACCGTCTCGCTCGTAATCGCATCGCCACTCGATACCAGCTTCGTTCCGCCGCACGCCAGCACATGCGGGCTCGAAGCAGGGAAGTCGACATGATTGCCGCTCGATACGCCATCGGTCGATCCATCGTCGCCGCACGCCACCGTTATCGTCACACCCAACGCCGCGGCCGCCTGGCACGCCTCATCGAGCGCCGTCACCGCCTGCCCCGTCCAGCTCGACTCCGGCCCTCCCCAACTGATCGACAGCACGCTCGGCTTGTTGGTCGAGTCATGAATCGCCGTCGTCACCGCATCGATAAATCCCTGGTCCGTATTCGGCGCAAAGTACACCGCCACCTTCGCGCCGACGGCAATCGCTGCCGACACCTCAATGTCCAGCATCACCTCGCCGTCCGCGCCGCTCGCATCGCCCGGCGAGTTCGTTCCTTTGTCCACCGAAACGGCGGTCACACTCGGCGAAGGCAGATTCAAGCTCTGAAAATAGGCAGTAATATCTGCCTCACGATATCCGCCGCCCAGCTCCAGCAGACCAATCGTCTGTCCCGCCGCCTTCGCATTCGCAGGAAATCCATACAGCTCGCCCACCTGCACCGGTGTATAGCTCACATTTCCCGCGCGCGGCGTTGCTACGCGAAAGTGAGGCTTGGCCTGCGGCCGCGTGTCGAGCCCCAACACTGCCATCACCTGCGGCGCAAGCTCTTCCGGCAACATGATCTCGCCCTCGCGCACACGCATCCTTTTTCCGCGCGAATCTACGTGATGTTGCAGCGTCACGTCGAACGCCCGCTCCATCGCTTCGCGCGATCCCGTTAGCTGCATCGTGCGCCGTCCGCGCTCCCGCGCAGCTTCCACGCGCAGACCGAACTCCGCAGCGAACGCGCGAACGCTTTCCTCCGCGCCGGCGCTCGCGCAATGCCGCTCCGCAAACTCCTCACGCGTCAACCGCACCTTCGGATCGACGGGCGTCTTCGCGGCCAGCAGCACCGAAACCGTAATCGGCTCGCTCACGCTCTCCACATGCGAAGCAAATCCTGGCGCCGTCTGTGGATCGAATGCCTTGCGTCCGCTTCCCTTCAGCGAAACGCGCTTCTGCGTAGTAAAACGTGGCTTGGCCATACGACTCCTCCGGCCTGGGGTGTCTCATTAGATGCGAATACAGCAACCCGCGCCCTCATCTACATCCAGTTACATCCAGTCGGAGCCGTACTGAACCGGAATCTGCGTGAACGCGATCCGCGTCGGCGCACTCTCTCGCGCCGGCAGCATCCCCGCAAAGTGCACGGTCGTGTGCCCGAACTTCAGATTCAGCTTGTCCATGGTCGCCGCCAGCTCATTGCGTCTGCCCGGCTCCTCGAACAGCGTCTGCTGCAGCTCATCCTCGAGAATCAAATTGTGCAGTGTTACGGCGACAAAGAACGGCCGCTGCTGCTCCGGCCCCTTTGGACACTGCTGCCAGATGCCCTGCAACGCCTCCAGCAACGTCAGCGTGTCCTGGCACGCGCGAAAGCGCGCCTCCATGCCCCATGAAGCATGCTCAATGCCGCTCGAATGCCGCCGCGACTTCTCCGCGCGCGCTGCCTGTTCCCGCGTCAGCGCAAACCGAATGTTGAACGACAGCGCCGTCGTATAGAACTTTTCCATCCGCAGCCGCATCGCCGCCTTGTGAACCAGCTTGTGCGTCACCGCCCACGCTCCCTCCAGCGTGCGGAACTCCGGCCCCAGCACGTGCGAGTGCCCCAGCGACTTCTGCACCTCCGGCGCATCGACCGCCCCATCATCGCCGGTCAACTCTCCGCGCAGCCAGTGATACAGCCGGTTGCCCCACACCGAGTTCCACAGCCCATGCATGCCGTTGCGGTCCAGCGCCAGCAACTGCTCCATCGTATGAATACCCTTCGCGTTCAGCCGGATCTCCGTGCGCGCCCCAACCCCAGGCAGATCGCGCAGCTCCAGGTGCGCAATCGCCCGCGGCAGCTGCGAAGGCAGCAGTCCGATCAACCCATCGGGTTTCTGCATGTCGCTCGCAATCTTGGCAAGATACCGGTTCGGCGCCATGCCAATCGAGCAGCGCAGCGTCTCGCCGACGTCCTTCTTGATCGCTGCCTTGATCCCCAGCGCAATCTGCCTCGCCCGCGGCGGCTCCTGTTCACGCCCCATCAACTGGCACACCATCTCATCGATCGACGGCGTATGCGCCACCGGACACACATTCTCCACCGCATCGGCAATCGCATGCGAGTACTTCGCATACGTCGAATGCTCGCCTTCAACCAGAATGATTCCCGGGCAAAGCCGCTTCGCCTCACCCACCTTCGTTCCGGTTTTAATCTTCAGCGCCTTCGCCTCATAGCTCGCCGCGATAATCGTCCCCGTATCGGCCATCGTCGCCGTCACAGCCGTCGGCTTCCCGCGATACTCCGGATGCAGCTGCTGCTCCACCGACGCAAAGAAGCTGTTCAGGTCGATGTGCAGGAAGCCAAAACGGTCGGATTGGGACATTGAGTCCACAGGAAACCTGAAGGCATTATATTCGCCTGATATTCGCCAAAGCTGCAAAATCCGCAGTGCCGCCGAATCCCACCTGCCAAGTGCCACTTTCGCCGTGCTATTTCCCTGTATTGACCTTCAACGTGTAACTCAAGTCGGGCTTGTTGTTGAACTGGCTTATGCGCCGTATCTTCGACCGATCGCCATGCAGTTCCGCCCACAGATCGTAATCCGTAGTCATCGAAAGCTGGCGAAAGTGGAACCTTCCGTCCGCATCGCTCAGAAAGCTCTTGACTGCCAGTGACCGCGCATCCTTCAAATACACGACCGCACCCTGAATCGGCGCGCCGCTGCTGTTGAGCACCACCCCCGCAACCGTACGCGGCTTGGCGACCTTCGTCGATGTCGCCGCAACCGGTCCGCCCGCAGCCATCGCGGGCATGGCAAGCATACACAGCCCAACACCCAGGACGGCTGCTCTTCCCACGACCAGGAGACCCTGTAGCTTACTCGTCGGCATCCTCCACTTCCGCGGGAGCTTCATCCTCATCGTCATAGCCCTCCTCATCCACTGGCGCCAGCTCGAGCGGATCGCTCGACACCACCTCAAGATCCGTCCCGCACTCCTCGCACTGGATAATCTCGCCCTCTTCCAGATCATCGACATCGATATCCAGCGGATTGTCGCATTCCGGGCATACGACTGACATAACTGTCTCCTCACTCTCAGCTCCTGCCGCCCTTGTACGATGGTGCAAGTGCGTCGCGGGTAGCTTTTCTAGTTCTAACGGCGCTACCCCTGCACGTCAACTTAGGACGCGCACAATTCTTCGACGGTTACATCCCGGCAATCAGGAGACTAGAGGATGAAGCAATTTCTGGCACATAGCGTCGCGGCTGTTGTTCTCGCGGTCGCGTCGGTCTTGAGCGCCCAGTCCCCGGCCACCCAATCCGACCTCATCGCTCCTCTGCCGGCCGATCCAGCCATCGCTTCCGCCCTGCGGACCATCTCTCCGGACGCCGTCCATGCCGACATCGCCAGGCTGGTCAGCTTCGGCACCCGCAACACGCTCTCCAGCATGGACACCGATCTCCCGCCGGGCCAGGGAATCAACGCCGCGGCCGACTGGATCGAGTCGGAGTTTCGCGCCATCTCCGCGACCTGCGGAGGCTGTCTGGAGGTCAAACGCAATGAGTTCGTCGAGCAGCCGGCGACCGTGAACGGCCGCCCCGGTCGCATTCCGCGTCCGACCCGCATCGTGAACGTCTACGCCATTCTCCACGGCGCCTCCACCGACAAGAACGCGCCCTGGACCCTCGTCACCGGCCACTACGACTCGCGAGCTACCGATATCATGGACTCGCACCTTACCGCGCCCGGAGCCAACGATGACGCCAGCGGCGTCGCCGTCTCGATTGAGTCGGCTCGCGCTCTCTCCAAGCTGAAGCTCACCGGCACTATCGTCTTCGCCACGGTCGCAGGTGAAGAGCAGGGCCTCAATGGATCGCATCACCTGGCCGCTCTCGCCAAATCTGAGGGTTGGCCGCTCGTCGCCGCGCTGAATAACGACATCGTCGGCGGCGACACGACTCCCGGGGAGACCCAGCAGCGCAAGGACATCGTTCGCGTCTTCTCCGAGTCAGTTCCTTCGGCGGCCACGCCGGCGCAGGAGCGCCAGATCCTCGGGCTTGGAGCGGAGAACGACTCTCCCTCGCGCGAGCTCGCTCGCAGTATCGCCGAGCTCGCACCGTCATACTTCCAATCTTCCATGCAACATGCGCGCCCTGCTGCCCGCGCGCACGCACGTTCGCACCTTGTTCGCCTGCTGCCCGCATTTCATCCCGTAATGATTCTGCGCCGCGACCGCTATCTGCGCGGCGGCGATCACAGTAGCTTCAACCACGAGGGCTTTGCCGCCGTCCGCTTCACCGAGTGGCGTGAGAACTTCAATCATCAGCATCAGACACTGCGCACTGAAAACGGAATCGAGTACGGAGATTTGCTGAAGTTTGTTGACACCCGCTATGTCGCCAACGTCGCTCGCCTGAACGCTCTCACCCTGGCTACGCTGGCCGACGCCCCCAGCGAGCCGCAGAACGTTCGTGTCCTCACTCGCAGATTGGACAACAACACCGAACTCGCGTGGGACCCATCGGCGTTTGCGCCGCCCGGCACAACCTATGAGATCGTCTGGCGCGACACAACCGATCCGGTCTGGACGCACTCCCGCAACGTCGGAGCGGCGACGACCGTCACGCTCGATGTCAGCAAAGACAATGTCTTCTTCGGCGTGCGCGCCCTCGACGCGGCCGGTCATCGCTCTCTTCCCGTGCCTCCCCTGCCCGCACGGCAGTAGAGCACTCAACGCGGCTACGTATTCAGAAGGAACCAGCTCATGCGCTCCAACGGCCCGATTCTTCTCGCACTGCCAGCCTTCCGCGGCCTTACGCGCAAGCTCATCCTCTTCGCACTCGTTGTCTTCGTAGCCCTCTTTATCTCCAGCTTCATTCTGCCCGGTTTCCCGCTTACCATGGCCGAGCTCTTCTCCCTGCATCCGCTCCGCGCCTTCCCGCTCATCTGGCAGTTCGCCACATGGCCCTTCATTCCCGACTCTCTCCTCGGCCTGCTCTTCGCCCTTCTCTCCCTCTGGTACTTCGGTTCGTCGCTCGAAGACGAGCGCGGCACGCGCTGGTTCGGCGAGCTCTTCTTCTTTTCTGTAGTCGGCGGGGCGCTTCTCGCAACGATCCTCAGCCTCATCCTCGGCCCCTTCGCTCCTGTCCTCAGCCCCATTCGCGCAACCAGCAACGGCCTCTGGCCCATCGTCATCGCGCTGCTTCTGGTCTATGCCCGCCTGCACCCGGATGAAAGCCTCAGCTTCAACTTCATCTTTCGCGCCCGCGCCAAATACATTGCCGCCGGCTTCCTTCTCGTCTATCTCATCTTCGACGTCCTTTACCACAACGACTTCGACGCGCTCAACGCCGTCTGCACCGCGCTCTTCGCCTTGTTTTTCGTGCAGATCGCGCCCCGCAAGGGACTGCGCCACGCCTTCGCTGAACGCTGGTTCGGCATCCGCAACGCCTACTACCGCTCCAAACGTCGTCGCGCCGCCAAAAAGTTCACGGTCTATATGCGCAAGCAGGGCAAAGACGTCAGCATCGACGAAAGCGGTCGCTACCTCGGCCTCGACGACAAGGATCCCACCGACAAGCGCCACATGAACTGATTGTTTTTCGCCGCTAACTTTTATGCGCGATCCGCAGATTCAGCTCCCGTAGCTGCAGCTCGCTCACCGGCGTCGGCGCATCCACCATCAAATCGATCGCCTTCGCCGTTTTCGGAAACGCAATCACCTCGCGCAGCGAAGACGCGCCCGCAAGAATCATCACAATCCGGTCCAGCCCCAGCGCAATCCCTCCATGCGGAGGTGTTCCATACTCCAGCGCATCCAGGAAGAATCCGAACCGCGCATGCGCCTCCTCATCGCTCATCCCCAGCGTGCGGAAGATCTCCGCCTGCACATCCTTGCGATGAATACGAATCGACCCCGACCCAAGCTCCGTTCCATTCAGCACCACGTCATAGGCCAGCGCCCGCACCGCACCCTTGTCATCCCACAACGCGCCTGACTTGATGTCTTCCTCATGCGGCGAGGTAAACGGATGGTGCGCCGCATCCCACTGTTTCGTCTCCTCGTTCCACTCGTACATCGGAAAATCCGTGACCCACAGGAACCGGAAATCCTTCGCCGTTCCAGTCTGCGCAAACAGTCCATGCTTGTCGGCAAACTTCTTGGCCAGCTCCAGTCGCAGCGCGCCCACACGCTTATGAATCCAAGTCCGATCCCCGGTGATTTCGGCAGGGGTTCCGTATTTTGGGGTTATGACGGCGACCAACAGGTTATCGTCAATTGCCCCTCGCGTTGCATGCTGAAGGAACGTGGCGTACTGCTCTCGAAATCTCCTCGCCATGGCGTCTGCCACATCAAGGAACTGTTCGGAGGTTTTCATGCGCGCCGTATCCAGATAATCCAAACCGGAAGCTCCAAGTATCGCGCGAACTTCGCCAATCATGGCCTTGCGTTGAGTACCGCTCATCTCATCAGCGTTCGGGATAGCGAACCCCAGCACTGGCAAGTCTTGCTCAATATGCAGGGCATCCCGTAGTTCGGGCGTAAGCAGGTCCGAAAAGTCGACCATGGCCGGCAGCCGCATATCCGGCTTGTCGATGCCATACCTCGCAATCGCCTGGTCGTAGCTCATCTGCACAAACGGTTGCTCCGAAAGTTCAATCCCCGCCGCCCGAAACGCCGCTCGCAAAAATCCTTCCGCTACCCGAAACACCGTCTCCTGCTGCGGAAACGTCATCTCCAGGTCGATCTGCGTAAACTCCGGCTGCCGGTCCGCGCGCAGGTCCTCATCGCGAAAACACCGCGCCACCTGAAAGTAGCGGTCGAACCCCGAGATCATCAGAATCTGTTTGAAGATCTGCGGCGACTGCGGCAGCGCATAGAAATGGCCCGGATGCACGCGGCTTGGAACCAGGTAATCTCGCGCGCCCTCAGGAGTAGACCGCGTCATGAACGGCGTCTCGATCTCCAGAAATCCCTGCTCGACCAGGTAATTGCGAATCGCCATCGCCACCCTGCTGCGCACCGCAAAGTTTCGCTGCATCTCCTCGCGCCGCAGGTCGATGTAGCGATACTTCAGCCGCACCTCTTCGTTCACTGTCGCATCGTCGGCGGGGGAAAACGGCGGAGTCTTGGCATCGTTCAGCAGCAGCAGCTCCCGCCCGACGACCTCGATCTCGCCGGTCGGCATCTTCGGGTTCGTCAGCCCCGTGCCGCGCAGCCGAACAGTGCCAGTCACCGCCACCACAAACTCCGGCCGAGCCGCCTCCGCCTTCGCGTGGGCCTCCGGCGAGGCGCTCTTGTCCAGGACCACCTGCGTAATCCCAAAACGGTCGCGCAGGTCGAGAAAGATCAGGTCGCCATGGTCCCGCCGGCGATTCACCCACCCCATCAGGGTGACGGTCTTGTCAGCGTCGGAAGCGCGCAGCTCACCGCAGCGATGCGTGCGCTCAAGGTTTCCCAAAAAGTCGAGTATCACAGTCCTTCTATTGTACGGATATCCGCCCTGAGACTAGGCCACCGCTCCGTCGCGTCACCATCTTCCATACCCAGCCCCTCATTCGCGCAAGCTCATATGGGATAGCCATTTGCATCATGTCCTTGGGCGACACAGATAGTGCCAATCCGCCGCGAATTTCAGTGGCGTCAGGCGCAAACCAGGTCTATCCTTCCCTGCATGAAATCCATCTGGCTTGCCCTTTTGTGTGGCGCGATGGTCCTGTCCGCCGCCTCCATCCTCGCGCAACAACCGGTCTCCACCCCGGCGCCAGCTCCTCTCGGCGATGCATGGGGGCACGTCAAAACCCTTCCTCTTCACGCTCACATGCATGTCGCCGCAGACAATGGCGGCAGCACCTGCTACTTCATCGCCGCCGACGACCAGACCCTCACCTGCGGCCGTCACAACGGCTCCGCCAAGGGCCAGCACGTCTTTCCGCGCGCCGAAGTCAAGAGCGTCAAGCTCACCCGCTACGGCATCTCCACACTCGGTGGAGCAGCGATCGGCACCGGCGTCGGTGCGGCCATCGGCTTCGCCACCACCCGGCACCAGAGCGAATTCCTCGACCTCTCTGGAATCGCCCGAGCCGCCTGTGCTGTTATCGGAGGAGTCAGCGGCGCGGCCGTAGGTGGTCCCACCGATATGTTCCGCGGCCCCACCATCTACCGCCGCATCCCCAAAGGCTAAGCCAACTCCTCTCACGCCCATCCCGCGTACAGTGGGAGCCATGCCGATTCGCACTCTCTTCGTCACCGTGACCCTCGCGCTGACGATCGCCGCCAGCCCCGCCCAGCAGCCCGCATCGTCACAGCCGCAGCTCACGCCCGACTCGCTCCAGCACCCCGGCGTCCCCACCGGCACGCTCTCGCCCAAACAAACCATCGCGAGCAAAATTTACGACGGCATGGTCTCCGACTACTGGGTCTACGTGCCCGCGCAGTACGACCCCTCGAAGCCCGCCGCACTCATGGTCTTTCAGGACGGCGAAGGCTACGCCAAACGCGACGGCGACCACCCCGCACTCAACGTGCTCGACAACCTGATTGCCCAGCACAAAATTCCGGTAATGATCGCCATCTTCACCAACCCCGGCGACATCTCCGCCTCGCCCAACACGCCCACCTATAGGTTTGTCGAAGCCTACTCAAAGAAATGGAAGCGCACCCTCAAAGACTCCATGCGCTCCACCGAGTACGACACTGTCTCCGACCGCTACGCACGCTTCCTCCGCGACGAGCTCATCCCCACCGTCGCCGCGCGTTACAACCTCCGCACCGACGCCTACTCCCGCGCCATCACGGGCTTGAGCTCCGGCGGCATCTGCGCCTTCAACGCCGCCTGGCAGATGCCCGGCCAGTTCTCCCGCGTCATCACCTGGGTTGGCTCCTTCACGGCGATCCAGTGGCACGAAGATCCGAGTATCCCCGATGGCGGCCAGGACTTTCCCGCCAAGATCCTCCGCGAGCCGCACCGCAACCTCCGCGTCTGGCTTTCAGACGGTAGCAACGACCTCGTCAATCAATACGGCTCCTGGTCTATGGCGAACATCGCGATGGCAAATGCTCTCAAGCTCACTGGCTACGACTTCCACTTTTCTTTCGGCATAGGCCACCACGGCGCCACCGAAGGCGGCGCCGAGTTTCCCCAGGAGATGATCTGGCTTTGGCGCGACTACGACCCCGCCAAAACCAGCGAAACCTACACGCAAGACCCCGCTGAAAAGAATCTCCCACCCTTCCGCGTCACCATCACCAACCGCGACGCGAAGCCGTAGTACAGCCTCAACGAATGATGTGAATCGTGCAAGGCAGTTTCAGCTTGCGCCAGGCCTTGTCCGCAGTGACGACATCTGCATTGCGCATCATGGCTAAAGCAAGACAGGCACGATCGCCGAGCGATAGTCCCAGATCGCGAGTGAGCGGCCGCAACCTGCCCGTGAGTTCGGCCATGGCATCCGTAAAAGGAACAACCTCGCGCACCGCGAACCGAATAGCCTGAAGTGCCAGAAGCGCATCCGAGCCACGATCCGCCAGATTGGAGTACACCTCTGCCAAATTCACCGTCGAAATCAATGCGGAAGCGACTGCCGCATGCACGCGATCGGCGCCGGGTTC
This sequence comes from Acidobacteriaceae bacterium, assembly GCA_036509515.1. Lineage (GTDB taxonomy): Bacteria > Acidobacteriota > Terriglobia > Terriglobales > Acidobacteriaceae > Granulicella. The sequence continues at coordinate 34,817 of DATCFM010000118.1, forward strand.
TGAGTCGAGCAGTGCGAGCAACGCTGAAGCATCCAGAACGGTCTCACTCACGCGCAGCCTCGGCTCGCCGCTCTGCAATAAGCTCTGCGCTTAACGAGCGCCCGCGCTGCCGATGCGGACGCATAAGCTCCTGCGCCCGCTGAATCGCCGCCTCCATAGTCTCCGGAGTACGTTCAACCGGAATATTGTCCCGTTCGCGCCGCGCCGCCTGCAGAGCTGCCTGTAGGACGAAGCTGTTCAACGAGCGCCTCTCTCGCTTGGCTGCCGCCACCAGAATGCGATGCTCCTGCGGCGTCGCGCGAACACCAAGCGGCTTTCGTATCTGTGCCGTGTCTGACATGCTTCGATGATAGCAAAATGTCATCACTTTGTAACCACATCGGCGATGACCGATCGACTTGAATATCGCCCTATTGCTTATCAGGAGACAAGTGTCCGCTGGAGTTCCGCGCGCCCCACCTTCACCTGCTCGCCCGTTGCAAACGTCTTCACCGTCAGCACGCCGCTCTTCGCCTCATCCTCCCCCAGCAGCACGATGCGTCGCGCAACCTTATCCGCGACGTCAAAGCTCTTACGCAGCTTGAACGTCCCATCGCCGACCTCAACACTCAGCCCGGCACGCCGCAGCTCACGAGCCAGCGCCAGCGCCGCCGCATTCTGTGCCACGCCCAGCGGAGCCACATACACATCCAGCTTCGCCACGTTCTCAGCGGGCGATCCAGTCCCCGCCGAATCAAGGTCAGCCTGCGCCTGCAGCGTAAGAATCAGCCGGTCCTCACCGATCGCAAACCCAATCCCCGGGGCCTTCGGTCCGCCGAGCATCTCGCTCAACCCGTCATAGCGCCCGCCGCCCAGCAGCGCGTTCTGCGTCCCCAGCCCCGTCTGCACCGTGAACTCGAACGTCGTGCGCGTGTAGTAATCCAGCCCGCGCACTAGCCGCGGATTCACGTGATACTCCACCCCGCACGCATCCAGCGCCGCCAATACCTGCGCGAAATGCTTCCGCGATTCCTCACCCAAGTAATCCGCAATCTTCGGCAGACCGTTGATGACCTCCTGGTCCTGCTCATCCTTCGAATCCAGCACCCGCAGCGGATTCGTCTCCGCCCGCCGCTGATTATCAGCGCACAGCTTGCCCTTCACCGGCTCCAGCGCCTCGCGCAGCGCCACGCTATAGCGAGCCCGATCCTCCGCATTGCCCACCGAGTTCAGCTCCAGCCGCCACCCGCGCACGCCCAGCTCATCGAGAAAAGTCGCCAGCATCTCCAGTACCTCGGCATCGCGCAGCGCACTGTCGGATCCGGACCACGCCGGGCCCAGCACCTCCGCGCCAATCTGCCAGAACTGCCGGTACCGTCCCCGCTGTGGCCGCTCCCGCCGAAACTGCGGCCCAATGTAAAAGAGCTTTTGCAGCGCTCCGGTCTCACCCAGCTTGTGCTCGATATACGCCCGCACCACGCCCGCCGTCGACTCTGGCCGCAACGTCAGCGACTGTGCCTTTTCGCTTGCCGCCCGCGCGCGGTCCTCCCACGTAAACATCTCCTTGGAGACGATATCCGTCTCTTCGCCCACCCCACGCGCAAACAGCTCTGTCGCCTCGAAGATCGGCGTACGAATCTCGCCAAACCCATACCGCGCAAACACCGCACGCGCGGTCGCCTCCACGCGATTCCACAGCGGCGTCTGGTCAGGCAGCAGATCGCGCGTTCCGCGCACGGCCTTGATCGAAGACCGGGCCGCCGAACGCTGAAGCGGGCGCGGCTGAGACCCAGGAGGCATCGAAGGCCCAGCCACGCCCTTCTCGTTGCTAGAGCTCATAGAGCTTCTAGTCTATCGAACCAGCCCGCTCGGAGGCGGCACCTGTGAGTTCGCCGCCATCTCATCCATCTCGCGTGTCTGTACTCGCGTGTCGATCAGGAAGCCCACGCCGATCGCCAGCGGAATCAATCCCACCGCGGCCCCGCTCAGCACATCGCGCTCCTGCAGCACCGCCGCCAGCACAACGAAGAACAGAACGATCCCCACCGCGGACGCCACCAGAACCACCCCGGTCAGCCGGATATTCGCCCGCCGCCGCGACAGACTCGCTGCAGGCCTGCCGTGTGTAATAGCCAGCTCTTCCGGTGTCGGCGGAATCGCCACTCCCCGCGCAATCGCCTCCAGCCGCTCCCGCGACTGAATCTCACGCGTGCGCGCACTGGACCACACGCCCGCAACCACAATGCCCAGAATCATCGCGCATCCGGCTACCGGCACGATAAACGGGCTGTTCCACGACGCATCACTGAACAGAAATAAGGCCAAAACATTTGCGAGGTGCATACAATATCTCCTTGAGGTTCGTCTTCATCGTTCCTACGCGCCCTTTGACCACCGGCCCTGCCGGAAGTTTCACCCGCTCCCCTGAAACTTTTCCTCGATCCTGAAGTCAGACCCTCCGCTGACGCCCGTGCCCACCGATCTCACATCGCCGCAAGCCTTCGAAGCCCTCGTCCGCGAGCACCAGGCGATGGTCTTCCGCACCCTCACGCGCATGACCGGCGCGGGCGCGCACGTCGAAGACCTCGCCCAGGAGGTCTTCCTCCGCCTCTACCGCGCACTTCCCGAGTTCCGCGGCGACTCCGCGCTCACCACTTATCTCTTCCGCATCGTCGTCAACGTCGCGCAGGACCAGTGGAAGCGCCGCCGCCGCGAGCGCGAGTTCGTCGCCTCCCCGCCCGCCGCGCAGGAAGACGAAGCCGCAGCCGAGTGGCTCGAAAATCTTCCCGGCGACACCCTCCACACCCACGCCCGCAATCCCGACCAGCTCCTCTCCGACGCCGAGCTGCAATCCGCCGTCGACACCGCGCTGCTCGCCCTCCCCGAACCCGAACGCGCCGTCCTCGTCCTCTATCACCAGGAGGATTGCAGTTATGAGGCCATCGCCGCCGCACTCGAAATGCCCATCAACACCGTGCGCACGCATCTGCACCGCGGACGCAAGCGCATGAGCGAGCTCGTCCGCGCAAGCCTGGCCGCGAGTCCCCGCCACGCCCATGTCCCGGGTTATCCTCAAGCAGTGGAGGCACGATGAACGGATCAACCAACAACTCTCTTCCACAAAATGGTTTTGCGCCCGCTGCGCCCGGTGCGCCCGGTGCGCCCGGTGCGCCCGGTCTGCCTGATGCGCCCACCGCACTCGAGCGCCGTATCGATGCTGCTATCGAGCACAAGCCCCAGCCGCTCATCCCCTCCGGCTTCGCCGCCAAAGTTGCGGCCCACGCCGCAAGTCTGCCCCAGCCGCGCCGCGCCGGCGCCTTTCCCGTTGGCCGCAGCATCGCCTGGGCGTCGGCTGTGCTGCTCACCTGCGCTCTCTTCGCGCTGGCGCCGCACGCCACGCCCAGCCTCACCAGCCTCAGCTTCGACGTCGAGATTTTGGTGCTGCTTGAGCTCGCCGGCGTCGGCTGGGGACTCGCGCGCGGGCCTCGATGAACGCCCCTCGCGCTAGCGTTTGATTGAATCGAATCACCTGCCGCGCCCGCATTGTCCAGTCCTTCGCCAAGGCCACCCACTGAAGAGCGCGCTGCATCTTATCGTCCGTACAGTGCGGAGCTCGCTGCTACGCACACCCTCCCCGGGTGCGGCATCGAGCTCCGTGACTGTGGCCGCTATTCAAATTCTGTCGTGAAAATCCAAAACACCGGCTGAATCCGGTCGGGTCACTGCGCCGCAGCGCCGTCCATCGGAACCAGCGCCAGCTCGCAGTCCGGCCCCGTCTCGCAGTTCAGCGCACCCACCCGCACCACCACTCCATGGCTCTCCGGCGGTACCGGCTGCTCCAGCTTCAAGTGTTTCAATGCATCGCTCATCGGCTTCAGCACGTCATCGCCGCCAATCAGCTCCGCCGTCTGCACGCCGTTCGCTGCAAACCGCAACTGGAACATCGCCACGCCCTGCACCTTGGCCTCGGCGCGAGCCACCTCAAACGTCCGTTCCTTCTCCAGCGCCGCATGCACATCGGTCACGTCGGCTACCGCACCCTGCTTCCGCAGCGCATCCTCTTCCTCCAGGCACAGATCGTGACTCTGCTGGCTGCGCGCGTCGGCCGCGTTCACAGCGCCGCTGCCATCCGCGAGCTCCAACGTCCGCAGCGCTTCGCTCTTCTGTCCCTCGGCCGCCAGGGCCATCGCCAGGTGATATCCCGTCTCGCGCGCATCTCCCTGGAACCACGCCGCGCGCAGCCATGGGGCCGCCGCCGCCGGCTTGCCTTCCCTGTAGAGCACCCATCCCATCGTGTCCCACGCCGCCACCAGCAGCGAGGCCCGCCGCATGTCCTGCGCGTCGCCCGCTACGCCCGCGCTCGCCACCGTTGCCGCATCCAGCAGCGTCAGAGAGTGCCGCGCCGCCGTCTCCGCCAGCGAAAGCTGCTGCGACGCATCGGCCAGCGCGTACGCCGCATCGTTCAACACGCCCGGATCCTCACTCGTCGTTGCCAGCTCGCGCAGGATCGCCGCGCCTTCCGCCGTCTTCCCTTCGCGCACCAGCGTCGCGCCCAGCATCAGCTTCACCTGCAAACTCTCCGGCACAGCGGCCAGGGTGCTCCGCAGCGCCTTCTCCGCGTCCGCATAGGCCGCATGCGAACTCAGCAGGTCGGCCAGCATCAGCGCGCCCTGCTCATCCTTCGCATCCTGCTGCAAATCAGCCTTCAGTGCTGCCATCGCATCGTCGTTGCGATTCTGCATCCGCAGCGTCGTGGCCAGCAGGTGGCTCACCGTGTCCTCAGCCGGATGCTGCGCCAGCTCCTGCTTATAATCCTCAACGGCCTCGCCCATTCTTCCGTCCGCCTGCGCCACCGAGCCCAGCTCGCTCCACAAGAACGCCTGCCGCGGATTCACGCTGCGCGCCTCTTCCAGCTTGGTCCGCGCCGTGCTCCAGTCGCTCATCTGGAAAGCCTGTTGCGCCTGCCGCACCAGCTCCGCCGCCACAGGATTATCTTCGCCCAGCGCCGGTGGACGCCGGTTTGAAGCCAGCAATGTCGCTCGATTTGTCTCGACGCTCGTCAGCTGCACCCACGGCTCGCCCACATTCACCGTGCCATCGACGAACCGCTTGTACTCCGCCCATCGCGACGCCGGCAGCTTGTCCACCTTCAGCGTCAGCGTGCGTTCCGTCACCAGCACCGTGCCCGCCTTGCTCGTCTCCAGCCGGTAGGTCTTGTCGAAGCTCGCAAAATCCGTGCGCAGATGCATCGCGGCTGGGAGATCCGCGCGATATCCGTCCGGCAGCGTGATCCGCGAGACCGAGGTATCCGTGCGCCGCCCGCCAAAATCAATCTCCTTCAGCGGAGCCGCCTTCGCCTCGGTCAGCGGAAGATTCACGCCTCCGATCAGCGGAATAATCCGGAAGTCGCTCCAGTCGCCATAGGGGCTGCGCGTGTAGGTGTAGTGCAGATGCAGCGGATCGTCCGTCTTCTCCGGAGCATCCGCAATCGTATTGCTGGTCTGCCCGCCAAAGCCGAGCATGTTCGCATACATCTCGCTCACGCGGTCCCACTGCCCCGGCGTCACGCTCCGCAACAGCGCGCGCATCGCCAGCTCGCCGTCGCCGCGCAGATGCACATCCACCTGCGCCGTCAGCGTGCCCTTCGCACTCAGCGTTCCGTCGGCTTCAAACCTGGCCATCTGCGCAAACGGCGGGTCTTCCTGGGTCTTTCTAAGCTCCGGCACTCCATTGCCCGGAATCACCAGCGCCATCTTGCCGCGCAGGCTCGCGTCCAGCATCCCGAACGGCGCCACCTCCTCCGTCGAATCCAGCCAGACGTCCGTATCCCGAACCTTGGTCAGCGTAATCAGGTGGTTGAAGTCCGCCGGCATCGGCACATTTTTGTCGAACGGAATCCCCACGCCAATCAACACCGCCGACGAGGGAATCCCCTCCGCCTTAAGCAGCGCCGCCAGCAGCGTGTGCTTGTCCTTGCAGTCGCCGTACTGGTTCGCCAGCACCTCGGCCGCCGCATGCGGCTGATAGCGCCCAATCCCGAACGACACCCCCACATACCGCACCCGCGACGAGACAAAGTCATACAGCGCTTCCATCTTGGCCCGCTCGGTCGTCGCTCCCGCCACCAGCTCGTCGGCCCGGGCCTTCAGCGCCGGAGTCACCACCACGCGATCCAGCGACAGCTTCCGATACCACTCGCCCACCTCAGCCCAGCTGCGAAACGTCGTCCACGCAATCGGCGCCAGCTCCGTATCGTCCGCAGCAGCAGCTCCGCCGCTCGTCTTCGGCGACGGCTTCAACTGCGCTCCGCGCCAGCGGTACACCCGCTCTCCGCCCTCCATCGCCATCTTCGGCGGATCGCCCGGGCTGCTCACATTCACATAAAGCGCCGCAGGCACGCGCAGCTCCAGCGAGCGCTCCAGCACCACCACGCCCTGCCCAAAGCTCTCCTCGCCCCAGAACTCATTCTTCGCCTCGGCCCTGGTCTGCACCGTGCGAACCTTGTACTCCACGCGGTCGCCCACGCTCAGTCCACGCACCGGAAGCTGAAACAGGTGCAGGTCGCTATAAAACGGAGCCGACTCCGCCACCGGCGCCGGCTGGTCCTGCGCATCGGTCGCGGGCGTCGCCACCACGCTTCCATCCGGCTTCCGCACCCGCAGATACTCGAGCTCCAGCCGCTGCGTCCCGCTCGCATACGGTAGGCTCAGCACGCTGAACGCATTCACCGCCGCAGAGGACTGGATCCGCACCACGTCCGTGTCCGTTTTCACGCCGGTTCCGTCGGCGTTATAGCGGTACACCGTGTCCATCCGCTCCACCACCGCCGCCTCGGCCGAATAATCGGCAGGCAGCAGCTTCGTCAGGTGGGTAGACGGAGGTGCGGCGACCTCCTGCCCCCTCGCCGCCGGCAGCAGTGCAGGGAACAGCAGCAACATGAGCCCGTACTTCATCGTTGGCCCTGTATAGCAGACGTACCGTCCCGGTAACGTCTCACAAACTATGTACTTCCGTGCACTTGCGTGTCATCGAAAGTTGCCAGGTTTATCGTGCTGCGCAACAAATATTTCTGCCGCGAACCCGCTGTCAGCCTTTATCCTTGGAAACATAGCCATTTTGGCAAGGTTTGGAGGTGTAGTCCCTTTGGCAGAGGTTCGTGTTCAGGAAGGCGAGCCCCTTGAGAATGCTCTTCGCCGCTTCAAGCGGAAGGTTCAAACCGAAGACATCATCAAGGAGGTCAAGCGCCATTCCTTCTACCTGAAGCCAGGCGAGAAAAAGCGCGTGAAAGAAGCGCTAGCTCGTAAGCGAAATAGAAAAAAAGTCCGCAAAGAACAGGATTAATCAGGCCGTAGAGCAGGTTTAATCAGTCCGCAAGGACAAAGTTAAGCGATAAGACTTTGTAACCGCATTCGGCAGGGCGTGCATTGCACGCCCTGCTCTATGCAAACCCGGATAGCCTGAATCGCGGCATCTGGACAATTCACTGGGCCCCAGTTTGGCAGATCGAACTTAGGCTTGAACACGCGTCCTGGGGATCTTTATTCCTGCCTTGAGACCTCTGGTGGCGTTTCAGCCTTATCCCGCTCGTGGGAGAAGGCACATGGAATTTACCGACCGAATCCTGAAGTGTTCCGACTGTGGCAATGAATTTGTCTTCACCGCCGGGGAGCAGCTTTTTTTCTTCGATAAGCAGTTCAAAAACGATCCCAAGCGCTGCAAGCTCTGCAAGGCCAAGCGCGCCGGATTGGGCCGGACTGCGGCTGGCGCCCCCAGCGCCGTAGCTCTTCCACTCTCGCGAACCGAAACCCGAACCAAGTGCTCGGCCTGCGGCATCGAAACCACGGTGCCGTTCAAGCCGACGCAGGGCCGTCCTGTGCTCTGCCGCTCCTGCTTCCAGCTCAAGCGCGTTCCTGCCGGCGTCGCCGCCGTCGTGCAAATGGACACGCCCGCCAGCCAGGTTACAGAAGCCGCGGAGGCAATGGAGCAGACGCTCGCGTCTTCCTCCCAGGCCGTCTCTCCGCCGGATGGAAACGGCGACTCCGCTGCGCCCACAACCATGGACCTCATCGCCGAGACCCACGTCCCCATGGTCGCCGAAGCCGCTGAAGCCGCGATGGCTGCCGCAGCCGAAGCCCAGTAGGCCCGACCCCTCCGCACGCTGACCAGCCGCGCTCCCGCGGCTCACTCCTCGTGTAGCCTTAAGTCCTGATGTCCCCCTCCCATCCAGCCGCACAACCCGGCGACCCAGCGCTCATCCGCGCTCGCCACACCCTCGGCGACCTCGAGCTCACCGTCTGCACCGACGGCACCTTCCTGCTCGACGGCGGCGCCATGTTCGGCGTCGTCCCCAAAACCCTCTGGAGCCAGCGCGCCCTCGCCGATCAGGACAACCGCATCCTCCTCGGCCTCAATGCCCTCGTCGTCCGTTTCCACTCCGCGCGCACCGGCTCGGCGCTGGTCGTCATCGAAACCGGCCTCGGCAACAAGCTCACCCCCAAACAGCGCCAGATCCACGCCAACCAGGAGCTCCTGCCCCAATCCCTCGCCGCCGCCGGCGTCCGCCCCGAGGACGTCACCCACGTCCTCAACACCCACCTCCACTTCGACCACTGTGGCTGGAACACCACGCTCCACCCCGACGGCTCCATCCGCCCCACCTTCCCCAACGCGCGTTATTTCTCCGCTGCCGGCGAGCTCGCCCACGGCCGCCTGCAGCTCGATCGCGACCGCGTCAGCTACCTCGGCCCCAACTACGATCCGCTCATCGCCAGCGGCCAGCTAACCCTGCTCGACCCCCACGGCCTCGGCCACTTCACCTCCGACGACCCCCGTCTCGCCGCACCCACGCCACTTCCACCCATCCCCATCCAAACCACCCCCGAGATCCTCCCTGGCCTCACCGTCGAACCCTTCCCCGGCCACACCATGAGCATGCTCGCCGTCCACATCGAAAGCGGCGGTCAGCACGCCTGCTACATCGGCGACCTCATCCCCACGCACCACCATCTCGATCCCACCTGGGTGATGGGCTACGATCTCGATCCCCTCCGCTGCATCGAGGAGCGCAAACGCTTCCTCGCCCGCGCCATCCCCAAGCGCTGGCTGGTCATCTTCCCCCACGACCACCAGATCCCCGCCACCCATATCCAGCTCAACGAAAAGGGGCGCCCCGTCGCCGCTGCCGTATCACGCTAGCGAGCCACGCTGGCAAGAGCCAAACCAGCCACCTACACGCCGCCGGACGCCTTCAGCGGTACCCCCACCTGCTGCACCGCCTTGTCCACGACGCTGTAAAGCAGTGCGTCCGTATCGGCCTTGGCCATCCGCTTGATCAGCTCGCCGAATCGTTCGCCCGCCTTTTCGCTCTGGGGCAGTTGAAGGCCCCGCTTCTGAGCGGAAAGCACCGCGAGCTGGGTCACCATCTCAAAAAAGGTCGCCTCATTCTTTCCGCTGAGTACCCAGGCATCGTGAACGCTCGATGTAAGCAGTTGCTCGGTTGTCCAGTTCACTGGCCCGGCGGTCTTATTCTCGGCGGACTCCGGCCGCACCGGGGCGGCGGGTCTGGCCTGTCCAGCTTCGTTGTTGGGTGGGTTCTCGCTCTGAGCAAACGCCGAAGTGCTGAGGACCAGGCCGCCAGCCAGAATCGCGGCGGAGAGCATGCGGAGTGTCTTCATATCAGTTTCCTTTCGTAATAGAGGAAATGGGCCCGGCCGTTGCGACGCGGCCTAACTACCGATGGTTCCAGCGGCGGTGACGGTCATTATTCTGGTGGGCCTCGCCAATCACGGCGCCGATGCCGGCCCCTGCCGCGCTCCCGATCAGAGCGCCCTTCGCGCCGCCGCCGAACAGCGCACCCAGCACCGCGCCTCCGGCCCCGCCGATCAGGGCTCCCTTGCCCGGCCCAATGCCGCCCTCATGATTTCGGCGGTCATAATCCCGGTAGCGGCCATCGCGATCGTATCCATAGTCGCCGTTCCGGCCACCCCGGTACGCGCCCTGGTAGAACGTACTGTTGCGCCCATAACGCTGGTCGTTGCGCCGGTTCTGGTACTGTCCCCATGCCGGAACAATGGTTGCTGCCATCAGCAGCACACTCAGCGCCGCCGCCATCAGCTTTCGCATAGGCCATCCTCTTTCCCGCTCGCACGCGCCGATTCGGCATCGTCCAGCGAGCTAAGCCGTTAGATGCGGGGGCACACCTCAACAGTCACCCGGAACAATCGCGCCCCTTGCCGCCGCTGCGCCTAACCGGGCCGCCGCTCATCCAATCCACCATGCCCGACACCTTCTCCCACTTCGACCTCGCCACGCTGCCCAAGCCCGCCGCCTACAAACTCCTGGCCTCGGTCGTCATGCCGCGTCCCATCGCCTGGGTCGTCTCCCGCGATGCCGCCGGCGCCCTCAACGCCGCTCCCTTCTCCTTCTTCAACATCCTCTCCACCGACCCTCCGCTCGTCGCCATCAGCTTCGGTGCCCCCTCCGACCGCGAAGGCAAGGACACGCTCGCCAACATCCGCGTCCGCAACGAATTCGTCGTCAACATGGTCCCCGAAGAGCTCGCGCCCGAGATGAACATCACGGCCACCAACGCCCCGCGCGGCACCGACGAGACCCAGCTCGCCGGGCTCGACCTCGCCCCCAGCAGCGTTATCGATATCCCGCGCATCGCCGCCTCGCCCGTCGCGCTCGAGTGCAAGCTTTACCAGATCCTCGAACCCGGCGGCGCCAACACCATCGTGCTCGCGAACATCGTCTACGCGCACGTCCGCACCTCGGCGTTCGAAGATTTGAGCAAGCTCCACATCGACCCCCATCAGCTGCGTCTCATCGGCCGCATGCACGGCGCCGGCGGCTACTGCCGCACCACCGACATCTTCACCATCGACCGCAAATCCTGGCCCCTCGAATAACGCGAAGATCTTTCGGAATCACTGGACGCTCTTCTGCTCCACGCCCTTCCTGCGCCGCGGCGACCCTTGCGCAAGGGTCCTCCACTTTGCTCATTAGCCTCTAGAAAAACGTTTTTCTTCAGTGCAAAAGCGATTCCAGAATATCGCTCTGGCTGGTATCCTTGCTTCCGCTTCATCTCTTCCGGAAAACATGCGCCCAACGAAAAACCGCCTCTGGATAGCCCTCGCCGTCACCGCTTTGCTCCTCATCATGTGGGGCCAGATGCTCCACGCCGTTCGCGGCCAGTCCCTCACCTGGGACGAAGACGATCACATCTTCGCCGGCTACGAGAGCCTCAAGACCCACGACTTCGGCCTCAATCCCGAGCACCCGCCCATGATCAAAATGGTCGCGACGCTCCCTCTGCTCCCCCTCCAGCTCAAAGTGCCTCCGCTGCAACATCGCTTCTTCAAAACCGAATCCTATCTCGACGGCCGCGAGCTTCTCTTCCGCAACGGTCCCGCCAACGGTGGCCACTACAGCGCCGAAACCCTCGTCTTCCGCACTCGTCTCGCCGCCTCCCTCTTCTCGCTGCTGGCCGGTCTGCTCGTCTTCCTCGGCACCAGCGAAATGTTCTCGACCACCTCCGGCCTCATCGCGCTCGCACTCTTCTGCTTCGAACCCAACCTCCTCGCGCACGGCGCCTACGTCACCACCGACATGGGCGCCTCCTGCACCATCTTCGCGACTATCTATGTCTTCTGGCGCTGGGTCAAACATCCAACGCCCGCGCGCCTCGTCGTCGTTGGACTCGTCGGAGGCATCGCGCTCGCCGCGAAGCACTCCACCATCCTGCTCGCGCCCATGCTTCTGCTTCTCATGGCCGGAGCCCTCTACGCAAGCTGGAAGCAACAGCGCACAAACCCCGCAGCCCCCAAGCCCACCCGCCACGCCGCCGACATCGCCCGCATGGCGGCGGCCTTCGCCGTCATCGTCGTCATCGCCGTCACCGTCCTTTGGGCCTTCTACGGCTTCCGCTACGCCGCCCGCCCGCCCGGTCTCGCCCTCTCACCCACGCTCGCCGAATACGTCCAACCCCTCGCTCCGCGCGAAGCCCACGGCATTCTCTTCTTCGCTCGCTTTCATCTGCTCCCTGAAAGCTGGCTCTACGGTCTCGCCGACGTACGCCTCGTCGCCAACGGCATGCCCAGCTTCTTCCTCGGCCGCGTCTACGCGCACGGTACATGGCTCTACTTCCCGGTCCTGTTCTTCATCAAATCCACCCTCGCCATGCTGGCGCTCCTCGCCCTCACCCTCTTCGCGATCCTGCGCCGCTGGCTGCGCTTCTCGCTCGATCTCTACTTCATCCTCATCCCGCCCATCGTCTACATGGCCGTCTCGATGGGCTCACATCTCAACATCGGCGCGCGCCATATTCTGCCGGTCTTCCTCTTCTGCTGCGTCCTCGCCGGCGCCGGAGCCGCCGCCCTTTTCCATCGCAGCCGGGCCTGGACCCTCGCCATCGCCGCGCTCCTCCTCTTCCACATCGCGTCCACCGCCCACGCCAGCCCCAACTACATCTCCTACGCCAACGAAGCCTGGGGCGGCCCCACGCAAACCTACCGCTATCTCTCCGACTCCAACACCGACTGGGCCCAGCAGCTCATCGCCACCTCCGCCGCCCTGCGCGCCCACGGCATCAAGCACTGCTACATCGCCTACTTCGACAACCCCTTCGTCCTTCCCGCCGACTACGGCATTCCCTGCACCCTTCTCCCCACCCCCGACTCCTACTTCCTCGAAGAAGTCCTCCCCGTTCCGCCCGTCATCGACGGCCCCGTCCTCATCAGCGCCGGTGACCTCAACGGCTTCGAGCTCGGCTCCAGCGTCCTCAACCCCTTCGAGTCCTTCCGCCATCTCAAGCCCACCCGCTTCATCCAGGACGGCGTCTTCTGGTTCGACGGCCGCTTCGCCATCCCGCTCGCCAGCGCTCTCTCCCACGTTCAGCTCTCCACCGCAGCGCTCAAGCAGCACAACCCGCAACTCGCTCTCACCGAAGCCCAGCAGGCCGAACAGCTCGCTCCCGGCGCCGTCCTTCCCGAGCTTGCCCTCGGCGACGCTCTCGCCGCTTCCAAAAATCCCACCGAAGCCCGCGCCGCCTACACCCGCGCCGCCAGCACCATCGCCACCATGGAGCCCGGCGCCCGCGAAACCTGGCAAGCGACGCTCAAGACCAAACTCGCCGCCCTCAATTAACCGAGGCACGCCCAGACGCACGAAAGCCCCGCCAGAAGCAGGGCTTCCAAAACATCACCGCATCAGCGGCAACAATTACGCGCTGACCGGCTCAATCGATACGAACCGCCCCTGCTGGCCGCGATTCTGAAACTTCACCACGCCATCGATCTTCGCAAACAGCGTGTCATCGCTTCCGCGCCCGACGTTCTTGCCGGCCTTCAGCGGTGTTCCGCGCTGCCGAACCAGGATCGACCCGCCGCTGACCGTCTCGCCGCCAAACCGCTTCACGCCCAGCCGCTGCGCATTGGAGTCGCGTCCATTCTTACTGCTTCCAAGACCTTTTTTATGTGCCATCGCTCTTCCTCATCGCGAGACCACCGGAACCTCGCGCTCCAGTCGCATCTCTCTAAAATCTAAAATCTAAAATCTAAAATCTAAAATCTAATCTCTAAAATCTGAATCTACTTCTCCGCCTTGAAGCTCTTGCCATTCACCTGAATCTCGTTGATCTTCACCTCAACGAAGCTCTGGCGGTGTCCCTGCATCTTCTTGTACTGCTTCTTGCGCTTGAAGTGAAAGACCAGGATCTTGTCGCCGCGGCCTTCGCCGACGACCTCGGCCACCACCTTCGCTCCGCTCAGCTCCTGCTCAAACTTGCCCGCCTCGCCGCTCACCGCCACCACGTCGGAAAACTCGAGCGTGCCGTTGTCGTGCGCGCTCTTCTCAATCCTCAGCGTGTCGCCGGGAGCGACGCGGTACTGCTTGCCGCCGGTACGAATGACTGCGTACATAACTCCAACCTCTCGCAAGCGGCGCACCTCGGCCGCTGCCTCAAAAATCGTATGAATGTCAGGAGGCGCTTGCCACGCTGACTCCGGGCCGCCCTGCACGTGCAAAACGCAGCCGCCACATCGAGCCAGCCTCAGCAGCCAGGAAACCCAACAGGGAACCAACAGGAAAACCAGCCACTTCGCCGAACTTATCGAGTGTACCCCAGAATCCCGGCCCGAATCAACCTTTCCCAGGTGCGGGTGCCCCACATCTCGCCTTTGAGATGTGGGTTTTGCAGGATGCATCCTTCATCCCCCGCATCCGCAAACAAAAGGGCGGCAGCCGAAGCCACCGCCCTTCCGGTTTTGGCTCTTCCCCTCTTAGAACGAGAGACGTGCCGAGATTTGGATCTCGCGCGGCGTAAAGGAGAATCCGCTCGAGTTGATGCTCGAGGGGACGCCGAACGTGTTTGGCTGGTACTGCGCCGTAGCGTTCAATAAGCCCGTTCCGGTCGCATTGGTAGTGTCGTTGAAGATATACGCCGTGCTGCTCACCCCGCCGACGTTCTCATGGTTGGCGACGTTGAACAGATCCCCGCGCAGCTCCAGAACATAGCGCTCCGTGAACGGGATTCCCTTCACCAGCCGCAGGTCATCGACAATGGCTCGTTTGACACTGAGCGTATTACGTCCGACTCCGAACCCGGAGATGACGCCCTGAGGGATAAAGGTCTGCCCTCCCGCGCCGTTCAGGCCCGTGAGAACCGCGGTCTTGGAGTTGAAGCCGCTCAGAGAGACCGAGTACGGCAGGCCATTCTGCATCTGAAAATCGTCGCTGAATGTCCAGTCGTTGGCCGCATACTTCGCCCAATGCGATCCGTGCATGTTGGGGAAATGGTAAAGCGCATAGGCGACGAAGCGGTTTGGCACGTTGTAGTTGGAGTTTCCGTAGTTGGCGCGCGCATTCCCGTACGGGTCATACACGTTGTTGCCGCTCCCCTGGGTCAACGCATTCTGCGAGTAGTCCAATGCATGGGCCCACGTGTAGCTTGCATCCATCTCCACACCGTAGAGGTTGCGGGTCTTCACCTCACCCACAAGAGCGTTGTAGCTGCTGTTGACGTTGCTCACGGCTTCGGTGATCGCCTGGAACTTCGAGGCCACCGCGCCGAACATCGCCGTGTTGCCGTAGCCCACATAGGTAGGTACGTTGATGGTCGTGCCGTCGGCGACCGGCCCGCCCCCCGCAAACGTGACCTTCGCCATTTGCGTTGCCGGATTGAGGTTGTAGTCCACGAAGTTCGGCAGCTCGCGGCCCAGCGACCCGAGATAGCTCACGTTGAGAATCGCGGTCTTGCCCAGGTCCTGCTGCAGGATCAGGTCGAACTCATGCACCTGCGGATTCTGCATGTGCTTGTCGAAGAAGTACACGCTGGGAGCCGCCGGCGCTGCGCCCGCGCCGCCACTCAGATCCGGGAAGGTCGGCGCGCCGGCCGTCGTGCTGCGGTACGTCGTCGTGTACTGTCCCAGCGGGCTGCCCGTGTTCAAGTAGATGTTTTCGATCGTGCCGTTGAGGATGCGGCCGTAGTAGAGGCCATAGCCTCCACGCAGCACCGTCTTGCCTTGGCCGAACACATCATACGCAAACCCGATGCGGGGGCCGATATTGTTCTTGTCGCTGGGCCGGTTGGTCACACCCGGGAACGGCGTGTAGGTTCCGCTCGTCTGGGTGAGTGTGCTGTTCGGACTCGGCAGCTCCTCATAGTCGTAGCGGACGCCGAGCTCGACCGTAAGCCGCGGTGACAGCTTCCAGTTGTCCTGCGCAAAGAAGCCATAATCCGTCGTGGTTGTCGTAAACAGCGGATTGCCGTAGCCCTGGAAGTAGGTGGTGTAACAGGGCAGCGACCCCACCGCCGAGCTCACCGTCCCCTGCGGGTGCGCTGGCGTGGGCGCAGTGTAAGTTGCCACCTGCGGTGCGCCCGAAGCACAGCCCGCATTCGCCAGCCCGTTGGCATTCGCGTAGATGTCGGCGAAGTAGTTGCCGATGTACGAGTAGCTGTAGTCGCCGTTCGACTCATAGGTGTTGTTGAGCACGTCGAAGTTGTGCAGCAGGTCCACGCCGAATTTGAACGTGTGACGCCCCTTCACCCAGTACGCCGTGTCGAATACCTGCCACTTGCGCTCGTCCGGATAGGCCAGCCGGTAGGAGTAGTACGGCGAGCCCAGGTTGAAGCCGCTCGACGTCGCCAGGTTCACGTACGTCACATTGCCATTGCTCGTCAAATTCTGCTGGCTGTACGGCAGCAACGGTTGCTGCGTCTCATCGTCCAGTTCGCGGCTGTACTGGTAGCCCAGCTCGTTGGAGATGTGGGAAGTAATCTGGCTGTCCAGCTTGGCGACGCCATAGTCCAGCTTGACAAAGTCATTGCCAAACGCGTCCCGCGAGTACGTCGCCGTCGCCGAGGTCTGCACGCCCCCCGGCGAATCCCAGCGCAGCCGGTGATACAGCAGCGACAGGCGATTCTTCGGCGTGATCTGCCAATCCAGCTTCGGCGTATTGATCTCCTGATCGCCAATGCGCGGCACGTTGCCCAGCGTCCCGGCCACGTCAGCCAGCTCCGTCGCGTAAAGTGCCGAGCCCGCCGCATAGCTGCCCAGCTTCAGGCGCGCCGCCAGCACGCAGGCCATCTCGTTCTGCGTGTTCTTGCTCTGCTGAGAGGGGTCGCCGTTGCTGTACAGCTCGCCGTTCGTCAGATCGCAGGTCTCATTGCCGCCCAGAGCGGTCTCCGGCAGGGTGAAGAACGTCGTCGGATTCGAAGGCCGTCCCACGCCGGGGAAGATGTGGTGGTGCTGGTCGAAGGTGTAGTACCAGAACATCTTGTCCTTGATCAGCGCGCCGCCCGCGGCAAAGCCCCAGATCTTACGCAAATCCTTCGGCTTAATGGCCACATTGTTGTATTTGCCGGTGGCCGGGTCCAGCACCGCGTTCGTCACCAGCGGCGTGTAGGCCGCCCAGTTGCTCTCGCGGTCGTAGAAGTACGCCTCACCGTGCAGCTGGTTGCTTCCGCTCTTGGTCACCGAGTTGATGACGCCCCCCGCTGCCCGTCCAAACTCCGCCGGAAAGACGCCCGTATTCACCGTGAACTCGCGCACCGAGTCCTCAGACGTCGAGTACGCCTCGCGGGTGCGGCCGCGCTCCTCGGAGAAGAACGCCTGGTTATCGTCCGCTCCGTCGATCAGCACGTTGTTCATCAACGGGCTCACGCCGCGAATCGACACCAGGCCATAGCCGTTCGAGTCCGAGACCACGCCCGGTGTCGTCAGCGCCAGGCTCGACCACCGCCGGTTGTTCTGCGGCAGGTTCACAATCGCGCTGTTGTCCAGCGTGTCCGAGAACTGCGGCGACTCGAAGTTCAGCACCGGCGAAACCGCCGTCACCTCCACCGACTGGGTCTCCGCACCGGCCGCCATGCGCGGATGCAACTCGGTCGCCTGGCTGACCTGAACGATCACGTGGTCCTGCACATAGGTGCCGAAGCCTCCCGCCGTGATCGTCACCTTGTAGTCGCCCGGCTGCAGCAGCGGCGCGCTGAAAGACCCGCTGGCGTCCGTGGTCAGCGTGGTCTCGGCGTTTGTGCCGTCGTTGTGCACAACCACAGTTGCCCTTGGAATCACTGCGCCAGTCGCATCTTCCACCGTCCCTGCGATAGCGCCCTGCGTCGTCGATTGGGCAAACGATGCACTGACTGTGAAAACAAATACCGTACAGAGCAGGCTCAGCCTGCTCAGAAACATCATGCGTCTCATCGGGATCTCCTAGAGGTTGGCGCGTCGCCGTCTCATCCGGCACTTCGTGAGTCCAGCTTCGCGATAATCCGTTGCTCTGCCTCCCTTTGAAAAACGGGATGTCCCGGCGGCCAAGACACGTCCGGGCGCAGATGCTTTGCTTTTGAAGGTGGTAGTGTAGCAGCGCATTTCCCGGCTTGGCTGCAAAGAATTTGCGAATTCTCGGCAAATAGTGGAGCAAAACCGGGCCCCTAATTCGGGCCGCCCGCTCCGTCCCTGGTTTTCCCGCCGCTTCATCCCTCCCGCGCCTTCAGTAGACTAGGCAAAGGAGCCCGCATGTTCATCGACGAAGCCCGCATCAGGATCAAGGCCGGCGACGGCGGCAACGGCTGCATGGCCTTCCGCCGCGAAAAGTTCGTCCCCCGCGGCGGCCCCTCCGGCGGCGACGGCGGCCACGGCGGCGACATCCTCATGCGCTCCTCGCTCTCCCACAACACCCTCATCCACTTCCGCTTCAACCCCGAGTGGAAGTCCGAGCGCGGCGGCCACGGCCTCGGCTCCAACATGTCCGGCTCCACCGGCGCCCCCACCGTCCTCCAGGTCCCCGTCGGCACCCTTCTCTACGACGACGACACCAACGTCCTCATCCACGACTTCGCCACCCCCAACGACGAGATCGTCATCGCCCGCGGCGGCCAGGGCGGCCGCGGCAACCAGCACTTCGCCACCAGCATCCACCAGGCCCCGCGCGAGCACGAGCTCGGCCGCCCCGGCGAAGCCCGCAACTATCGCCTCGAACTCCGCCTCCTCGCCGACGCCGGCCTCGTCGGCTTCCCCAACGTCGGCAAATCCACACTCATCTCCGTGCTCTCCGCCGCCCGTCCCAAGATCGCCAATTACGCCTTCACCACCCTCGAGCCCAATCTCGGCGTCGTCCAGGTCGGCGACCCGCCCTACGACCGCAGCTTCACCGTCGCCGACATGCCCGGCCTCATCGAAGGCGCCAGCTCCGGCGCCGGCCTCGGCACCCAGTTCCTCCGCCACATCGAGCGCACATCCGTCCTCGTCCACCTGGTCGACGTCTCCGACGCCGCCCTCGGCTCTCCGTCCGCGCCTGACACGCCCAATAAACCTGACACGCCCAATAAACTGTCATCTCGACCGAAGGCGCGCAGCGCCGAAGCGGAGAGACCCGCATCTGCAGGCGTGCGCCCGTCTACCGCCCCTCTGGGCCCTGGACCCTGGACCCTGGACCCTCTCCCAACCGCCGACCCCGTCGAGAACTACAAAGTCATCACCGCCGAGCTCAAAGCCTTCGACCCCGCGCTCGCCGCCAAACCAACCATCCTCGTCGCCGCCAAAACCGACGTAGCCAACCCCGAAAAATTAAAAAAGCTGAAGTCCTTCGCCGCGCGCCGCAAGCTGCCCTTCTACGAAATATCAGCAGTCACAGGGCAGGGCATCGACAAATTAAAGTACGCCCTGGCCGAAGCCGTAGCCGAGCACCGTCCAGCCCACGCCATCGCTCTCTCTGAAGACGGCAGACCCCTCCGTCCCGAACCAGCCATCTACAAGAAGCCCAAAGCGAAGCCGGCCTACCCACCCCCAGCCCCCAATGCCCACGGCTCCCGCAACCGCTAGTCCCATCCATTTGTCATCTCGACCGAAGCATCGCGTTCTTTGCGATGCGTAGTGGAGAGATCTGCAGTGGTTCTCCTTCACGCACGGCTGTCCGCACCCCCAGCATTGTCATCCCGAGCCCCGGAATTGTCATCCTGACCCCGAGCCCGCCGAAGGGGAAGGATCTGCTTTGGCAGTTCCGAGGCGCGAACGCGCCTCTGCCTCATTAAGGGCATGGCTGGTAGCCCTCGGCTTTAGCCGAGGGTCTCCGTGCCGTAAAACTCCGCCGAAAAAGGGGCTTCAGCCCCTGAGGTACGTTTGTCATTCCGCAGCGTAGCGAAGGGCCTTTTCCCTTCGTCGCGACGACGAAGCCGATGGAAGCAAGGAATCGTCAGGGCATAACTGGTAGCCCTCGGCTTTAGCCGAGGGTGCCGTAAGGGTCGTCTCGTTAAGGGCACGACTTCAGTCGTGCCGTAAGAGCTTTGCTCGCAATTGGGCTTCAGCCCCTGGGGTACGTTTTTCTTCTTGGGTGCCACTTTTTCAGCAGTCTCTTCGGCCCCACCTCAGCATGAAGGAAGACGACAATACCCCAACATTGTCATCCTGAGCGAATCGGTCCCCGGCGAGCTTGCTCGCTGGGGTGAAAACGAAGGACCTGCTTTTGTCTTTGCTGTTACATTTCCGCACGCACCTGAGCGGAGCACAAGCCATGGCAAGCCTCTGCCAGCATCGCTCCTACCACCAGGGATGCCAGAAGTCGATGCCGAGGAAACACGCGAATCCAAACAGAATCAGAAACACCCACCACCACCGGTCCCACCAGGTCGGTTTTTGATGCGACGACGAGCTCATCCCAAATCCTCCACTCCCAAAATCCTACCATTCGGTTGTCATCCTTCGCCTAAGCGAAGAATCCGCTCCCATGCATCCCAGAGCCTCAGCCTTAGGTCTCTGAGGTAGCCCAAGGCTTCAGCCCCGGGTCTCTTCGACACCGCGCCGAAGGCGCTACCGCTCTGCCGAAGGCTGGAGCGAAGGCGCAGCCGCAGCGACTAAATTGCCTTTGGTGGTGGTGCCATTAGAACTCAAAGGAAGGTCCAGCGCTAGAACCCCGCAGCGAAGCAGGAATTCACAAGTACTCTCAAAGAGTTCAGGCTCGTTCGTCGGGTCGCTCGCATCCCCCTTAGGTACGAAGATCACAATGCCTTGCCTAGCCCGCGTAAGCAGCACACGGTATGCATTTCGTCGGAACGTCTGCTTCTCTGGGCTCCGGATGCGACGCCACGAGCTTCGGGGCCCATGGCGTAGCGTCCTCAGTTCCCATGCAATTTCCTTCCACACAAAGTCACCACCCCAGCAAAGTCCAATCCAATCCAATTCGAGCCCTTGTATCTCAAACTCTGTTGCAAAGACCTCACATTGATAGCTGGACCGAATATCCGTGTCCTCTGCCAAGTACCAATGCTCCCATGGGTATTCAGCATGAAAAGACGAACTCGGTTCCAAACCCTCAGCGCGGAGGCGAGCCGCTCCAGACGATCCAACCAGGCCGATTCGATTCAGCCCGATCGCTTGTTCGCGCAACTTGCACCGTACTCTCTCAAGATCGCGCGAAAGGAATATGGGGAAACGCTCTGTAATCTTCAGTGCCTCCGCTCCCGTAGCATCTCCTTCCAGTACCAGATTCACCCAGGTGGCAAGTTTTTCAGCCCGTAAACTACGGTTACAAGTGCGCAAATGAAGCATGGTGTTCGTCTGTACTGGCCGTTCAACAGCCTCGACGCCGAATAATTTGTGCCCCGCGGTCGATGCCCCACCCTGCAATACCTCCGGCGATGCATAGATGAGCCAATTCTTCTCCGCTTCTACTAACGCTTTCCCCCACTCTTCTAATCCAGCCTCTCCGTCATTGATCTCTTGCCCTCCGCCCACCAACGCAACGATGACCGCCCAATCCGAGTGCCGCTCCATAATGCGAAGCAGCATCTCCGGTTCGGAGTAATCACGATGAAACTTCCTGAAGTTCTGTGCGCGGTTCCAGGCTCGCTGGGCCTCATCGAAAATAATGGCGTGATTCGAGGGTGCCCGTAGGTTTTCATCCGCATAATAGCGGGCAAACACATGAACATTTTCGATAAGTGTCTTCGCCTCCGTCCGGGCCTGCGGCGCCGGAGCTCCGCCCCGCCTACTTTGCTGCACAAAAAGATGCTGCAACACTTTCACGAGAGGACCATTCCCGCTCATGAAGTGAACCGGATCGCCACTATTTTCGGGTGCATGAGCGAGGCTGAGCCCGACCAGAGTTTTGCCGGAACCTGGAACTCCGGTGAGAAAGCAGATCGCGTGCTCATTATTGTGCCGCGCCGACTCAACATAGCTTTGAATCGTCTGCCGCACTGTTTCTATCTCGTGCTCGGATGCCTCGGACTGCGCAATCTCCCGTATGGAAAGCCCACTTCGAAGCGAACTTGCGGCTTCGAGGATGCTCGGTACAGGAAGGTAAGCGCTCGTTTGCCATCCTTCCGGATCGATCTGAGTTTCTCCGCTCTCTTCGATCTCAACTAGGATTTTTAGGAGATCAAACCAAGAGGCTTGCAAGACCGGAGATATCCAATAGGTCGCTACAGAAGGGAACATCTCTCGTTGGCGGAGCACGCTTAGATTGCCTCCGAACGAGGTTGCCGAAACTACGATAGGAATCACTCGCCTTTCCGATGTTCCGCTGTGAAAGTAGTGAAGTAGGAGTGAGTACTCCTCGATCTGGCGTTGAGCCACTGAGGTAGCCTGTCCCGTTTTCAACTCCAACAGAACAACGACACTCCGCACCAAAAGCACAACATCAATTCGCAATTCTTTTCGAGGAATCGAGAACTCGAGAATGAGGCCCCATCGGATCGCGCTTTCCGAGATAGCGACACATTGACGGAGCAAATTCGCAAGCGATTGTAAGTCCCGTTCCCACGTAAGCGTTTGATCGGAAAATTGCGCCGTATAGCCGCGAGAGGCATAGGCCATCGAAAGTTTAGCTAATACATATTCTTTTCTGTCATTGAGAAACGCGCCAACTGACGAACGATAGAAACATGCCATTCCTGGTTGATCCCCGGTGAGCCAGGATACCAATGCATTTAGTCCTCCATAAGGAGTGGTTCCATGCTGCCGCAGGCCGGAGCAGAGCCGCAGGCGGAGCGACTGACCTGCCTTCCTCCCGGCGCCGATTCAGCAGCCGGAAGCCCCACCATCGCCCGAACCACACCTCCACCACACCAAAACCACATCGGAACCAACAAAAGGCACCCGCAGCCGTTATGGATGGGTCACTCCACTCATAGCCCGCAACTACTGCATCCCAAACAAGTAGCAGCCCTGACCCTTACGGCGCCGGAATCGTCACGGTCCGGCTCGCCGCCGACTTCACAAAATCCGCATCCCCGCTGTACGTCGCGGTCAGCGAATGCGTCCCCACAGCCAGAGAGCTGGTCGTAAAGCTAGCCGCACCATCAGTTAGCGCCAGCGCCGCCACTGTCGTCGATCCATCTTTGATCGTCACCGTCCCACTCGGATACAGCTCCGTCGCCGGATACTCCACCACCACCGCAATCGTCACCGCCCCCCCCGCACTCGCCGGCTCCCAGTCAAGGACAGGCTCGTCGGAATCTGCGTCACCGTCAGTGTCTGCGACGTCGACTGCGAGGCCGTCGATCCCTGCTGTCCCGTGAACGATGCCACCACGTTGTAGGTTCCCGGTGTCAGCGAGCTCGTCGTCACCATCGCGCCTCCCTGACCGTTCGTCGTCGCCGAGCCCAGGTTCACTCCATCTGCCGTGAACTCGACGGTGCCCTCCGGCGTGCTGTGCCCGTGGCCGCCCACATACGCCGTCAGCGTCACGGCATCGCCAGCCATCACGCTCGTCGCCGAAAGACCCAGCGACGTGTTTGAGGTGTCGCCGCGCCCTACCGATACCGCGTAGTCGCCGAACGTGAACGCCGGATAGTTGCTGTCGCCTGAGTACTGTGCCGTCAGCGTGTGTGAACCTGCCGCCAGCGGACCGAGCTGCACCGGCACCATCTGCATGCCGTTGTTGCTCGCGCCTGGAAGCGTGGCCGACCCCACCGCTTTGTTGCCGTCGTAGACCGTCACGGTTCCCGTCAGCGGCGTCAGCGCCAGCGATGCATTCGTATTCGTCGCCAGGTTCGCGAGATACGTCTGGTATGGCACCGCCCGCGTCGTGAACACCTGTACCTGGACCGTCGGCTTCGTCCCCGGATTAATCTGCGTGGGTCCCGGCACAATCTCGCCCGCAATCGGCGCAAAGACACTCGCCGGGCAATCATAGGGAGGGTTGCTGTTCGAGATCTCATCGTTCAGCGTCACGCCCGGGCCCGTCAGGTATTGCACAAAGTTCACCGGGTTGGGCCCCACAGTGATGATCGAGTTCGTCGGCGTCGTCTGCTTGTACTTCGAGACGAAATCCTTCGCCTGAATCCCGTCGACGACAACGTTATTCAGCGTCACCTCCGTCGGCACGCTCGAGTTGTAACCCTGAATAATCACCTGTCCTGTCGTCGTTGTGGTGGTCGACGGCGTCACCTGATGAAAATTCTGAATCGTAATGTTCTTGTACCAGGGCAGCAACGTCCCGGTCTTCGTCAACCCCGAGTAAAAGGGATCCAGCCAGATCGCGTATCGCAGATTCTTCGTGCAGATGTTCTGATACGTCAGGTCCTGCACCAGTCCGCCGCGCGACACATCGCTCTTGATGTGCACCGCCGTCGCATTCGAGTCCGTCGCCAGCCCCGCCCACGTCAGGTTCTCCGCCAGCAGATGCCGCACGCCGCCCAGCGTGTAACTGCCGATCGACAACCCATGCCCATTGCCGAACCAATCGTTGGACACCGTGTAGTACGAAGCGCCCGGAAGCTTATTCCCTCCGATCGCCACCTGGTCATCGCCATCGCTGATGTGCGACTGCGTAATCGTCACATTCGTCCCGTAGCCCGGATCGATACCATCCGAGTTGCGCGCATCATACGGCGTCACAATCTTCACGCCCCACGCCGTAAAGTTCGTCGGCACGTCCAGCGCCACGTGAAACATCGGCGAGTTCATCAACCGGATCTTGTATAGCGTCAGCCGGTCCGGGTTGTTCCCATTGATCAGCCGCGGATTATTCTGGCTGCCGCCATTCACATCCGCATCATTGGCGAGATCCCACCAGCTCTCCGGTCCCGGCTGTCCATTCAGCAGCAGCCGCATATATCCTCGCCCGTCGATCGTTCCGTAGCCCATGATCCCTGCGCCAACCGTCTTGCTTACATTGATCACCGGGTTGCATCCGTTCCCGTTGTTGTCCACCGTGCCGCAGGTCTTCGCCGAGCTCGAGTCATAGTCTCGCGGATTGCGCGATGCGTATACCGTCACACCTGCATCCACCAGCAACGTCACCCCGCTCGGAATCGTCAGCGGCCCGGTCAGAAACGCATCGTTCGTCCCTCCCATTGCCAGCTCCACCGCCTGTCCCGCAGGGCATGCATTCATCGCGGCCTGGATACTTGGCGAATCCAACTGCGTCTCACTCGAGATCGATCCCGGCACCGTCGCTGACGCCAGCTCAGCCGTCAAAGTTGTGCAGATCGGTGGTATGACAGGTTCCTGCACATTGCGCGGATCCTGCGCCCGCGACGCACTCACAAACAGCATCCCTGCCATCACCAGAAACAGATATCTATGATTACGATGCATACAGCTCTCCTTGGCCGGCATTGCCTGCAGCGCGCCAATATTACGCTTTTACCATCTTTCCTGGCATCCCCGCTGCGAAAAAACCCACCATCGAATCAGACTGTCCCCAGCCGACCCCACCCCGCCGGAGCCGCATCTCATTGATTCTTCCTGTCTGACAGACGCGCCTCTGATCCTTTTAAACCTTGATACCGGCCCTAAACCTATTCGCCACCGCGAACTCCTCGCGCAGCTCCGGAGTCCGCAGGTTCTCCCGCAAATTCGCCAGCCGCTGTTCCAATGCCAGCAACGTCGCAGCGACCGGCTCCGTATTCGTCAGCGCCACATCCCGCCACATACTGTACGGGCTCGCCCCCAAACGAGTTGTCTCCCGCAACGCCCGCCCGCCAATCGCCTGCACCATCGCCAGCCCTTCCGCATCCCCCGCGAAGGTCTCTTCCAACAGCGCCGCCAAAGCTGTCGACACCATCTGCGGCAGATGCGACACCCACGCGCACACCTCATCATGCCGTTCCGCATCGAGCTCCATCACCTTCGCCCCAAACCGCTCCACCCATCTACGCCACTCCATCTCCAGCGCACTCGCCTCGCCGGGAAGTGGCGTAAACAGCCATGCAGCCCCACGAAACAGCCCGGCCTCCGCCAGCGCCGCTCCGCCTGACTCCTTACCCGCCATCGGATGCCCAGGCAAAAACCGCGCCTGACTGCCTATCTCGGAGCCACCACCGTTGTACAACCGCCGCGCAAGCTCCACAATCGCCCGCTTCGTGCTGCCCACATCCGTCACCACCTGCCCTTCGCCGAGCACAGGCGCAAGTCGCTGCATCCAGTCCAGGATCGTCATCACCGGCACTGCGAGCACGATCACCTCCGCGCCACGCACTGCCGCCTCATCCGCACTCACTGCCGTAAACGCGCCCGCAGCGAGCGCCGCAGACCGCTCCGCCTCACTGCGATCCACTCCGACGATCTCGCCCGCAAACCCACACTCCCGCAACGCCAGCGCGATGGACGCCCCGATCAACCCCGTCCCAACAACCGCCACGCTCTTCATCGAGTCTCCCGCGATTCCCGATCCTGACCCCGACGATGCGTAAACGCGCGCGCCTTCGCGCCGCGATAGTCCCCCGCAACATGCCCATGCCCGCGCAGCACATACTTATACGTCGTCAATCCCTCCAGCCCCACCGGCCCACGCGCATGCAGCTTGCTGGTGCTGATCCCCACCTCCGCCCCAAACCCGTACCGGAACCCATCTGCAAACCGCGTGGACGCATTATGAAACACCCCTGCCGCGTCCACCTCTCGCAGAAACCGTTCCGCCGCCTCATGGTCTTCAGTCAAAATGCTTTCCGTATGCGCCGATCCATGCGCATGAATATGCGCAATCGCCGCCTCGAGTGAATCGACAATCCCCACCGCCAGCTCCGGCGCCCCAAACTCCGTATGCCACTCCTTAGCCGGCAGCACGCTCGACTGCGAAGAAACCGGCAGCAGCTCGCGCGTTCTCGCATCCGCATGCACAACAACATCGCGCTCGCGCAAACGTCCCATCAGCCTCGGAACAAACTCCTTCGCAATCTCACGATGCACCAGCACCGTCTCGACCGCATTGCACGCGGCTGGATAGTCCAGCTTCGCATCCTCAATCACGCGCAGCGCCATCTCCTCATTGGCCGCGCGGTCGACATAAATATGGCAGATCCCCTCGGAATGTCCGAGCACTGGAATGCGTGTGTTGGCCTGCACATACTCCACCAGCGCCTTCGACCCGCGCGGAATCACCATGTCGAGAATGTCATGCATCGCCAGCAGCTCCGCCACGCTCTCGCGCCCCAGCACCATCGAGATCGCAGCTTCCGGCAGACCTTCACTCGCGAGCACCTGTCGCAGAACGCCGACCAGAGCTACAGCCGTATGCTCCACCTCTTTGCCAGGCTTCAGAATCACAGCATTGCCGGACTTCAACGCAAGCGCGGCAATCTGCGTCACCGCATCAGGCCGTGCCTCAAAAATGACGGCGAGAACTCCAAGCGGAACAGAGATCTTCTTGAGATGCAGACCTTCATCCGCGCCGCTCGCCGAAGTCGCCTGCGCCGAATCCGGATTCGCATCGTCCAGCTCAATCGCGTCGAGCGTTCGTCCCAGTGGATCAGGCAGTGCTGCTACCGAGCGAACCTGCTCGGTCATCTCACGAAGCCTACCCTCGGTAAGCTTCAGTCGTGACAGCGTCGCGTCGGGCAGCGCCTCCTCGCCCGTTCGCGCTAAGGCGAGCTCCATATCCTTTGCGTTCGCTCGGAATAACGCGCTCGCGGCGGCTCGCAACCCAACCGCCATCGCCTCAAGAGCCTTGTTGCGGCGAGCATGATCCAGAGATGCGAGGGAACGGAAAGCACTCTTGGCCGCTTCCGCGCTTTCGCGAACGCTGCTCATCGCGAAGCTCCAGCCTGGGCAGGCGCAGCAAAGCGAGTACCAACCGGCTCGCCCGCGACCGCGCGTTCCAGCACCGCAGGTGTGCCGCCGTTGGCGATGACCACCTGCTTGCCCGCCTCCAGCGCAATGCGTGCCGATTCGAGCTTCGACAGCATGCCGCCTCGCCCCCTGCCGTTGCCTCCATGGGCAAGCTCCAGCACGCTCTCATCAATGCACTCGACCAGCGGAATAACTGCCGCGTCGGGCTCCGCGGGATTGCGATCGTAGAGACCATCGACGTCGGAGAGAAGAACCAGAAGATCCGCATCGATATGTGTCAGCAGTAGAGCGGAAAGCTTATCGTTGTCGCCGAAGATGCGTGACTTCAACGACGCACGCTCTCCAGAACTTTGCCCATCGCTGACATGCTCACCCTGCTCGTCGTTCACGCGACTGACGCGCAGCCCCGATGCGATCGGCCGTTCAAGTTCCATCGTCGAAACCGTATCGTTCTCGTTGACGATCGGGATCACTCCCAGCGTCAGCAGCGAGTGCAGCGTCGCGCGCAGATTCGTGTGCCGCACCGGGTCGCGAAAGTCATCTTCTGTGAGCAACACTTGCGCAATCCGGCAGCCGAGACGATCGAACGCATCATCATAGAGCGCCATCAGCCGCGACTGGCCCACCGCCGCGCATGCCTGCACCTGTTCAAGCGCCGTCGGACGCGTGGCCAGGCCCAGGCGCTCCACGCCCAGGCCAATCGAGCCCGAGCTGACGACCAGCACCTCAATCCCCCGGCTGCGCAGCGCCGCAATCTGCTCCACCAACCCGCACAGCAACCCAAGCGCCACCTTGCCGTCCGGACGCATGATCACGTTCGTGCCGAGCTTGACGACGATGCGTCGCATCCGCTTCTCTCCTACGCGTGCGCCGCAGCCACCGCTGGAGCGATGCTGCGATCCACAATGGGAGCAAGCCTGCGCAGCTTTTCCACCAGCGCATTCAATTGGTCAGGGAACAGAGACTGCGCGCCATCCGACATTGCCTTATCCGGATTCGGATGCATCTCCATCAACAGGCCATCGGCCCCGGCTGCAACCGCCGCCAGCGCCAGCGCCGGCACCAGGTCACGCTTGCCCACGCCATGCGACGGGTCGCCGAGCACCGGCAGATGCGTCAGCTTCTTCAGCACCGGGATGGCGGAGATGTCCATCGTGTTGCGCGTGTACGTCTCGAAGGTGCGGATGCCGCGTTCGCAGAGCATCAGATCGTAGTTGCCGCCGGCCAGAATGTACTCCGCGCTTAGCAGCACCTCCTCAATCGTCGCCGCGATGCCGCGCTTCAGCAGCACCGGCTTGCGCACATGGCCGAGCTCGCGCAGCAGGTTGAAGTTCTGCATATTGCGCGCGCCCACCTGGAAGCAGTCCATGTACGGCAGCATCACTTCAATCTGCGAGATCTCCATCACCTCGGTGATGACCAGCAGGCCGTACTCATCGGCGGCCTCACGCATAATCTTCAGGCCTTCCACGCCCATGCCCTGGAAGCTGTACGGCGAGCTGCGCGGCTTGTACGCTCCACCGCGAAGAAACTGTCCGCCCGCAGCCGCCACCTGCTTCGCGCTGGTGCGAATCTGCTCACGGCTCTCCACCGAGCACGGCCCAGCCATGATCACGACCTCGTCGCCGCCCACAACCACGCCATTCGGGAAGCGAACATGCGTGCCCTCGGGACGGAAGCCGCGCCCAGCCAGCTTGTAGGGCGACGAGATGCGATAGGCCTGATGCACTCCGGCGAGCACCTGGAACTCGGTGATCTCAAAATGTGCCGGCGTTCCTACACCCGCAAGAATGGTTTGCGTTTCACCTGTGGTCCGGTGAACGTTGAAACCGAGCTCCACCATACGCTCGATCACGTGTTGAATCTGGTCATCGGTAGCCTTGTCTTGCATGGCAACGATCATCACTGGAGTCCTTCCTGGGCTGCCTGCGCGGCAGCCTTGTCTTCAAAATAGGTGCGCGAATAAGTGCACAAGTCGCGCGGCGAAAATCGTGTCAGCTCAACTCTGTGGGGCAGAGTCTTTTGCTTTCGCATCCTGCCCGCCGACGCCGTGGTCGGGCCGCTGCAGCGAACGCATGACATCCATAATCCGTTCGTAAATATCCTGCACCTGTGCACCGGCAAGCGGTCCCGGGTTGACCCGGCGCGCGTGCTCGATGACCTGCTGTTCGCGGTTGGGCTCGTAAATGGGCGCGTCCCTCTTCTGCTTGATCTCCCCGATTGCCACCGCACAGGCCGCGCGCTCGCACAGCAGCTTGACGATCTGTTCGTCCAATTCATCGATCTTGATACGCCAGTCTGAGATGTCCATAGGCTTGCCTCGTCTTGATGATACTTTGTCATCTTCGCGCTCATGCGTGCACCTCGCGCAAATTCTCGGTTGAGTCGGAACTCGCCGGCGCGCTCCGCAGCGAACGCACAAACTCGCCCACCGCTTTCGCAGCATCCGCCGCTGGCGTCCGCTCGACCAGCGCGACAATCGCACTTCCAACAACAGCCGCATCGGCAAACTCCGCGACCGCGCGCACGTGCTCCGGTGTCGAGATGCCGAAGCCCAGCGCGACCGGCAGCTTCGTAAACCGCTTTAGCCGTTCCACCAGCTTCTCCGCGTCCGCCGCCAGCTCCGTCTGTGTGCCTGTAATGCCCACGCGCGAGATCGCATACACAAAACCCTGCGAGGCTTCCGCAATCGTCTTCAACCGCTCATCGGGCGAAGTAGGCGCAGCGAGAAAGACAGGCGCAAGTCCATTCGCCCGCATCGCGTCGAGATACTCGCCTGCCTCTTCGACGATCATGTCGGTCAGCAGAACGCCATCCGCGCCCGCACTCTTCGCCGCCTTCGCAAACTCACCCAGCCCAAGCCGCAATACAGGATTCAAATAGCTGAACAGAATAATCCCCGCCTCAGGCCGCGCCACGCGAATCTCTTTGCAGATACCCAGCACATCCGTCAGTCGTGTGCCGCGTGCCACCGCGCGCTCACTCGCTCGCTGAATCACCGGCCCGTCGGCTAGCGGGTCGCTGAACGGCACGCCCAGCTCGATCACGTCCGCACCCGCATCAATGGCCGCAATCGCCATATCGCGCGTCGTCTCCAAATTAGGATCACCCGCAGTGATGTAGATAACGAGACCGGGTTTTTGTTGGAAAGTAATGGGCATTTATGACCTCATTCCTTCCATGAACGTCACCTTACGAACAATGAGAACGAGTTCTCCAGGTACAGGTGTTGGTTTCAAATGGCTGCAAGTATTCGCAGCGACTACCCCATTCAAAAGAATGTCGCGAAGCATAAAAGATGGGATAACGCTCTGATACAGCGGGTTATGAAGCCAACCCGGATTCTTCGTCTGTTCTTTTGAATATTGGCAACTCACGTTGTAGTTGGGGAGGATGGCGATGGACTCTTGCGCTTTCGCGATCGGGAAGCTCTTGGTCGAAGACATTGCGCCGCACGCCTTACTCACCACCGGCTCAACGCTCACATGATCGCTTGAAAACGATAGTGTGACGACCCCGTCCTTGTTAGTTGGTGCAAAAAGATCTGCTCCGTGCCAAGTGCCTAGTGAAATATTTAGGCATTCATTCGAAACCGGCTTTCCATGACGAGCATCGAGTACAAGGATTCGTATCTGCTGAGAGCGGCACGGCAGAGCGCAGAGCAATGGCGTTATCAGCATTGCTATAACGGTCGATTTCACAAAGCACCGTCTTTCTCTGATGAATTACCACTTAGATTCATCTCGCGCGTCATGATGCCGATGTCTTTGTCGCCGCGTCCGCTCACGTTCACGACCATCACCTTGTCCTTGCCCATCTTCGGCGCGAGCTTCATCGCCTCCGCCACAGCGTGTGCGCTTTCGAGCGCCGGAATAATCCCCTCCGTGCGGCTCAACACCTTCGTCGCCTCCAGCGCTTCTGCATCCGTCGCACTCGTGTAGCGTGCGCGCCCCGAGTCATGCAGCATCGCATGCTCCGGCCCGACGCTCGCATAGTCCAGCCCCGCGCTTACCGAGTGCGTCGTCGCCACCTGCCCCGCATCGTTCTGCAGCAGATACGAATACGTCCCCTGCAACACTCCCGGAACGCCGCCCGAAAATCGCGCCGCATGCTCACCCAGCGCCGATCCGCGTCCACCCGCCTCGACGCCGATCAGCTCGACATTTTTCTCCGGGATGAACTCGTAGAACGCGCCAATCGCATTCGACCCGCCGCCGACGCACGCCACGATCGCATCCGGCAGCCGCCCCTCCGCCTCAAGAATCTGCCGCTTCATCTCGCGCGAGATCACGCGTTGAAAGTCCCGCACCATCGTCGGATAAGGATGCGCGCCCAGCGCCGAGCCGAGAATATAAAACGTCGACCGTACGTTCGTAACCCAGTCGCGCATCGCCTCATTGATCGCGTCCTTAAGCGTGGCAGAACCGCTGCCCACGCCGCGCACCTCCGCGCCCAGCAGCCGCATGCGAAAGACATTCAGCTCCTGCCGCCGCATGTCCTCCTCGCCCATATATACGACGCACTCCATCCCGAACAGCGCGCACACTGTAGCCGTGGCCACTCCATGCTGCCCCGCGCCGGTCTCGGCGATGATGCGTTGTTTCCCCATCCGCCGCGCCAGCAACCCTTGCCCCAGCGCGTTATTGATCTTGTGCGCGCCCGTGTGCAGCAGGTCCTCGCGCTTCAGATAGATCTTCGCTCCGCCCAGCGCCTCCGTAAGCCGCTTCGCAAAGTAGAGCGGCGTAGGCCGTCCGCAGTAGTCCTTCAGCAGCCCCGCCAGCTCCTGCTGAAACGCCGCGTCTTGCTGCGCCTGCGCGTAGGCGTGCTCAAGCTCCAAGAGCGCGGCCATCAGCGTCTCCGGAACATATCGCCCGCCATACTTGCCGAAGCGTCCCGGCGTCGCCGAGCTGGGCGCAGGCGCCGGACTGGTGAGCTGTGCCGTACTCATCGCATTCCTCGTCGAATTCCCTGTCCGCTGCTCAAGTAACCTCTCCTCGAAAAACAATCCACAAAACAAAACCGCGAGTCTGCAAAACAAAACCGCGACTCCTTAGGGGTCGCGGCTCGGGGCTTTCGGTACAGTCTGCTGAAGTCTCTATCTCAGCAGGAGTCAGTCCGCCGCGGCCGCCACTGAAGGCCAGTAGCGGTACGGAAAAAAGAAGAACGCGGTGGACGTTGTACGCATTGACCTTACGCTACACCGTTCGACCGCCGCTATGCAAGGGTTGCCCTCAAGAAATGTTTATTCAGTGCATCTGCGCCTTCCAGCCAAGGCATCGGAACAGGGATGAGCAGATTCGCGTTGAGACCTGAGACAAGGTACTGGAGGACGAGATGAATATTCGATCAATCGCCGGCAGAATCGCCAGTCAAGCCGTCATTGCGGGCATGCTTCTTTTCCCGCTCGGCATGGGCGCGCAGACCTACTCGCAGCATGAGCACGCCAAGCACGTGCAGGAGCGCCACGACGCGCGCCACCACACCAAGGCCAAGATCGTTGGCGGCTCCGCCGTTGGCGGTGCTGTCGTCGGCGGTCTGCTGGGCGGCCCCAAGGGCGCGGTGATCGGCGCTGGCGTCGGCGCGGGCGGCGGCCTGGCTGCCAACCACGTACGTAAAGAGCACGACATCCACAAGCGTGAGCGGCGTGAGAATGAAGAGCCTCGCTAACCACACATAAAGACTCCATCGCGATGATCTCGCGTTGAAGAATCCATGAAGAATCGATCTTGAAGCGCAGCGTCGGCGCCGGAGTTTCCGGCGCCGTTTCTGCATCGTCTGCCGGGTTGGGCCGTCTCTTACAATAAGAGGCAGGCGCCCGCGCGATGTATTCAGCAGCTACATTCCCCACCGAACCCGTTCCACCTCAGGCAATCCACAGCTGCCCGAGCTGCAGCCACTGGCTGCCGGAGGGAACGCTCGCTTGCCCGGACTGCCAGACCCTCACCTACAGCCACTATCTCGGCGAGCTCGCCGCCTCCGCGCATCTGCTCGAGCAGCAGGGCAAGTGGAAGGAGGCGCGCGAGCGCTGGCAATCCACCCTGCAATGGCTTCCTCTGAACACCGAACAGGCCGCGGGCATTCAGCAGCACATCGGGCAGATCGACGGCCGCCTCAAGGCCGACGACGATCGCAAGGCGCGCTGGACCAAGCGCCTCGGTCCCTTCGCGCCCATCCTGCTGTTTCTCATCAAGATCAAGTCGGCCATCTTTCTTCTGCTCAAGTTCAAGTTCCTGCTCGGCATCGTGGGCTTCTTCGGCATCTACTGGGCGCTCTTCGGCTGGAAGTTCGCGCTCGGCTTCACCGTCTGCATCTTCCTCCATGAGATGGGCCACTTCGTTGCCGTCAAGCGCCGCGGCCTCAAAGCCGATCTCCCCATGTTCTTTCCGGGTCTCGGCGCCTACGTGCGCTGGTACGGCATGGGTGTTTCGGTCGATCAGCTCGCAGCCATCGCGCTCGCCGGCCCGCTCTACGGCCTCGCAACCGCGCTGGCCTGTCTCGCTATAGCGAAGGCCATGCACAGCGAGCTCTTCCTGGTGCTCGCCAACGTCGGCGCGTGGGTCAACTTCTTCAACCTTCTTCCCATCTTCGGTCTGGACGGCGCGCAGGCCACCTATGCGCTCAATCGCATGCAGCGCGGCCTCATCGCGCTCACCTGCTTCATCTTCTTCGGCCTCACGCTCGGCGGCGGCGACTTCACCAGCGCCAACGTGCAGTGGATCTTCCTCATCGTCGGTCTCGGCATGCTCTGGCGCTGCTTCACCAACGACGTCCCGGAGAAGCCGCACACCAACACCATGATCTACTTCCTCGCGCTCATCCTCGCGCTCGGCTTCGTGGTCTATCTCACGCCCATCGCCGGTCTGCCCGTAGGCCGCATGTAAGCCTCGGGCTCCTGGCACGTCCGGACTCTCTCAAATCCGGACACTCATAGCCAGCTCTTCAAATCCAGACCCTCGTATACTGGCCGAGCATGCCTCCTTCCCGCACCCGCTCTGCCGCGCTGCACCAGCGTGCCGAGCGATTCTTTCCCGGCGGCGTCGACTCGCCCGTCCGCGCCTTTCGCGCCGTTGGCGGCGATCCTCCCATCGTCGTCCGCGCCCAGGGGGCGCACCTCGTCGACGCCGACGGCAACTCCTACATCGACCTCTTCGGCTCCTGGGGCCCCATGCTGCTCGGCCACGCCTTTCCGCCCGTCGTTGAGGCCGTGCAGCGCGCCGCCGAGCTCGGCACCTCCTTCGGCGCCAGTACGCCTTCTGAGGCCGACCTGGCGGAACTCGTCCAGCGCTGCTTTCCCTCCATGCAACGCATGCGCTTCGTCAGCTCCGGCACCGAGGCCTGCATGTCCGCCATCCGCCTCGCGCGCGGCTTCACCGGCCGTCCCTTCATCCTCAAGTTCGAAGGCTGCTACCACGGCCACGCCGACGCTCTTCTGGTCAAGGCCGGCAGCGGCATCGCCACCTTCGGAATCCCAGGTTCGGCCGGCGTTCCGCCCGAGACCGCGATGCACACTCTCGCGCTTCCGTTCAACGATCTCGAAGCCGTCGCAGAAGCGTTCGCAACCTATCCCGACCAGATCGCCTGCGTCATCGTCGAGCCCGTCGTGGGCAACGCCGGGACCATTCCTCCCGCGCCCGGCTATCTTGCTGGGCTGCGCCGCCTCACCCGCGAGCACGGCGCGCTGCTCATCTTCGACGAGGTCATGACCGGCTTCCGCCTCGCGCTCGGGGGCGCGCAGGAGTACTTCGCCGCCGATTTAGGCGACGGTCTGCCGGACCTTACAACGCTGGGCAAGATCCTCGGCGGCGGTCTGCCCGTCGCCGCCTTCGGTGGCCGCGCCGACGTCATGGACCATCTCGCTCCGCTCGGCCCCGTCTATCAGGCCGGAACGCTCAGCGGCAATCCGCTGGCGATGGCTGCGGGCGTCGCCATGCTGGCGCATCTGCTGGCCTACCGCGCGCAGATCTATCCCGCGCTGGAACGCACCAGCGCGGCGATCGCTGATGGGGTGGCGAAGCTAGCGGCGGAGCAGGGCATCGCTCTCACCACCAACCGCGTCGGCAGCATGTTCACCTGGTTCTTCACCCCCTTCGAGGTGCGCGACTTCGCCTCCGCCAACGCCTCCGACACCGCCGCCTTCGGACGCTTTCATCGCGCCATGCTGGACCGCAACGTCTGGCTCCCGCCCAGCCAGTTCGAGGCCGCCTTCGTCTCCGCGGTCATCGGCAAGCGCGAGGTGGAGGCCATCCTCGCCGCCGCCGCCGAGGCGCTGGCCGAAGTCACTCGTTAGAGGCGTCAAACGTCACGATCTCCAAAATCTTGTCAAGCCCCCAAACCACCTAAATCAAACAAAACAAAGCGAAAAATCGCTGCACATTAATACCCATCGATTAGCTACAATAGAAATAGAGCTTTCAGAAGGCCAATGTCCGATTTTGCGCTCACAAAATCATAGATACCAACCCAGTGGTTGGATATCACTACGCCCGAAAGCAGCTAAACTAAGGTAGTACCGAACTTTAGCCTTGTTGTTCTTAGGTTCGCAGGCGTAGGATGGCGACCCAAGCGGACAATTATCTTTTCAAATGCCGTTCTGGCGGGGTTGAGCGTCTAACAGTTGCACGCACCAGCATGGACAGGTGCGGGAGATGGTATATGGGCGGAATACAGATCGGGAATCTTCTAAATCTGATGGAAGCCAACGCACCACTTAATGCAGATAAGGCTCGCCGCGAAGTTCTTGACTACCTCAGGAGGCACATGGATGACGTGGCTGCGGAACTTGAGGAGAAGGGCGAGGCGATCATTCAGACATCGTCCGGAAGCTTCCGTCTGACGAAGGATGATCTTGTTGCCGCCTGAGTAATGCTGACGCTTCTCGTCACTGTTCTGGCTACTGCATACTTTGTTGTTCCCGAACTTATCACCCGTTGCGTGGTGAGTCTTTTCTTCGTTCGCAAAACATCCACCGGATCACGTAGCGAGGAGATTTTACGAGCTTCTTTCTGGGCCGTGGTTTTTATCCTTTGTGCTTGGTTTACCCGCAATATTGGTTGGTGGACTTGTCCTCCCGGCATCACGAGGAATTCGCAAGTAGTATTCAGTGCACTTTACAGCGATAAACTCTTCGAGCAAAACCCTGCTGCATTCTATTCGGCACTCAGGGGGTTCGCAGCGTTCAATGCATGCCTCCTCCTAAGGACATACACATTCGTAGCCGTCGGAGCGGTCCTCTACGTTCTGATAGTTCGCAGGCTAGGTTGGTTTCGAGCCAAATTGAAAAATTGGCGGCGGATCAATGAGCTTATGCACTGGGCATTTATGCCCAGAATCTCTGAGTGGCATGTTGCCCTGTCTTCTATGTTGGTTCACAAACCGAAAGAACTAATTGTTCGTGTCGATGTCATGATGAAGGGAGGAATCCTGTATCGAGGTGTCGTTTTTGAAAAGCGGATCTACTCTGATGGCGACTTGGCCACCCTAATACTCAAAAACGCTCAACGAATGCTTCGCGATGACTTCATCCGTGATCGTTCAACCTATGAAGAGAAAAAGAACGATAATCCAAAACCCATCAAACCGGACACGGAGGACTATTGGCGCAAAATTCCAGGAGAAATGTTTCTAGTCAGCGGCGCTGAGATTGCCACTATAAATGTTCGCCATGTCAGACCAGTCGGTATACTCAATCCGAAAAACGATCAAGAATTGCAAAAGGTTTTTGCTGAATTGTATGAGCACCTTGGGAAGCATTTTGGCAAGGCCGTGGATTAGCCCGACGTAATTTTTGCCTATGCAACTCACACATTCCAGAGATTTTCCACGCAAAATCCCTGAAATCAATATTTTACAGCGAAAAATCGCTGTAAACCCAACATTCCAAAAACTCGACCCAAAGACAGGGGGAGGGGGACCCCCTAGTCGACCAGCTCGATCAGGACCACCTGCTCATCGTTGTCGATCTCGCGCAGCTTGACCTCGATAATCTCGCGTCGTGAGGTCGGAACGATCCGGCCGATGAAGCGGGCCTCGATGGGCAGCTCGCGATGTCCGCGATCGATCAGGACCAGCAGTTGCACGCTCTTCGGCCGCCCATGATCGAACAGCGCATCCAGCGCGGCGCGAATCGTGCGGCCGGTGTAGAGCACATCGTCCATCAGGATGATGTCGCGTCCCTCGATATCGAAGCCCAGCTCGCCTTTCTCGACCACCGGACGAACGTCGCGCGTCGAAAGGTCATCGCGGTAGAAGCTGATGTCGAGCGTTCCCGTCTTCACCGGCTGGCGCTCGATGGTCTCGATCAGCTTGCCGATGCGCTCGGCCAGCGGAACGCCGCGGCGCTTGATGCCGACAAGGCCGAGGTTCTCCGCGCCATTGTTGCGCTCCACGATCTCATGCGCCAGGCGCACCAGCGTGCGCTCGATCTCGGAGGCGGACATCAGGCGTCCCTTCTCGCGCAGGCGAGGGGAACGGTCGTTGGCGGAGTTGGCCGGGGCTGGGCTCGAGGCGTCGTTCATAGATGCCCCTGATAATAGCAGCCGATAGTAGTCAATAGCAGCCAGCGGCAGCTGCCTATCGCAGTGCGAATAGGCCTCTTCCGGAGTCTCAGCGAGCCTTTTCCTGGGAGTCGCCGCGGGAGCGCAGCATCGCTGCAAACGCGCCGCCCGCAGCCGAGAGACCGAGATACATCGCCAGCACCACACCGGAGATCGCCAGCAGCAGACCGAGACGGTCTTCCGGTTTTGCCAGCCACGCCAGCGCCTCCGCCTGAGCCGGTCCGCCCTGCGCCTGGATGGTCGTCCGAACCTGCGCAAAGAAGGTGGCGAGCTGGCCATCGATCTGCGCGGCGCTGTGGAAGGCGAAGCGCGCCAGCAGCAGACCTGCGGTGTTCACGGTCGTCATGCAGAAGAAGATGGCCAGGCCGCAGAGCAGGCCAAGACGAGCTCCAAAGGAAGGAACGATGCGGGTCTGGCGGAAGCGCGAGCTGTAGATGCCCAGCGCAACCA
The DNA here is from genome assembly GCA_036509515.1 of Acidobacteriaceae bacterium. Classification (GTDB taxonomy): domain Bacteria; phylum Acidobacteriota; class Terriglobia; order Terriglobales; family Acidobacteriaceae; genus Granulicella. Next base: position 73,314 of record DATCFM010000118.1, read on the forward strand.
CCGGAGCTCCCACGGCCCAGAACCAGGCCAGGAGAACCACGGGCGCAAAGGCGAAGGAGAGCAGCGTCAGCGCGGCGGCGATGCCCCCGGTCAGCGCCGCGCAGTGCAGCGCGCCCGCCCAGACCACGCCGTCCGCGCTCGCTCCGTCTGCCTGGGCCTCGCCGGGCAGCGTACCCGTTTCGAGCGCACGGCGTTGCTGCTCGGCCTGCGTGATCAGATCTTCGGACACCATCACCTGCGGAGCGCCGCAGTTCCAGCAGAAGACGAGGGTGCCTTCATCCTCGTGGCGCAGGAGAGTGTGGCAGCGTGGGCAGGGGCGTGAGATCACTTCCTCCGAGGCTACCGGAGAGACCCCTGCACCGCAACGCTTTGCCAGCAGGGAGGCGAAGGGGGGAGAGGATTAAAGGAGCGATTTATTCGCTGTCGCCCGAGTCATGGTGCTCGGGAAGGTCGAGCGCTACCAGACCGATCTTTGTGCCGCCATCCTTGCGATCGATGGCCACGATGTGCTGGTGCTGCGGCGAGCCTGTGCGAAGCTCCAGGTCGGAGCCCACATGTACGTTGTCCAGATGTACGTTATTGTGATGGCCGCCGTCATCCGTGCAGGTAAGGCCCTGTGAGGTGCGCGCAGGCTGGCCAACCGGCTTATTGTCGCGGCATTCCAGAACGTCGCCATAGTGCGCGAGGTCTTTTTTGTAGAAGCTGAGGACCTGGTCCGGGCTGTCGGCCGTCCTGTAGCTGGCCGCGCGCACGCCCAGATGGAAGTCGCCGAAGTTCATGTTCACATCGGCCGAGTTCGTATCGTCGTCATGGTCTTTGGCCAGAGTTGCGCCGGGGTAAACGGCAATGCCGATCCCGACCACCGGAGCATCGCCATTGGTCCTGACGTGCATGGAGCCAAACGGCGTTCCGATCTCGACGTTCTGCTTGTCGCCGTTCTCATGGCTGGAGACGCGGCAGCCCGATACCAGGAGACAGCATGCGCCGGTAAGAAGAAGCAGGCGAAGGGTATTCATAGGGACTCCACCAGAGGGGACTTTGCCGGAACACACATCGGCTCAAGGAGAGAATACGCGTTCGCCGCGCTCGTGGTTCCGGATCGCGACAGATTCTTGTCGCTTCTTTTTCCCGCGCAGGGAACATCCATGGTCAGCGGCATGCGATCGGTAATCCATCCGTGAAACGACGCATCTTTCTCCTGCAGACAGGGTTACAGTTACACTGAAGCGCCACGGTTGAACTCCGGAGGAAACGGTATGGTCGCCCCTCAACGCACGCACCGCACGCAAAGACGCATCGTTTATCTCGGCAGCCCGCTTGGCCTCGTATTGGCACTCACAGCGGCGCTCGCAGCTTCGCTCGCAGCAGCGCCAGCAGCGCGGGCGCAGCAGACCGGCGATCAGGGATATGCTCCGCAACCATCTCAGACACAGGATATGGCTGCCGGCAGCGACGCGGCGGCGACCGACCCACCTTCGCGGGTGGCGCGGCTGAGCATCGTCGCGGGAAGTGTCTCGGTGGAACCGGCCAGCGTGAATGACTTCAGCCCCGCCGAGCTGAACGATCCGCTGACCACCGGCGATCGCGTGTGGACCGACAACGGAGCGCAGGCCGAGCTTGAGGCGGGCCAGCTTGCCGTGCGGCTGGGCGAGTCGACGGACCTGACTGTGACCGCGATGACCGATACGCTCGCGCAGTTTGGCCTGGGGCAGGGCAGTGTGCACCTGCGGACGTTTGCGCTGGATCAGGGAACCACGACGGAGCTCGACACACCGAACGTTGCCGTGACCGTGCTCCAGCCCGGCGATGTGCGCGTGGATGTGGACCCCAGCAGCGATACGACCATCGTGACGCTGATCTCGGGCCAGGCCGAGGTCGATGGCAACGGCCTGCAGCAGACCCTTGGGGCCGGCCAGCGCGTGCGCCTCGCAGGAACCGATCCGGTCTCCGCACAGTGGCTGCAGACGGCCGCCGGTGACGGGCTGGATGAGTTCTCCGCGCAGCGCGATCAGGTCTATGAGCAAGCCGCGAGCACCGAACAGGGCGACCTGAACGCCGACACCGTCGGTGGCGCCGACCTGGCGCGGTACGGCACATGGGCTCCGGACGCCGACTACGGCCCGGTGTGGTATCCCACCGGCGTGGCCGTCAACTGGCAGCCGTACTGCTATGGCCACTGGACGTGGATCGCTCCGTGGGGCTGGACATGGATCGAGAGCGAGCCGTGGGGCTTCGCGCCGTTCCACTACGGTCGCTGGGCGCAGGTTGGCGGACGCTGGGGATGGGTCCCGGGGCCGCCCGTGGTGCATCCGGTCTACTCGCCGGGGCTGGTGGTCTTCGTCAACGCGGGAACAGGCGTCAGCGCGTGGTTTCCGCTGGGCCCGAGGGAGCCGTACGCGCCCTGGTACCACACCAGCGTGCAGTACCGGAACCGCGTCAACGTCAGCAACATCTACAACCGCAATGCGTCCGAGGTGCGCGCGGCCTACGCGACCTCGAACCGCGAGGTGTATGCGAATCCGCTCGATGCACATCAGCGTTTCGCGAACCGCTCGCTGGCCACCGTGGCCGTTTCGCGTGAGAGCTTCGCCGGCGGACATCCCGCGGCCCGAGCGCGCGTGAATCTACCGCCGGCTCAGCTTGCGGGAGCGTCGGTGCTGCCGCATCCGATGGTGAGCCCGGAGCGCTCGATGGTCGTTCCGGCCGCGGCGCGCTCGGTGCCTCCGCATACGCTGCGGCCCACGCTGGCCTCGCGACAGGATACGGCTTTGCGCGCAGGCGCGCCCGAAACACGCCCGATTCAACCTGCGGCTGGGCCGGGCTCGCGGCCAGCGGGCTCACAGCCAGCCGGCTCACAGCTACCTGCGGCGGTCGAGCGGCGGGGAGTAATGCCGGGCCAGCCGGGCATGAATGCGACTCAGCCTCTGCGCTACGGTGCGCCTCCCGCCCAGCCGGAACGTAATCAGCCTCCAACTCAGCCGGAGCGTAATCAGCCTTCAAGTCAACCAGGGCGCAACAACCAAGCTCCCGCCCAGCCGGAGCGCATCCAGCCTCCACAACGGCCTGCGTACAATCAGCCTCCTGCCCAGCCGGGGCGCATCCAGCCTCCAGCCCAGCCGGCTGCTGTTCAGGGTGGAGTCAGGATGCCGAACCCGGTTCACGGCACCGAACGGTTGCCCGCAGCCAATACTGAAACGCCGGCCCAGCAACGACCGCTCTATAACCGGGCCGTGCCGCCACCACCGCGCCCCAGCTTCGACCAGCAGCGCCAGGCGATCCAGAACACCGATCCGGGGCGGCCGCTGAGTCCGCAGCAGCTCAACAACGTGCGCGAGAACCGGCCGGCGGGCCAGCCGCAGGAGCGCGAGCCCGCGCCGCATCCTGCGCCGCAGCCTCGCAGCGCGCCCCCACCGGCTCCTCGCAGCGCGCCGGCACCAGCTCCTCGCAGCGCACCGCAGCCTGCCGACCGCAGCAGCTCGCCGCGTCCGGACAACAAGCACTAGCCGGACGGGCGAGTTGGGATGGCGCGTGCAGCCGCCCTCGGGTGCAGTGTGTCCCGCTCCCGGGTACACTGAAGGAGTTCAGGACGAACCCCATCCGCGACGCAGCCGGGCTGCGAAAAAACACTCCTTCTGAGGACAGAATGACCGAACAAGCAACCACTCTTGACGCCCGGCAGCAGGCCGGGCCCGATCAGCGATCGATTAATACCCCAGATCAGCGATCTATCGATGCCCTGGATCAGCTGTCGATCAATACCCTCCGTTTCCTGGCCGTAGACCAGGTGGAGAAGGCCAAGAGCGGCCATCCTGGCGCGCCACTTGGCTGCGCTCCCATCGCGTACCTGCTCTACCACAAGATCATGAAGTACAACCCGACCGACCCGTTGTGGTCGGACCGGGACCGTTTCATTCTGTCCAACGGCCACGCGTCGGCGCTGCTTTACGGCGTGCTGCATCTGACTGGCTACAATCTGCCGCTCGAACAGCTTCAACAGTTCCGGCAGTGGGGATCACACACCCCCGGTCACCCGGAGTATGGCGAGACGCCGGGCGTCGAGGTGACGACCGGCCCGCTCGGCCAGGGTCTTGCGATGGCGGTGGGATGCGCGATTGCGGAGAAGCACATGGCCGCGGTCTACAACAATGCCGGCGACAACCATGCCGGGGATGCGTCCGACACGAGCCACACGCCGGTCGATCACCACACTTATGTTCTCTGCGGTGATGGCGACCTGATGGAAGGCATCTCGCACGAGAGCTGTTCGCTGGCCGGCACACTGGGGCTGGGCAAGCTGATCGTGCTGTACGACGACAACCTCATCTCGCTCGACGGCCCGACGGAGCTGAGCTTCACCGAGGACGTCACCAAGCGCTTCGAGGCGTATCACTGGCACGTGCAGATGGTGAGCGACGGCAACGATCTCGTCGCCATCGAAAAGGCCATTCGCAACGCTCAGGCCGAGACGACGCGTCCGTCGCTGATCCGCGTACGCACGGTGATTGGTTATGGCTCGCCCAAAGCAGGAACAAAGAATGTGCACGGTGAGGCGTTGGGACCGGAAGCTACGAAAGAGACCAAGAAAAATCTCGGCTTCCCCGAGGACAAGAGCTTCTACATTCCCGACGAGGCGCTAAAGAACTGGCGTCAGGCTGTGGAGAAGGGCAAGAAGGCGCAGGCCGAGTGGCAGACGAAGTTCGACGCGTACAAGAAGGCTTACCCCGAGCTTGGCGAACAATACACGCGCACCACGAGCATGAAGCTGCCTGACGGATGGGAGAAGGCGTTGCCGACCTTCCCCGCAGACAAGCCCATGGCCACGCGCAACGCCGGCCAGGTGATTCTGAACGCGCTCGGCAAGGTGCTGCCGGAGCTCTTCGGCGGCGCGGCCGACCTGACCAGCTCAACCAAGACCATCTTCAAAGACTCGCCCAGCTTCCACGTCGACCCGAAGGGCCGCAATGTCTTCTTCGGTGTGCGCGAGTTCGGCATGATGGCGGCGGTGAATGGCATGGCTTGCCACGGCGGCCTTCTGCCGTTCGGCTCCACGTTCTTCACCTTCTCCGACTACTGCCGCTCGGCGCTGCGCATGGGCGCGCTGATGAGCTCGCACTCGCTGTATATCTTTACGCACGACTCGGTGGGTCTCGGCGAAGATGGGCCTACACACCAGCCGGTCGAGCACCTGATGGCGTTGCGCGCGATCCCTCAACTCACCGATCTCCGCCCCGCGGATGCCAACGAGACGACCGCCTGCTGGAAGCTGATGGTGGAGCGCAAGTCGGCGAGCTTCATGGCGCTCTCACGGCAGGACCTGCAGGTGCTCGATCTCGCCAAATACAAGGTGATGGAAGGCGTGCCGAAGGGCGCGTATGTGCTCGAACAGCATGGCAAGGACCTCATCCTTGTGGCTACCGGGTCTGAGGTTGAGGTCATTCTCAAGGCCGCGGCCGAGCTGAAGAGTGCAGGCATCAACGCGACGGTCATCTCAATGCCCAGCTTCAAAATCTTCGAAGAGCAGAGCGACGAATACAAGATGTCGATCTTTCCGCACAGCGTGCCGAAGATTTCGGTAGAGGCCGGCGCCACCATGGGCTGGTGGAAGTACATCGGCCGCGACGGCATCGCCATCGGCATCGATCGCTTCGGCGCCTCCGCCCCGGGACCGATCGCGCTTGAGAAACTCGGCATCTCCGTCGCGCATGTAGTTGAAGCGGCAAAGAAGCTGGTGAAGAAGTAGAAGACAGGGATTAGGGCACAGGGATCAGGGATTAGCGCATCTGCGCTGGCCTGATCCCTGATCCCCAATCCCTAATCCCTGCACCTATGACGCAGAACGAAGCCAAAGCGCTGGTCGGCCAACGGGCGGCCGAGATGGTTGCAGACGGCATGCGCGTCGGTCTCGGCACGGGCACGACCTCGGTGATGTTCATCAAGGCGCTTGGCAAGCGAGTGCAGCGGGAAAAGCTGCGCATTCGGTGCGTTGCCTCCTCCGACGCGAGTCACAATCTGGCGAAGTCCATGGGCATGGATGTCACCGATCTGGCGCATCTACCTGAGCTCGACGTTTATATTGACGGCGCGGATGAGGTTGGCCCTGGGCTTGCTCTCATCAAAGGCGGCGGTGGCGCCTTGCTGCGGGAAAAGATCGTCGCCAGCGCGGCGCGCAGGTTCATCGTCGTCGCGGACTCGACGAAGCTTGTTCCTGTTCTCGGCAGGTTTCCGCTTCCAGTGGAGATCATTCAGCTCGCACTTCCGCTCGTCCAGCGCAAACTCGATGCGCTGGGGTTACATCCAAAGCTGCGCAAGCATCCCGACGGCTCCAACTACATTACGGACGAGGGAAACTTCATCCTCGATTGCGCCTGCGGTCAAATCCACAACCGTGCGGGTCTTGCCACGCGACTTGACCGGATGGTGGGGGTTGTCGAGCATGGGCTGTTCCTGAATATGGCCAAGTTGGCGTTGATCGCCGGCGAAGATGGAGTCACCGAGCACCGTCCCTGAGGCTCACTCGCTTCGCTTTTTTCAGAGGCTCACAGCCGTCCCCCGCACCCTTGCATCGTTCCTGCGCCTCGCGGCGTCCCATAGGAAATGAGCACTTCGGTCAAAATTGCGCAACAGGACAAGCGCTGGTTTATCACCGGCGCTTCGAGCGGCTTTGGCCGCGTCTTAGCCGAATACCTCCTCTCGCTCGGAGCGACAGTAGTCGCGACGGCGCGACACGTAAATCGACTGGAAGATCTCGTCACGCGATATCCGGGCAATGTCTTCATTCTGCCGCTTGACGTTACGAAGCCGGCCAGCATCGACCATGCGGTAGCCGATGCGATTGCGCACGTTGGTCACATCGATGTGCTGGTGAACAACGCGGGCTATGGTGTCGCGGGCGCTGTCGAAGAGGTCTCTGAGAGCGAATTTTTGCCCATGTTCGAGACGAACCTCTTCGGCCTGATCAATATGACGAAGGCGCTGCTGCCGCAGTTCCGCGCGCGGCGTTACGGACACATCGTCAATATTTCGTCGATCGGGGGACTGGTCGGCTCGCAGGGTTGGGGCTACTACAACGCGACAAAGTTTGCCGTCGAAGGCCTGTCGCAGGCGCTGGCGGCGGAGCTTGCGCCGCTCGGCGTTCATGTCATGGTGGTCGAGCCGGGGCCGTTCCGCACGGATTTTCTGGGCCGCTCCGGCGTCGAGGCCAAGCAGCGCATCGCCGACTACGAGCTGACGGCCGGCAAGACGCGCGAGTACTTCCGCAGCCAGTCAGGAAAGCAGCCCGGCGACCCCCAGCGAGCGGCGGAGGCCATTGTGGCCGCGGTCAGCGCGACCGATCCGCCCAAACATCTGCTGCTCGGCGAGTTCGCCTACACACGCTTCCGCACGCACCTGGAGGAGCAGAACGCTGAGCTGGATAAGTGGCGGGAGACGACGCTGGGCGCGGACTTCCCGGGAAAATAAACATCTCCCTGCCTTACGCTTACGCCTCACTCCTGGGCAGAATTCATCTTGCTCAACAGCCCAATTGCGACTCCAGTTGCGGGCCGGTCGCGAGCCACTTGCGCTCTGCCGGGCGCATAGGGATTACTCTCTAATAGACGTACTCAAAGCAAAGGATGGATTTATGCAACTTGGACTCATTGGCCTGGGCAAGATGGGCGGCAACATGGCGGAACGGATGCGCCTCGCGGGTCATACGATCGTTGGCTTCGACTTTTCGGCGGAGGCTGTCCAGAAACTCACGGCCGCCGGCTCGATGGGCGTCAACTCGCTCGAAGATATGGTGAAGAACCTCACCGACTCGCCACGCGCTATCTGGATCATGGTGCCGGCCGGCGATCCGGTGGACCAGACGATCGCGAAACTGAAGCCGCTGATGAAGAAGGGAGACATCTTCATCGATGGCGGCAACTCGAATTACAAAGATTCGCAGCGTCGCCATGATGAGCTGAAGAAAGAGGGCTTCGAGTTTGTGGATGTCGGCACCTCGGGTGGCGTATGGGGCCTCACCGAGGGGTATTCGATGATGATCGGCGGGGATGAGGCCGTCGTCGAACGCCTGCGGCCGATCTTTGAGGCGCTCGCTCCCGCGCCGGACAAGGGCTGGGGCCGCACAGGTCCATCGGGCGCCGGGCACTTCGTCAAGATGGTACACAACGGCATTGAGTACGGTGTGATGCAGGCCTATGCGGAGGGCTTCTCAATCATGCGCGCCAAGCAGCCGCTCGACCTCGACCTCGAACAGATCTCGCAGATCTGGCGTTATGGATCGGTTGTTCGTTCCTGGCTGCTGGATTTAATCGCGGACGCGCTGAAGAAAAATCCAACCCTTGAAGGCTTGGAAGCTTATGTGACGGACTCGGGCGAGGGCCGCTGGACCGTGTTTGAGGCGATCGATCTCAACGTCTCCGCGCCGGTAATTACGGAGTCGCTGATTCGCCGCTTGCGCTCGCGCGAGGAGAACAACTTTACTGACCGCATGCTCGCCGTGATGCGCAATGAGTTCGGCGGCCACGCGGTCAAGAAGCTGTAGGTCTCAGCCAAATAGGTTTCCAGACTACAAATCGAACGGCGCTCGCGAGGAGCGTCCGGTATTCTAAGCAGACCTCTACGAAGACCAGGGAGAAGCAGAATGGCGAACGAAGCAGGGCAGTCGCTCACTAATCGAGAGACGCTCAACGGCAGCAACAGGGGAGAGCGGATTCCCGATCCGTGCATCGTCGTAATCTTTGGCGCGTCGGGCGATCTGACTAAACGCAAGTTGCTGCCGGCGCTCTTCCACCTTCAGCAACAGAAGCTCTTGCCGCAGGATTTCGTTGTGGTCGGTGTGGCGCGGCGCGACCTCTCGGCGACCTTCGCCAGCGATATGCAGGAGGGCGTCCTTAAGGGCGGAGGCGTCGACGCCGGCGACTCCACGCTCAAGCCGTTCATCGATCGCGTGAAGTACTTTGCTACCGAGTTCGATAACGACGAAGGCTACGACAAGTTGAAGGGATTTCTCGCCGACCTCGACAAACAGTTCGGCACCAAAGGAAATCGTCTGTTTTACCTCGCCGTTGCGCCGGAGTTCTTCGCCGACATCGCCCAGCGTCTGGCCAAGCATGGGATGACTAAATCCGAGAGCAACAATCAGTGGATTCACGTCATCATCGAAAAGCCATTTGGCGTCGATCTCGAAAGCGCCCGGAAGCTAAACGACGAATTGAACGCGGTCCTCAGCGAAAAACAGATCTTCCGTATCGATCACTATCTCGGCAAAGAGACCGTGCAGAACATCCTGGTCTTCCGCTTCGGCAACGGCATCTTCGAGCCGGTGTGGAACCGCAACTTCATCGATCATGTCGAGATTACGGCGGCCGAGTCGATCGGCATCGAGGGCCGCGGGCCGTTCTATGAGCAGGCTGGCGCACTGCGCGACGTCTTGCAGAATCACGTGATGGAGGTGCTGAGCTTCGTCGCGATGGAGCCGCCCGACGGCTTCCAGTCCGAAGCCGTGCGCACGGAAAAGCTTAAAGTATGGCACGCGATCGAACCGATCCCGCCCGAAGATACAGTGCGCGGACAGTACGGCGCGGGTGAGATCGACGGGCAGAAGGTTATAGGGTATCGCCAGGAAGACCGCGTCAATCCGCAGTCGGTGACCGAGACCTTTGCCGCGATGAAACTGCATGTCGAAAACTGGCGCTGGGCTGGCGTGCCTTTCTATATTCGCGCCGGCAAGCGACTGCACACACGCGTAACGGAGGTCACAGTCACCTTCAAGCAGCCGCCGCTGCATCTGTTCAAGAGCAACAATCCCGATAGCCTCGTCTGCCCCAATGTCCTCAAGATACGCATTCAGCCCGATGAGGGCATCTCCCTGATCTTCGGCGCGAAGGTCCCAGGCCCAACCACCAACGTCAAGCCGGTCGAGATGCACTTCAGCTACGCGGACGCTTTCGGCAAGAGTTCGGCGAACGGTTACGAGAGGTTGCTGCTGGACGCGATGCTTGGCGATGGAACACTCTTCGCGCATCGCGACGGCGTGGAAGCCACGTGGGCTCTGATGACGCCCATTCTCGACGCATGGAAGAAGAATCCGCCCAAAGATTTTCCGAATTACGCAGCGGGGAGCTGGGGACCGAAGGCCTCCGATGAATTACTCGCGCGCGATGGCCGGAAGTGGCGAACGTATTGAAAGATAGGAAGTAGGAAAGGGGAAGCAGTTAAAATTCACCGTAGCCGCTCTCTATTTCCTACTTCCTGTCTGAGACCCTTATGCCCCGTCCAGTGATCGTCACCTACAAAGTCTGGCCTTCCGCTGCCGAGATGGCTCTCGCCTCCGCGGAACTCTTCGCCAAAAAGGTCGAGCAGGCTGCTGTCTCGCGCGGCGTGGCGCGCATCGCCCTCTCCGGTGGTTCGACGCCGCAGGCTACCTTCAAGCTACTCGCCGATCCTGCCCGGCCATTTCTCGCGACGGTGCCGTGGGACAAGCTGCAACTCTTCTGGGTGGATGAGCGTTGCGTGCCGCCGGATCATCCGGAGTCGAACTACGGCGTCTGCCGCGATCTCCTCCTCGCGAAGGTTCCGATTCCTGAAGCAAACGTCTTTCGCATGGAAGGCGAACTCGATCCTGAAGAGGCCGCCTCGCGCTATGAGAGCACCCTGCGCAATGTGATGAAGCTTGAGGGCGCGGAATCGCCGGCGTTCGATCTCGTGGCGCTCGGCATGGGCCCTGACGGCCACACGGCCTCGCTGTTTCCGCACACCGACGCCCTGAACGAGATGGGCCGGCTCGTCGTCGCCAACCATGTTCCGCAGAAAGAAACCTGGCGCATTACGCTGACCTGGCCGGTGATCAATCACGCTGCAGAGGTGGCCTTCGAGGTCGAAGGTCCCGCCAAGACAGATATTCTCGCCGAGGTGTTGACCGGTCCGCGCGACCCCGAGCGGCTGCCCTCGCAGCTGATTCGCCCGGCAAATGGTAAGCTGCTGTTCCTGCTGGATGCGGATGCGGCGGCGAAGCTGCCGCCGGCCGGCACACTCGCTGAGACGCATGGCTATCGTGTCGGCGCACTGGAAATCTAGTTTGACTGAGAGTTTTGCAGGGAGAGTTGAGGGCGCATGATTCTGGCGGGCGATGTCGGTGGAACCAAGGTCCATCTCGCGCTGTACAACTTTGAGGACAACAGGCTGGTGCCGGTGCGCGACGAAAAATTTCCCGCCGGAGAGTTTCCGCGCCTGGACGATGTCGTCCAAAAATTCCTGGCTCCTGACGAGACCGGCGGCAAGGATGATGTTCGCGCGCAGATTATCGCGTGCTGTTTCGGTTGCCCGGGGCCGGTGCGCGATGGCCGTTTGAAGCTCACGAACCTGCCGTGGACACTCGACGCGCGCGATTTGCAGAAATCGCTCGGCATTGAACACATTTTTCTCATCAACGATCTCGAGGCGAACGGCTACGGCATCCCGGAGCTCGCGCCGGAGAAGCTCTTTACGCTGCAGGCAGGCGACCCCAGTTCGATTGGCCATCGCGGCTTGATCGCGGCCGGGACCGGGTTGGGCGAGTGTCTGCTCATTTATGACGCGAAGACCAGACGCCACATCCCGATCGCCTCGGAGGGCGGCCACTGCGACTTCGCTCCCCGCAATGATCGCGAGATCGCGCTGTTGCAGTATCTTCGCAAAAAACTCAATGGGCGCGTCAGCTACGAGCGAGTCATCGCAGGCATCGGCCTGCGCAGCGTGTACGAGTTCCTGCGTGACGATCAAAAGATCGATGAGCCGCAGTGGTTGCAGGAACGCATGGCGAACGAAGACCCGAACGCCGTCATCGGCCAGTGCGCGGAGGACGGCAGCTCCTCCCTTTGCTTTGAGACCATGAAGATCGTCTCCGCTGTCTATGGTGCGGAGACCGGGAATATCGCGCTCAAGGTGCTTGCAACTGGCGGCATGTATGTAGGCGGAGGCATCGCGCCGAAGATGCTGAAGATGTTGCAGTCGGGCGGATTCGTGGAAGCATTTCTGGATAAGGGCCGGCTCTCGCCCTTGCTCGCGACCATTGCGGTGCGCGTCATCCTGGATGACACCTGCGCTCTGCTGGGCGCGGCTGCCTACGCCGAAGCGCGCGCCGCTGAGATCTCCGGCCACTCCGAGCGGCTGGCTTCCGTGCACGCAGGCTAGGTTCTTCTGGTTCTCTCAGCCGACGTTTCCAGCCTACAATCGAGTGCATGTCCACAACACCTCTGCTAGCCGCGAATCGTGACGTAGTTGCGTCCGAAGAGCGAACGCAGAGCCGTCCGCGCATTGCGCCAGGCGCCGCCGTGGTGACCGTGCTAAGCATCGCTGGCCTCTTCGCCATCTACTCCACCTGCAACGCGCTCTGGGCCATGTGGACGACCGATCCGCTGAAATCCATCGGCGGCCTTGTCCCCATCGTCAGCCTGCTTCTCATCCTGCGCGTCTGGCGTTCGCTCGAATGGGAGATGGGTGGAACGTGGTGGGGCTTTGTCATTCTCGCGGCAACGGTCGCGCTAGTTCATCTGCGCGATCAGGCGATCCTCGAGTTTGTTCTCTCGCCTTCGTGGTCGATCTTTCTGCCGCCGCATTCGCTGGTAGTGCTCGCCTACACGTCCGGCGCGGTGTTGCTCTTCGGCGGTATGCGACTCCTTCGCGCGGCACTCTTCCCCATTGTGCTCACATGGTTCGTCGATCCGGTTCCGCACTTCTTCAACCGCTTCATCGATCTCCCGCTGCAGCATGCCTCGGCGGTCATTGCACGCGGCTTCGCGCAATCGCTCGGTCAGTCGTTGTCGCCCGATCAGCTTCGGCTGATGTTTACGCCGCAGTTCGGCATGTTCATCGCACCTGGATGCAACGGTATCCGCGGCGCGATCACGATGGGCTTTATCGCTCTGATCGCGGGCTATCTCTATCGCTTCCGGCGGCGCAACTGGATACTCATCACGGCCGCTGGGATCTGTCTGGGATATCTGTTCAATCTTCTCAGGCTCTGCCTGCTGGTGATGTACTACGTCGTCGCTCTGCATATTCCCTGGCTGCAAAGTCGCGCCGCGATGGGTGATTACATCATTGGCGCCTTCCTCTTCTTCGGCGCGACGATCCTGCTCTTCGCGCTCATCCCGCGCTGGAATCCGCGGCACGATCTGCGCTTGCCGCCATTGGCAGTCACTTCGCACAAGTCGCGTGAATCCAGATCCAACCCGTCCTCCTTGCCGCTGCGCTGCACATCCTTTGCCTTGCTGATTGCGTTAGGCAGCGCAAGCTACGCGCGCGCGATGATTCGCAAGGCGCAATCTCCTCCGCGCGCCAACGATCCCAAGGCTTCCGTTCTGTTTCCAGCGCGCGTCGGCAATTACACGCTGCAACGCCAATGGAGCGAGAGTCTCTTGACTGGCCCCATCATCTTCTACTGGGCAGACTATGCTCCGGCCAACGGCGGTCCCATCGTTTCGATCGGCCTTTCGCCCGTGCTGGGCGCGCACGACACGCTGATCTGCCACGCCGCGCGCGGAGAGAATTGGCTGTGGCACGGCAGCCTCGAGTTTGCAACCGCCGCCGCGCTCACTGATTTCAGCGGCTCGCTTTTCAATGACGGAGCAAAGCAGTACCTCGAAGCCACCACTGTGTGCGCCGGTGTGTCGTGCGGGCAGTATTCTACAAATCGACGGCACTTCGGATTTATCTACAGCCGTCCGGATACACGTGCGCTGCTGGGCCGCAGCCCATCGCGTCCCATTCCTGTCCTGCTGCGCGCCGAAACAACGAACGCAGCCATGGCTCCCGACGATGCCCGCACAAAGCTGACCGAGAGCCTTCGCCACTTCCTCGCCGGAGCCAATCTTGCTGAGTTCACGCAACCGTACCGCCAGCCTTAAGCCGGCCTCCGCGGGTTCTGCCTCGGGCCTGCTGCGCGACGTGGCGCTTGCAGCGATGAGCGCGGCTTTCTGTTTCGCGCTCGTCGGCTGCGGCGCATCTTCAGGCGGCGGTCCTGTGCCGCCTCCGCCGCGGACTGAGCCCGACAACTGCAAGTCCGTGCAGACCACTAGCCCGAGCCAGCCCGCGCCGACCGCCAACTACGCAGGCACGAACTTCGCCGGCACGGTTCGCGCGGGCACAGTTCCAATCATCGAAGCAAGCGTGCAACTCTACGCCGCGGGCGCCTCCGGCAACGGTTCCGCGCCGGTGGCACTCTTGAGCGCACCATTGACGACCGACTCCAACGGCGCCTTCAGCGTGACCGCGAGCTTCATATGTCCGTACAGCAACTCTGTTCTGTATATCGTTTCGCGCGGAGGACAAGCCGGCAATTCGGCGGCGGCCAATGCGGGTACGGTGCTGGTTGTGATGCTCGGCGCCTGCAACTCCCTCAAGAGTTCCACGAACATCGTCGTCGATGAAGCGACAACCATGGCGACTGCCTGGTCGATGGCACAGTTCCTCAGTGCAGGTGCGCAGATCGGTGCGACGGCGACCAACAACAGCGGCCTTACACTGGCCGCAGCGACGGCGGCGAATCTGGTCGACCTTGAAACTGGAGCGGCGCCCGGCGCAGACTTTCCCGTCACCGGCATCGCGCCTATCGCAAAGCTCGCTACGCTCGCCAATGTCTTGAACGCCTGCATTACATCGACCGGTGCATCGAGCGACGCGTGCACACACCTTTATGCCGCGACCGCGACCAACGCTGGTGCGCCTGCGAACACCCTCGATGCGGCGATGAATCTCGTGCGACAGCCGGGCAACAACGTAGCGGCGATCTATGCTCTCGCTTCCGCCTCTTCTGCCTACGCGCCAACGCTGGGCGCCGCGCCGGCGGATTGGACTCTCTTCGTCAGATACTCGGGCGGTGGCCTGAATGGGCCGTCGGCTGTCTCGATCGATTCGCAGGGAAATGTCTGGGTGGCAAACTACTTCGGGGTAGCAAGCCTCTTTTCGAACACCGGCGCGCAGGCTTTTCCAAACGGACTTACCGGTCACAGTCTGCTCAACTCCTACGGCGGCGCGGTCGATGTGAACGACACGATGTGGATTGCCAACGAGCAGAGCACATCCGGCCTCAATGGCAATCTGGGATCGCTCACCTTGCTCGACGCCAGTGGCAATTCACCCGCTGTCTACAGCTCCGGCGGAATCAACTTCCCGCTTGCAGTCGCATTTGATACCAGCGGCGTTGCCTGGACTGCGGATTACGGCAACTCGCATGTGACGCTTCTCGGCAGCTCCGGTTCGCCGCTCTCCGGCGCCAGCGGCTATACCGCGAAGGACCTTCAGTTTCCAGTCGCCATTGCAACGGACTCAAAGTGCAACGCCTACGTCGCCAACCAGTCAACCGATACGATCACGCAGGTATTGGCCGACGGATCGGGCTTCACCGATTTCGTTACCGGCGACGGAGCCTCGGGCCTCGCCATCGACGCCGCCGACAACGTATGGGTTGCAAATTATTACGCCAACACCGTCGGCTTGGTCTCTGCTGCGGGCAAAGTTCTCTCTGGCGCCGGCTTCACCACCAGCAGCCTCATTCAACCGCAGGGCATCGCGGTCGACGCCGCGGGCAATGCATGGGTGGCGAGCTATCACGGCTCGTCAATAACTGAGTTCTCATCGGCCTCCAGCGCAAGCCCCGGTGCGGTACTCTCGCCTTCTGCCGGGTGGGCTCCCGATTCAAATTTGGTTGAGCCCTATGCCATGGCCATCGATGCCAGCGGAAATATCTGGGTGTCGAACTTCGGCAGCGACACACTGACCGAATTCGTTGGGCTGGCGGCTCCGGTAAAGACGCCGCTGCTCGGACCCGTTCGCACTCCCTGAGAGCTACATGAGCCGAAAACGCTCACGCATCAACCGCTGAAAACGCGGCCGCCAGATGAGATCGTAGGCCAGCTCTTTGCCAGGAAACATCGCCAGCGCAGCCGTCCGCGCATCGGCAATCATCTGCGACGCATCGTCGATTGTCAGAGAAGCGTCCTGTGCAATGACCTGGATCACCATATTCATCATCATCTGCAAACGGCGGATGAGCTTCGCCTCCTGCAGCATCGTCTCATCGGCTTGTGTTTTGAGGCCTTCGTCCTCGGAAGGCACAGTCAAATCGATGAAAGATTCTTCAATAGAAGATGGTTGGCTGGGCATTTTGTCCACCGGTCGTTCCTCCTGTGCGAGCGCTCTAAGGATTGGATGTAGCGGAGAGCTCGGAGATTCCGCCGCCGCTCGTGATCAGGAAGGTTTCGGCGCCTTCGCGATCGGTGCGCCACGTCTGCACGTGCGCCTGCTCCAGTCTATCCAGCACCTCCCATCGTGGATGGCCGAAGGTATTGTGCTGGCCCACGCTGATCACCGCCTCGCGCGGAGAGACAGCCGCGAGGAAGGCAGCCGCTGTCGACGTCTTGCTCCCATGGTGGCCAACCTTGAGCAGCGTCGAGGGCGCAACGCGATGCTGCAAAAGCATCTCCACTTCGCTCGCCCACTCGGCATCCCCTTCCAGCAGCACGCTGCCTTTCCCATAGGCGAGGCGGACGACCAGCGAATCATCATTCTTCGCCATGTCGGGATTCGTGTAGTCGGCCTCTGGAGAAAGAACATTCGCCTGTAGCCCGCCCCATGCAAACGCATCGCCGGCATGAAACCGGCGGACCATGATGCCGAGCGAACGAGCCTCATCGAGCAGCGCGCGCATGGCGGGCGCGCGTGCAGGCTCAATGCCGATCCACAACTCGCGAGGCCGCAGATCCCGCAGAACGGCCGGCATGCCGCCCATGTGATCGCTGTGCGCGTGCGTCAGCAGCACGACATCCAGCCGGCGGATGCGCCGCGACCACAGATAAGGCGCGACCACCTCCTCACCGATGTCCCAGTGCCCGCTGAAAGAGGTCGGCCCCACAGGTCCTCCGGCATCGACAAGCATTGTGCGGCCCTGCGGTGAGACAACCAGCAGCGAATCGCCCTGGCCAACATCCAGCGCCGTAACCTCCAGTACGCCAGGATGAGTTAGAGCCGGCTCAGGCCACAGCACTGCGATAGGAACCAGCACAAACGCGAGAGCAGCCGTCGCCAGCCAGACTCGCGATCGCAGCCGCAGCGCAATGCAGGCGAACGCAATCGCGGCACAGGCGAGCAGCAAAACCTGCGGACTCGGCGCAGGCACACGCACATCGGCCAGAGACAGATGGCCAACATGATCGACCGTCGCGCGAATCAGATGAAGAAGCAGCGCTGTGAATGCCCCTGGAACAAGTGCAAGCGGCAGGCTCACCAGCGAGAGACAGAACGTCAGGATGGCCAACCCAAGCAACAGACCGATCAGCGGGATGAGCAGAAGATTGACGGGAAGCGCCAGCAGCGTCGCTCGATGGAAGTAAGTCGCCATGGGCAGCACCATGCAGATCTCGACCGCGACTCCAAAGACAACCGCGGCAAGAAATGAGAATGCAGCTCGCATCGTCCACACCGGCAAATGCCGCAGACGCGGATGCAGCAGAGCAGCACACAACCGGCCGTACATCCGCAGTCGCACGCGAGTCTGCGCCAGTGCCGGTGGAAGATTGGCATCGAGCGTAACCGCCTCCATCTGGTGGAGCGCACGCGCGCGCGGATGGAAGGTGCGCTCCCCCAACGGTGAGGCAAGGCCGGCCGCGCCGATGATGACCAGTGTGGTCATCTGAAAGCTGGCTTCAAAGAGCGCGCGTGGATCAAGCGCAAGGATGACGACCGCCGCAATGCCCAGAGCGTTCAGAGGACCGGTGTCGCGGCCCAGCCAGCGCGCCACCAGATACGCCGCCGTCATTCCGAGTGCGCGCTGAATCGGCGCCCCGAATCCAGTCAACAGCGCATACGCTAATCCGGCGGCGAGCGTCACGAGAATGGCCGGCCCCTCGGGCACTCGCGCGCGGCGCAGCAGCCACAGCAACGCACCAACCAGCAGAACGATATGCAGGCCGGAGACGACGAAAAGATGAAACGTTCCCGTGCGCTCAAAGCCCTGCTTCAACGCGCTGCTCAATCGCGTCCGATCGCCGAACAGCATCGCGCTCAGCATGCCCGCATCTTCATCGTTTAGCCGCAGCATGCGAGGAAGGTTTTGTTCGCTGTTTGTATGACTCAATGCCTGCAACCGCTCCGAGGCCCAGCTCTGGGCCGCGGTCAGACGGCAGCTCCACGCGTGCACGCCGTGTCCGACAACATGTAGCTTGCCGGCCTTCGCAGTACCGAGCACGCCGATGCCCTGGCCCAGCAGATAGTCCGCATACGACCACGCACCAGGGTCGCGATAGATCTGGGGTGTTCGCATCCGAAGCGGCACCTCAACGATGTCGCCGCAGGTGAGAAAGGTCGGCGGCCCAACCACCGTGATCCGTATACCGCCGCTCACCGGTTGCATCGTGGAAACGTCCGGCGTGACATTCTCCACTGCGTCCACAGCGAGATCGACCGAGAGATGTGGCTTCGCGGTCTCGGTCTCCCACGCTCCCGGGCCCAGCAACCATGGAGCTTCCTCGTTTTCCGGCGATGCTGTATTCGTTGCCTCCGAGGAAAGCTCGCGCACACGCATTACGTGCCCGCGCACCGTGCGGCTCAGCCCGTCGGCGTAACCCGTGAGCGCATTCTGCCGCGCAACGGGCTGCTGAATCTGCGCGCAGGTGCAGCCTGCCGCGACCCACAGTGCAAGCACGGCGATCGAGGCAATCCGCGACGCACGAAACAAGCTCCAGGCCGCGAGCAGAACCAGAAGGACGAGTGCCGCGACAAGTAGCGCCGGAGGCTGCCATCGCTTCGCCAGCACGTCGCCCGCCGCGAAACACAGCGCCGCAGCCAGCATCGGCGCTCTGCGTAATTGCAGAGGCTCGACCGCCGACGGCGAGTCCGTCCAATGTTTGGGAGCACCGACTGCCTGCATGGGAAGCGCCCCGCGAGATCGCGAATCTTCTCGTCAGTGTTTCACGAACGCCGCCGCAGCACTACTACCGCTTCCTGGTGATAGGTCTGGGGAAAGAGATCAACGAGATGCAACGCCTCCATCGTGTAGGTCTTCTGCAGCACGGCACAATCGCGCGCGAGAGTTACAGGATCGCAGGCCACATAAACGATCTGCTCCGATGCGACTCGAGCCAGCAGCTCGCAAACTTCGCGACCGGCCCCCGCGCGAGGAGGATCGAGCACCACAAGCTCCGGACGGTCGCGTTCCAGCATAGCGCGGCGCAGAAACGCGACGGTGACCTCATTCAGAGCCGTGTGTTGCAGGCCCACGCGTTGCAGTGAAGAACCAAGTTCACGCGCCGCTGCCGGATTTGCTTCCACCGCAGTCACGCGCTCAAAATTATGCGCTAGAACGAGCGCAAACAGACCGACCCCGGCGAAGAGGTCCCACGCAAGTCTGCCCCTCCGATTCGCGCAGACAAGCTCTACGAGCGCAGGCAGTAAAAATCGATTCACCTGGAAGAACCCGCCGCGCGCGATCCAGTAGCGTTCGCCCGCGACCTGATAATGCAGACCTGCAGATCCCCACTCGGCGAACTCCCTCTGGATCTGCCCCGTGCGGGGATGCACCAGCACCGCACCTGCGCCGGCGAGCGCAGGCTCCTCGACCTGCAAAGCCTTCATCGCTTGTTCAAAGCTCTCCCTCGACGGCATCGAGAGGAGGGAAGTGCAAACCAGCGTTACTTGAACACGAGCCATACGGTCATCGCAGAACAGTTCCACTTCGTCAGCAGCGTTCAACCATCGCTGCATCGTCGCATCTCGTTCCGCCAGTGCCAGCATCGTCTCCGCCATGTGCCACAACACCGGGGCAGCAATAGGGCAGGTCATTATCGGCAGCACAGCACGACTCTTGCGCTCGCGATAGCCCAGCCGCAGAGTGCCGTCTTCGCGCACAATATGAAGGCGAATGCGGTTGCGATAGCCCCACGGCTCGGCCGCATGCGTAGTGATCTCCGCAAACTCGACAACACCGGCTCGACGAAGTGCATCCTCCAGGACCTCACGCTTCAATCGAAGCTGCTCCGCATAGCTCGCCATCTGCAGATGACATCCGCCGCACGCACCGAAGTGCGGACATCCCGGCTGCACGCGCTCCGGCGACGGCTGCAGCACGCGAAGAAGGCCCATCACCTCGCCCGAACCCGCCGGTGCAGCTTCGACAATCTCGTCCGGCAATGTCAGGGGAACTAAGCAGGCTGCGCCCCGACCGTCCACCGCGCGTGCGAATCCATAGCCTCCGTAGACGAGCCGATCGACGCGTAGCCGCTGCGCTTCATTCACTCGCCGACACCCATGTAAAAGAGGCTCAACCGCGGCAACGCATGGGACTCCAGCAAACGTTTCGTGAGGAACTGCTGCTTCACCTGCCGCAGTTGCACCGCGTTCATGCGTGCGCGAAAGGGCGCAAGCTCGTGGTCTGCCTGTTCCCGCATCGCCACGAGTTCCGCCTCCGTCGCCGCACCGCGCACCGCATCCACCATGCGCTCTTCCAGCACACTCAGCGTGCGATCGAGTTCCTCAAGCGACATGGGCTCGCTCCCATGCAGCGTCATCGCGAGCTCGCGAAGCCGCTGCGAGGTCGAGCGCAGCGATTCAAGCGCGGAGCTGCTACCGAGCCGCTCGCTAGCAACGGCGATCTTCTCCGCATTGCCGTTGAGATACGACGCCACACGTTCCATCTCGAAGCCGCTCTGCGCAGTCTCTCTGGCGCGTTCGGGCGCAGTGCCGGTGGAGGCCTCCACCATCTCCTCAGCGGACTCCATCACAGCCTGCGCACACCAGGCAAGTCCATTCACCTTGCGCAGGCGCCCCTTCGCGCGAGAGGAACGCGCCTCATACTTATCGAACGCCGCATCGATGCCGCGCAAAACAGCTTCGAGCGGAACTCCAGCTTCACGCCAGCTCTCGATCAGCGCCCAGTCGAGCGTGGAGAGCAGAAGCACGGAGCCGCGCCTGCGACTGAAGCGCTCCTCAATCTCCGTGAAGTATTGGAAATAGTTCTGCATCGGGGCAAACGGTAGAAAGCAGGCAGTAAGCAATAGATCGAGAATCGGCCTTCGCTCTCACACTCCGTCTTTCTATTGTCTATCCTCTATTGACTGCTTCATTATCTGCGCCGGTGCCGTTCCTGGTTGCGTTCCCAAATCAGTCGCAGCCCTGTCAACGTCAGCATCTCATCCACCCGCGAGATGTACTTGCTGTCCTGAGCGATCAACTTCGCGAAGCCGCCTGTAGCGATGATCTGCACCTCGGGACCCAGTTCGTGAATCAGCCGCTCGAGGATGCCGTCGACCAGGCCAATGTACCCGTAGTACAAACCGACCTGAATATTATCCGTCGTGCTGGTGCCGATAATCTTCGCCGGCTTCTTGATCTCCACTCGTGTCAGCCGAGCCGCGCGCGCAAACAACGCATCGGCCGAGATGCCCAGCCCCGGCGCGATCGCGCCACCAAGGAACGCGCCTTGTTTGGAGACAACATCGAAGGTAGTCGCCGTGCCCATATCGACGACAATGGAAGGCCCGCCCATCAGCTCGAACGCAGCCACGCAGTTCACCACCCGGTCCGCGCCCACCTCTCCGGGATTGTCCGTCAGCACCGGAAGCCCGGTCTTCACTCCCGGCTCGACAAACAGCGGCCGCAAATGGAAGTAAAGTTCGCAAACGCGGCGCAGCGCGGCATCGAGTGGAGGCACGACCGAGGAGATGGCGATCCCGTCTACTTCCTCAATCTTGAACCCGCGCATCGCGAACAGGGTCTGCAACAGCACGCCAAGCTCGTCCGGCGTCTGCTTATAAGGAGTTGTAATTCGCCAGTCGGCCACCATGGTCGCGGGGCCGCCCTCCGAGCCAGGCCGAAACAAGCCCATCACTGTATTCGAGTTGCCTATATCGAGTGCCAGTAGCATCTTCGCTCTCTCGCCTCGTGCGCGCTCACATCTCGCGCACGCCGCCGGAGAGCACAGTATGGCGCTTCCCGTCATCTGTCTCTACGAGCAGGAACCCACGGCTGTTCAGTCCGGCAGTAACGCCAGTATAGCCGCCATTTTCAGGCACACGAACACATTTGCCTCGCACCCACGACGACGCCGCATCGAAGCGTGCAAGAATCCCCGGCCCTTCGTTCAAACCCGCGTGCTCGCGATCCAGCCGATCCATCTCACGATCGATCGCGCGCAGCAGCGCGACCAGCAACGTCTGCCGGCTCACATGCCCCGCACCTTCCAGGTGCAGCGATGTCGCGATCTCCGCGATATCCGCTGGAAAGCCTGCATGATGCACGTTGATGCCGACGCCCAGCACCGCATAACGAAGCATCGCACTCTGCCCGGCCACAGCCTTCGCCACCGAGCTCTCAACCAGAACGCCTCCGACCTTGCGTCCTCGCAGCAACAGATCGTTCGGCCAGCGCAGATCGATGCGGACGCTCGCGGCCTGAAGAATTGCCTCTTGCGCCGCCAGTCCCGTAGCTAGCGACAGCCACAGCGCCTGCTCCATGGGCAGCTCCGGAGTGACGAGAATGCTCACATAGAGGCCGTCGCCCCGCGTCGAATGCCAGTTGTGCCCGCCGCGGCCCCGCCCCGCCGTCTGCTCGTCGGCAACCCACACGCCCCGCCGAGCCCCCTGCTGCGCCGCGCGCAGCGCCAGCTCATTGGTCGATTCTGTAACCGGCAGATGCAGCACCGGGCCGGCCAGCGCAGTCATCTCCAGCGCGCGGCTTACGGCGAGAACGTCGATCGTATCGTCTTTCTGTCGCATTCCGGTGCTCTTCCTGATCCTACCTGCATCTCACACGGAAGCCGCTGGCGATTGACAGCGGCTGTGCCCCTCATGGTCAACGAGCTCCCGATCTCTCTCGCCCACCAGACAGCAGTCTTGCTTCTGCTCGCCGTGCCCATAGCCTCCGTCTCCTGGACCGTTACGCATGAAGAGGTCTTTCGCGAACCGCGCGAATTCTGCAAAAAGAAGAGCGAACAAGCCCGCGCTCTGCCGCAGCGTAAGTTCTTCTATCTCTTCACGTGCGAATATTGTTTCTCACATTATGTAGCGGCCATCGCTCTGCCGATCTTTCACTATCAGCTCCTGTTCAGCGGTTGGCGCGGATATCTCGTCGCATGGTTCGCTCTGGTCTGGATCGCCAACGTTTACATGAGCCTCTTCAATCGTTTGCGCCTCGACATCAAGCACGAAAATGTCTCCATCGCCGTGGAGCAGACATCGCTCCCTCCAAATCCCAACAACATTGGCAGCACAAATCCTGGCGGCTAACGCGGATCGCGCAACCGCCATCTTAACCAGTCGAGGAAACGACGATGGCCATACAACCAAAACAGGAAGCAGAAGGAACCGAACCGCGCGGCTTCGGCGAACACTCTCGAGGATTGCCGGGGGAGTATGCGCATGAGCAGGGTTGGGGAATCAATCTTGAGCAGCGCAAACGCGCATCCGGCCAATCGCAGAACACCGATGGCGGCACCGATTTCGACTACGGCGCGCAGGACTTCGGCGATGAGCCCGTGAATACCAAGCTCGATCCGCAGGTCGCCGGCCGAACCCAGAACAGAGTTGCGAAACCCAGCAAGACCCAGGAGTAAGCATGCCGAACACACGCGCAAAGAAACAAGACAGCGAAGAGAAGCTGCATGGCGATGCGCTGCAAGCAGCAACGTCAGGTGCACAGAAGAGACAACAGAAGGAACAGAAAGAACACAGCGGGCAGCAGAAGACTGGCCACGCAATTCCGGCGCCCGATGACGGCGGCCACCCCCGTTCGCAGGCCGCCCACCTCGGCGGCCATCTGCACGACCACACCAAGCCAGTCGGCGATCTCCGCCACTACGAGCAGGAGCGCGAGCCGCCTATGGAAGTCAGTCGCGCCGGCAAGGACTATCGCCGTCAGTAACAGTGGCGAACAAGAGCGATGCTGATATCTTCGGCATCGCTCTTGCTGTCTAAGCCTATCGATAGTTTCCTGAAGAGACCACGCTGAGACTTTGGAAATTGTCATCATGAGGCGTAGCCGAAGGATCTGCTTTCTGCCCTAGCGCCGAAGACCTATCTGTGATCTATTCCGCGGGAAGCGCCGCCAGCGCCGCCTCCGCCTTCTCCTGCAACGCGCGCGTCTCCGCCGCCTGCTTCTTCAGCCCTTACACGATGTGCGCAGGAGCCTTCGCCACGAACCCGTCATTGCCAAGCTGTCGCTCCGCCGCCTGCAGGCCCCTGTCAAACTTCGCGAGCTCCTTCAACAGCCTTTCGCGTTCCGCCGCTACATCGATCTGCCGCTCGTAAAGTACGGCGACGTCGAAATCCTTTGTGCTGCGTACGTCGGGGCCA
>DATCFM010000119.1:0-12743 GCA_036509515.1 Acidobacteriaceae bacterium
TATGCCACTCTGGCGATGGTGACCGACTACGACTGCTGGTATGAAGGGCATGACGATGTGACTGTCGAGCAGGTGATTGCGGTGATGCAGCAGAACTCGGGGAATGCGCAGAGGGTTGTGAAGGCTGCGGTGCGGTTGATACCCAAGGATTTGAGTGCTTCGCCTGCTCAAATTGCGGCGAAGTTTGCGATTATGACCGACCGGAAGATGATTCCGGCGGAGACGAAGAAGAAGCTGGATGTGTTGTTTGGGAAGTATTGGTAGAGAGTCGGCTCTCGTGCGAGGCGGAGTCGTGCTGCATTGAGCTTTGAGAGAGGACGTTTGTATGCACGGGTGGTCGAATAGCTTGCGTTCTCGAATAGGAATTGCGGTGGTTTGCTGTGGGATCTCTGTGTGTGCTGCTGGGCAGCAGCGGGAAACTGGAGAGGTCCACGGACATGTGGTCGATCAAGTAGGAGCGACCGTACGCGGATCCAAAGTTTTTGTTCATACGCGTACGGCTTCCGAAGAGAGCTTTAAGATCGTCACGCATTCCGACGCCAATGGGAACTTTACATTGGTGCTCTCTGAGGGCGGATATGACGTACTCGTGGAGAGCCCGGGGTTCAAAGCAATCGTCGAGACGGTTGCCGTTCGAGTGCGGAAGAGCACCAAAGTCCAATTCGAACTCAAAGCATTAGACTGTAGTTTCCCGGGCATAAACTGCGATACATTCCAATAAATTTAAAGCTGCGTAGAAGAGTTCTGAGTCAGAAGAGAGCAATGGAGGACTGAGGAAGCTAATGGCGATTCTTGTTGTAGGTTCTGTGGCGTTTGATTCTTTGGAGACACCGAGTGGGAAGCGTGAGCGAGTGCTGGGCGGGGCGGCGACGCATTTTGCTTTGGCCGCGAGTTTTTTTACTAAGGTGCGCGTCGTTGGTGTGGTCGGCGAGGATTTCCTGCCCGAGCATGAGGCTGTGCTGACGGCCAAGGGTGTCGATACGAAGGGCATTGAGTGCGCGCCGGGGAAGAGCTTTCATTGGCGCGGGGAATATCTGCGGGATCTGAATGAGGCGGATACGCTGGCCACCGACCTGAATGTGTTTGCGGAGTTTGCGCCGAAGATTCCGGCGGGGTATGCGGAGTCGGAGTTTTTGTTTCTGGCGAACATCGATCCGGTGCTGCAGCTGCGCGTGCGGCAGGAGATGCCGAAGGTGAAGATGGTCGCGGGCGACACGATGAACTACTGGATCGGCGCGCATCGCGAGAACCTGCTAAAGGTGTTGCGCGAGCTGGATGTGCTGCTGATCAACGATAAAGAGGCGCAGATGCTGAGCGGCGAGACGAACGGGCTGCGCGCGGCGGAGGCGGTGATGGCGCTGGGGCCGAAGTCGCTGATTGTGAAGCATGGCGAGTATGGAGCGACGGCGTACTTCAGCGAGCGGAGCTTTGGCGATGGGGTGAAGCGGCGGCCGTTTCGCGCGCCTGGGCTACCACTCCATGAGGTCGTCGATCCGACGGGCGCGGGCGATTCGTTTGCTGGCGGCTTCTATGGGTATGTGGCGTCGCAGGGAACGTTGACGCCGGAGGTGTTTCGGCGGGCGATGTTTTATGGGAGCGCGATGGGGTCGTTTGCAGTGGAGCGGTTTGGCACGGAGCGGTTGCAGGCGACGACGCGCGATGAGGTCGAGGAGCGGCTTGGACATTTGAAGGAGTTGTCGCATTTGTAGGGAGCGTTGCGGCGCTGGCGAAAGAGTCTGGACGCAAAAGGCGCAAGGGTTAGCAAAGGACGCGACGGGTGCAGAGGTCGGATAAGACGAAGCGGCTGAGCCGAGGCAAGCGCGGGGGCGATGCGGCGCAGGGGTGGGACCCGGAGGCGGTGACGCCGGCTACGCGGGGTGAGATTTATCCATTGTTTGGCGTGGGTATGGTGCTGGGTTTTGTGGCGCTGATCGTTTGTCATGCGAAGAACTATCTGCTGCTGTATGGCGATGCGGTTGCGCACCTGGGGATCGCGCGGCGGATTGTGGACTCGCATTATCC
Organism: Acidobacteriaceae bacterium; assembly: GCA_036509515.1. Taxonomy (GTDB): domain Bacteria; phylum Acidobacteriota; class Terriglobia; order Terriglobales; family Acidobacteriaceae; genus Granulicella. Next base: position 2,023 of record DATCFM010000119.1, read on the forward strand.
CGGGCTGGCGCAGCTGGGAGGGGTGTGGCTGCCGCTGCCGCATCTGCTGATGGCGCCGTTTATTGGAAACATGCAGATGTGGCAGACCGGCTTTGCGGCTGTGCCGATGTCGATGCTGAGCTTTGCGCTGAGCGTGGCGGGTGTGTGGCGGCTGGGGCGGAGGATGATGCGTCCGCGGTGGGCGCTGGCGGCGACGGCGTTTTATGCGCTGAATCCGAACCTGCTGTATTTGTCGACGACGGCCATGACCGAAGCGCTGTTTCTGTGTCTGCTGGTGTGGACCGTGGTTGCGACGGTGGAGACGGTGGCGGCGTTGCGCGCGGGCAGAGTGCGCGGCGCGGGCGCGGGAATGATTGCGACGGGCCTGCTGGTGCTGGGGCAGGTGATGACGCGGTACGACGGCTGGGTGATTGGCGCGGTGGTGTGGTGCTGGCTGGCGTGGGAGTGGTGGCGAAGCAGCGAAGAGACGCGGCGCAGAGTGCTGATTCCGTTTGGTGTGTTTACGGTGTTGTGCCTGACGGGGCCACTGTTCTGGTTTTGGTACAACCAGCATTTTGAGCACGACTGGCTGGACTTTATGCGCGGGCCATACTCGGCGAGTGCGATTGAGCGAAAGACGGCGGCGCCGAGGCAGCACTATCGCGGATGGCGGAATCCAGCGTGGGCGCTGCTGTTTTATACGCGGACGGCGCAGGTGGATGCAGCGGCCTGGGAGACCGGGTTCGCGGTGATGGTTGCGGCGCTGTGGGGGTTGTGGTTGCAGTGGGGACGGACTCACCTTAGCGACGATAAGACTGTCGCGAAGATGGGGCACCCGGCGCGGGTGCTTGCTGGGGGCGGGATTGCACTGCTTTGGGTACCGTTGCCGTTCTATGTGTATGCGGTGGCGTTTGGGTCGGTGCCGATCTTTATTCCGCAGCTCTGGCCGCACTCGTATTACAACGCGCGGTATGGGATGGAGATGCTGCCGGCGCTGGCGCTGTATGGAGCGCTGGCGGCGGAGCGGATGGATGTGTGGCTGCGAGGGCAGACGGTGGGATGGGCTCGCGTGGGCGCGAGGCTGTGGCAACCGCTGGTGATGGTGTTGTGCGCGGCGAACTGTATCGCGATGATGTATACGATCCCGCTGGTGTTGAAGGAGGGGATGGTGAACGCGAGGACGCGGGTTCCGTTTGAGCGCGCGCTGGCGGTGACGCTGGATGAGGTTCCGGCGAACGATCCGGTGCTGATGTCGACTTCGGCGCATGTGGGCGCGGTGCAGACGGCAGGACGGACGATCCGGAGCATGGTGAGCGAGGACGATGAGGTTGCCTGGCAGCAGGCTTTGGCCGATCCGGCGCGGCATGCGGCGGTGGTGATTGCGATGGCGGGCGATCCGGTGGCGAAGGCAGTGGCGGCGCATCCTGAAGGCTTGAAAGAGCTTGAGGTGATCTGTACGACGGGGCAGCCGTGCGCGAAGGTATATCAGTCGGAGATGTGGTCTGGCGGCGCGAGCGGAACCACGCCGTAGCTGGAGTTGGCATCCTATGAGTACGGCGCGAACGTGGACGCCGCCTAAGAAGGTAAGGGACCGGCACCGAACGTTGGCCGGAACGAAAAACAATCACGCGTGAGACAGCGTCCTGGAACGGGCGGCTGCTCCCGTATGGCCTGAAGAGGAGCAGAAGATCATGGGAATGTTTACACCAGATATCAATAACCTTCGTGAGTTGTACAAGACGATGCTGCAAAAGTCGTTGAGCAGCGAGAAGCAGATTGTGGAAGATGGTCTGCCGAAGATGATTGAACACTCAACCAACGCGCAATTGAAGAATGCGTTCCGGACGCATCTGGAGGAGTCGAAGGAGCATGTTTCGCGGTTGCAGCGCATCCTCAAGGAGAATGAGGGCGAGGCGAACACGACCAAGTGCAAGGTGACGGCGGCGCTGATCAGTGAAGGCGGATCCACGGCGAAGGATGCCAAGGACGAGACGCTGCGCGATGTCGTGCTGATCGCGGCGGGGAACCAGGTGGAGCACCATGAGATTGCGATCTATGGAACTCTGCGGAATCTGGCGATCATCCTGGGCGAGCCCGAGCATGCGACTCTTCTGGACAAGACACTGGAGGAGGAGAAGCACGCGGATAAGGTGCTGACGGAGCTGTCGGAGCAGATCAACGTGGCGGCGCCGGTGGCCAGCACGCGCTGACGATTGTTCGGAGATACAGGCCCGTGTCGCGGTTGGGCACGGGCCTTTTTGCGTGGGTGGACGGCGCTCCAAGGCTAAACGGCTTGGGGTGACGGGATGGATGCGGCGGCGTGGTGGGGAAGATGGGGGGTAGTATTCTGGCTCCGTGCTGGAGACTGGAATGGTTTTTATAGGTTTGTGGAAGCAGGCGTTCGGGTGGGTGCGAGCGGGTGATGCTGCCGTTGCGGCGGTGTCCTTTCGTGAGCGGGAGGGCGCTTGAGTCTGCTGCGGTTTGTGAAGGCGCATGCGTGCGGGAATGACTTTCTGGTGATCGAGGAGAGTGCCGCGGAAGGCCGTCATGCGGCGCTGGCTACAAAGCTGTGTGCGCGGCATACGAGCGTGGGTGCGGATGGGATTGAGTTTCTGGAACGCAGGGCCGATGGGAGTCTGTTTTTACGGCTGTTCAATTCAGATGCGAGCGAGGCGGAGCTGAGCGGCAATGGAACGCGTTGCGTTGCGGCGTGGCTGGCGGCGAGCGAAGGACGGAGCCAGATGACTTTCGGGACGCATGGTGGGCAGCGCAGCTGCACGGTGCTGGACCACGAGGGGCCGACGTGGTGGATCGAGAGCGCGATGGGTGTGCCGCGGGTGATGCCGAGAACGATCGAGATCGAGGGTGTGGAGGGAGCGATTGAAGGTGCGATGGTGAATGTCGGCAATCCGCACTTCGTGCTATTTTCTGAGCGCGAGGACTTTGGAAGCCATGGGATGAGCTGGGAGGAGATGGGCGCGAAGATCAGCGTGGACCCGCTGTTTCGCTTCGGCACGAATGTGGAGTTTGTGCGCGTGCTAAGCGAGAGCGAGATTGCGTTTCGCATCTTCGAACGCGGGTGCGGGCCTACGACTTCGTCGGGAACGGGGACATGTGCTTCTGCGGCGGCGGCGATGGTGCTGAAGGGCGTGCGGCGAGAGCTTACGGCGGGATCGATTGGCGGCAACCAGAGGGTTGTGTGGCTGGAGGATGCGAAGGAGATGATGCTGACGGGGCCGGCGGAGATTATTTGCCATGGGGAGGTGGAGTTTGCGTGAAGCGATTCGGCCGCGGTTGAGGCACGGCAGCCGGGTGGCTGTGGTGTCGCCGGCGAGTGCGGCGAAGGTGGAACTGGTGGAGGCTGGAGTGGAGCGGCTGCTGCGGTTTGGATATCGGCCGATGGTGATGCCACACGCTCTGTCGCGCGGGCCGCTTTACTATGCGGGCACGGCGGAGGAGCGGGCGAGCGATCTGGAGGCGGCATTTGCGGATCGTGAGATCGACGGCGTTTTGTGCACGCGCGGCGGATGGGGCTCGGCGGAGCTGCTGCCGCTGCTGGATAGCGAAGTCGTTCGCGCGAACCCGAAGGTGTTTGTGGGGTACAGCGACCACACCTCACTGCATGCGTGGATGTGGAATGAGTTTCGGATGCAGACGTTCTATGCGCCGATGGTGGCTGCCGACTGGTCGAAGGAAGATGGTCTGGACGAGCGGACGTGGCGCGCGGCTGTTGAAGGAAGCGATGTATGGAGTGTGGGGCCGGAGGATGGGTTGCGGAGCTTGCGCGATGGCGAGGCTGCGGGACGGCTGCTAGGCGGATGTCTGTCGATTCTGGCGGAGGGATTGGGGACGCCGTGGGCGCTGCGGATCGACGAGCCGTGCGTGTTGTTTCTGGAGGACATCGGGACGAAGCCGTATCAGTGGGACCGCATGTTGCAGCACCTGCGGTTTGCGGGAATGATGAAGAACGTGCGCGGGGTTGTGCTGGGTGATATGAATGCGTGTGGTGAGACGGAGGACAAGCAGTTGCTGGAGGCAGCGTGTTTACACGGGCTGCAGGAGTTTGTTGGGCCGGTTGCGGTCGGGCTGCATTGCGGGCATGTAGAGAACGGAAATCGATCGCTGCCGCTGGGTGCGGAGGTTGCGCTCCGCTGCGATGGCGAGGCGGTACGGCTGGTGGCTGCGGATTGAAAGCGTTTGTGAGCGGAACGGGCGGGTGATGGCGAAGATGGCGGAGAAGATGACAGCGAAGCACGTGCATCTGATCGGGATCTGCGGGACGGCGATGGCGTCGGTGGCGGGTATGCTGCGCGCGCAGGGGCATCGCGTGACGGGTTCGGATACAGCGGCGTATCCGCCGATGAGCGATCAGCTGCGGGCGATGGGGATTGCGATTCTGGAGCCGTACGGGGGAGAGAATCTTGAACCGCGGCCGGACCTGGTGGTGGTGGGGAATGCGATCTCGCGCGGGAATGTGGAGCTGGAGCGCGTGCTGGATGAGCGGATTCCGATGACATCGATGGCGGCGCTAATTCATGATGAGTTTCTGTGCGGACGCGAGCGGTTTGTGGTGTGCGGGACGCATGGAAAGACGACGACGACGAGCATGCTGGCGTGGATCTTTGAGACGGCTTCGAAGGCAGGGATTAGGGAACAGGGATTAGGGATTAGGGAAGGTGCCGCGCGGTGGAAGCCTTCGTTTTTGATCGGCGGTGTAGCGGAGAACTTTGGCACGAGCTTTCATGTGCAGGAAGGAACGCGGCCGTTCATCCTCGAGGGCGATGAGTACGATACGGCGTTCTTCGATAAGGGGCCGAAGTTTTTGCACTACTTTCCGGATGCGGCGATTTTGACGCATGTGGAGTTCGATCATGCGGATATTTATGCGGACCTTGAAGCGGTGAAGACGGCGTTCAAGCGCATGGTGAACCTGATTCCACGGCGCGGGCGGCTGGTGGCGTTCGATGCGAGCGAGAATGTGACGGAGTGCAGCGCGCGGGCGTTCTGCAAGGTGGAGCGGTATGGGTTCATGGAGGAGTCTTACTGGCGCGCGGTGGATTTGCGGCAAGAGGGTGGGGTTACGAGTTGGAAGTTGTTGCGGGGGGGGCTCGAGTTTGCGCAGCTTCGGCTGCCGATGGCGGGCGAACACAATGCGCTGAACGCGACGGCGGCGGCTGCGATGGCGGCGGGGCAGGGGGTGCCGGTGGAAGCGATCGTTGCGGCGCTGGCGAGCTTCAAGAGCGTGAAGCGGCGGCTGGAGGTGCGAGCCGAGGTTGCGGGGGTGACGGTGATCGACGACTTCGCGCATCATCCGACGGCGATTCGTGAGACGTTACGGGCGCTGCGAGCGGCGTATGCGGGACGAAGATTGTGGGCGGTGTTGGAGCCACGATCGAATACGCTGCGGCGCAATGTGTTTGAACGCGAGCTGGTGGAGAGCCTTTCCCTGGCCGATGAGGTGGTGCTGGCGAGCGTCTTCAAGAGCGAATCGATTCCGGTGCTGGAGCGGCTGGAGCCGAGCCATGTGGTGGAGGCGCTGAGGGGGAAGGATGTGCCCGCGGTGCTGTGTGCGGATGCGGACGCGATTGTGAGCGAGATTGTGCCGCGGGTGCGCTTCGGCGATGTGATCGCAATTCTGTCGAATGGCGGGTTTGGCGGCATCTATGAGAAGCTGCCTGCGGCCATCGAGAAGAGTGCGCATGTGGAACGGCGGAGATAGCGCGACGGCGTCGCGGTATTCTTAGCCAGTATGTTTGCCACTCTGCGGTTGCTGTTCGTCTATGTTGTGCTCGGTGCTCCGGTGGGGCTGGTGGGGATCGTTTGGTCGACGCTGCGACGGGATTTTCACACCATGTATCGCTGGGGCATGGGAATTATGGCACTGGGGCCGCGGGCCGCGGGCGTGCGTGTGCGCCTGGAGGGGATGGAGAACATTGAGGCGGGAAAGCAGTACATCTTTCTGAGCAATCATGTGTCGAACCTTGACCCGCCGGTGCTGCTGCCTTTCATTCCGGGGATGACGAGCGCGTTTTTGAAGCGCGAGCTGATGAAGATTCCGCTGCTGGCGACGGGCCTGCGGATGGGAAAGTTTGTTCCGGTAGCGCGCGGGAACTCGCGGGAGCAGGCACAGCAGAGCGTGGAAGCGGCGAAAGACGCTCTGCGCAGCGGGCTCCACATCACGATCTTCCCGGAGGGGACGCGATCGACGGATGGGCGGCTGCTGCCGTTCAAGAAGGGCGGGTTTTTTCTGGCGGAAGAGACCGGCGCGCCGATCATTCCGGTGGTGATTCGGGGGACGGCGAAGATGATGCCGAAGGGCACGCTGCGGATTACACCGGGCGAGGCGCTGGTGCGATTCCTGCCGGCGATTCGGCCGCAGGCGTATGAGTCGCGCGAGGAGTTGATGCAAGCGGTTCGAACGGCGATGGAGACGGAGCTGGCGAGGGGTTGAAGACTACTTCACGATAGCGTTGTAGCCGTCGATGATCAGCCGCTCGCGCATGGCTTCGGCATCCTTGCGCGTGGCGAAGGGGCCGACCTGGATGTGGAGCAGCTTGTCCTGCGGTGAAGAGCGGGCAGCGACCTGATAGCCCTTGGCGTGCAGAGCGTTGACGAGCAGATCCGCGTCATCCTTGCGGGAGACTGCGGCGACCTGAACTACAAAGGCGCCGTTGGGAACGGCGACGGGAGCGGAAGGTGTCGTGGACGGAACAGCGGCAGGAGGAGTAGCAAGCGCGGTGGCGTGAGTCGGAGCAGGTGGTGCGGGATGTGGAACGACGGGCGTTACGTGTGGCTTTGTGGACTCGGTTGGTGCGGGGGTTGTGACAATGGGCGAAGGCAGCGGTGTCGCGGTGGTCGATGTAGGCACTGTTACCGTCGGGACGCTGGGAGTGTTATGCGGTGCTGCCGCGGGGGAGCCTGGTGAGGGCTTGAAGTTGTTGAAGGTTGAGGAGTCGGAGGATGCGGGCTCGGGGGCGGGTGTGGTGACGGAAGCGCCTGGGATGGATGAGGTCGATTTGCGGCCCAGGTTGTAGCCGAAGCCGAAGAATAGAGCGCAGAGCAGGACCAGTCCAAGAAAGATAGCGAGGATAGCGCCGGTGCTGAGAGTCAGCTCGCGGTCGCGTTCGAGATCCTGGTCGTCGTCGAGAAGTCGGCTCATAGGGCGGAGCGGAACAGGTGTGGCTTAGAAGCGCAGATAGAAACCGGCCGTGGGTTGGATGGTGTTGGTGTGCTGCTTTATGGTGAGGTAGTTCTCGCCGAAGTCCGGCGCGAGTAAGAACACCTGGCGGAAGGAGGCCCGCACGCCGAAGTGGCTGTCGTGAAACTCCTGCTGAACACCGATGTTGTAGTAGTACACGGCGCGGGCCTGCTTGTGCTCGCCTTCGCCGCCACCACCGGTGGGTTTGAAGTAGGTAGTGCCGGCGCCTGCGGAGGCGAAGGGCTGGAGGCCAAGGATCGTGTGTGCGGGGGTGATGAGGTAACCGAAGCTGTATTCGTTATAGGTGGTCTGGATCGGATAGACACTGCTGGGATCGGCGGGCGTCGCAGGCGCGGGGGTGAAGGCTTGCGTGTAACGGGCCCAACCGTAGTTGAACTCCAGGCCCACCAGCGGTTTGGCGATATATCGAACGGTGGCGAGCGCGCCGAGGGTGTTGGAGGCGCTCTGGCTGAGGATGGTGGTGCAAGGGCCGGTGTGAGGGATGGTAGGAGAGGGCAAATAGCAGTTGGAGGCGCCGGTGGGGAGTATGGGACCAGAGACCTTGCGGGTGAATTCGCCCGAGCCGGAGATGCCGAGGTCGAGACGGGAGAGTTGGCGCTCGGCCCGGGTGGGGGTCTGGGCGGGAGCGGTTCCGAAGGCAAGGGCTAAGAGGGCAGTGGCGAGCAGGGCTCGCGATGGGGCGCAGATCAAAGTGAAAAGACTCCGGGCGCGTGGGCGCTCGTTCCTAGTCTAAACCTTTGTTCTGGCGGGCGCGGCGGGCGAGACGGGTAAGCACGGTGGTTCCAGCCGCTAGGAAGAGGCAGCAGGGGATAGCCGCCGCCGGGTGCACATGAAGCTGGCTGGTTGTGGGAAAGAGCCTGATAAAACCGGCGATGAGCGCGAGAGTGGAAAGTGCAACAGCCCAGAGGGGAAGGCGCAGTCGCAGTTGCAGAAGGAGCGTTACTGAGGATGCGATCAGGAGCGCGAGCGCGGCCAGTTTGGGGTGGCGGTGAACGAGGATGGCGACGGCCAGCAGTGAAAGCAGGAGACCTGATGCCCCGGGAAGGATTAAGCCGGGGCGGTTGAATTCAAACGCGATGAGCGCGAGACCGAGGGTGAGGAGGAGGACTGCGGCGTCGGGCGTGAGGTTAGCAAGGGAAGAGAGCATGGCGCGGCTTCGGAACGTAGAGTATTTCGAGGCTTAGGGCACGGTCTGACCGCGTTGTAGCAAACTCTGGCGCATGGCGATTGCGGCGGTATTTGTGGGTTCGAGGCGAAGTGCGCGGGAGACCTCATTGGCACTGGCAGGAAGGTGGTTTTGCGCGAGGTCGAGGCGCGCGAGCACAAGCAGGGCGTCGGCGTTGGGCTGGAGCTTGAGGGACTGCTGGGCCTCATTGCGGGCGTCGGCGGAGCTGCCGCTGCGTTCTCGGATCTGGGCGAGGCCGGCGTGGGCAGCGGCGCTGCGTGGGTCCGCAGTGAGGGCGAACTGGAACTGCTGCTCAGCCTCAAGCAGCAGGCCTTGGGAGAGATATTGGCGGCCGAGATCGGTGTACTCGGCAGAGCGTTTTGCGGAGGGAAGCGCGGCCATGCGCGCGGCGCGGAGCTCGTCGAGCTGGAAGGCGGCCTGACGGAAGCCGGTCTCGGAGTAGATGCGGCGGATGCGCTCGAGCGGGCTGAAGGCGGAGTCGGGGTTAGCGGCGAGTTTGGCGCCGGCAGGAGCGATGGAGATCTGAGCGCGAAGTTCGCCGGCCTCATTATCGTGGGGCTTGAGCTTGAGGGCAGCGTCGGCTTGCTGGAGGGCAGCGGCGGTGTCGCCGCGGCGGTAGAGGGAGATGGAGAGGTTGTAGTGATAGTCCTCGTCGGAAGGGTCAACGGAGGAGGCCTGCTGGAAGAGAGCGGCCGCATCTTTGCCCTGGCGGGCGAGAGCGACGGCCTGGTCGTTGACGACTTCGGGCAGAGGAAGGCGGTTGGCTACGAACTCGAACGCTGTGGCAGCGGCAGCGTAGTTGGCGGAGTTGAAGCGGGCGAGGCCGATGTAGAAGTTGGCCTCGAGCGCCTGCGGGTTGGAGGCGGGTATCTTGGCGAGCGTGGCGGCGGCGTCATTGAAGTTGCGGGTGGTGTACTGCTGTTTGCCGAGGGCGAGCAGGGCGTCGACGTAGCCGGGGGAGAGGGCGGCGGCGTCCTGGAGGCGCTGGAGGGCCTCAGCGGGGGTGGGGGCGTTGATGCCGCGGATGTAGTCCTCGAAGGCTGGGAGCGGGACAGAGCCGCCGGCGGCGAGGAAGGTCTGCTCGGCTACGTTGAGGTGGGGATCGAGGACGCGGGCGATCTTCCAGGCGATGGCGTTCTCGGCGTCGTAGAGGTGGTCGAGCTCGGCTCCGTCCTGAACGGGCGGCGAGAGGCGGAGCTGGTCAATGGAGAGCACCTGGGACTGGATGGTGAGGTTGTTGTTGGTGACCTTGTTGTCGGAGTCGGGCTGGATGGTGTAGCTGCCGATGATGACGTAGTTGGCATCAAGCTGCTGGGCGATGCGGATGGCGGTCGCGCGCGAGGGACGGAAGTTGGCGGGCAGACCGAGATGGGTGAGCGCGAAGACGCGGTCGTCGTGGGAGATGGTGAGGAAGCCGGCGGAGTTGAGGCGCTTGTCGAGCGTGTCGGGGAAGGAGTTGCCGATCCAGTCGAGGGAGGGATTGCCAGAGCGATTTTCAAAGGGGAGGACGAGGATGAAGCGGCCGCCGGGGGTGGTCTGGGCGGAGAGGAGCGTTGGCGCCAGCGCTGTTGCGACCAGGAGAAACGAGTTCAGGAGACGCGGAGCGAAGCGGCGAATGACCATCGGTGCTAGTTTAGCGGACGGGTTTGCCCGGCATCGCGCCAAAAGCCGCGCGGCGAATGGGGCACCCGGCGAATCGGTTTCGGATGAAGTAGATGCAGGCGATATGTTGAGTGACCCATCCATAACAGCCTGTGGTGCATTTTGCTGGTTCCGGTGTGGTTTTCGTGTGGTGAACGTGTGGTTCGGGGGATGGTGGGCTTTCCCCCGGCTTTTTTGCTGATCTGGGAGAAGGCAATTCAGTCGTTTTGTCCTTCGGACTGCACTCCGGCCTTCGGCAGAGCGGAGCCCACCTTTAGCGACGATGAAGCCGTCGCGAAGATGGGGCACCCGGCTATTGATTTCGGCGGCGGCGGGTGCGGGGGGTGGCGGGGAGGAGCGGGGCGGTGAGTTGTTCGTAGAGGGCGAAGAGGTGCTCGACGCGGGCCTGATCGTCTGGGAAGGGCTCGGGGCGGTAGCAGCGGTCGACGGCGCGGTCGAGGGCTTGATGAGCTTTGAGGAGCTCGGGCGGCATGAGGAGTGGATCGTAGAGCGCGGCGAGCGTGGATTCGGGATAGAGGGCGCGGGCGTCGAGCACAGCTTGCGCCAGACGCTCGACGTTGAGGCGTTGGCTGTTGGCTGTTGGCTGTTGGCTGTTGGCTGTTGGCTGTTGGCTGTTGGCTGTTGGCTGTTGGCTGTTGGCTGTTGGCTGTTGGCTGTTGGCTGTTGGAGATGCCA
>DATCFM010000120.1:0-10048 GCA_036509515.1 Acidobacteriaceae bacterium
CCATCGAACGCGAGTCCGAGGCATCCGCCTGTCTGAACCGTTCGAAGATTTGCTGCAGCTTATCGGCAGCAATCCCGCGGCCATGATCTTCAATCTCGATCAATGCCTCGTCGGGCGTCACATAGCTCGCGGTCAGGCGAACGTCGCTGGGAACAGTGCTTGCCTGCGGGGAAAACTTGATCGCATTGGATAGCAGGTTATTGATCGTCTGCAGCATTCGATCGGGATCAGCCCAGATCGTCACATTGTTCGATTCGACGGTGAAGCGAATGTTCGCTCGCGCCGCCGCCGTCTGCTGCTGTGTGGTCGCACGGCGGAACAGATCGTCGACCGACGTCTGCGCAAAGTGCAGCTCCGCCTTGCCCGATCCGATCCGCTCAAGGTCCAGAATATCGTTGACCAGGCGCACCAGCCGGTCCGTATTGCCGATCGCAATCTCCATCATCTGCCGCATCTTCTCCGGCCGCGTATTGAGAGCGCCGCCCGAGACGAGCCCAAGCGCAGCGCGCAGCGACGTAAGCGGTGTGCGCAGCTCATGGGAAACCGTGGAGATGAACTCGTCCTTCATCCGGTCCAGCGCGTTGCGCTCGCTGATGTCGGTAAACGCAACGACCACGCCCACCGCACGTCCATGCTCCGGATCGCCCTCCAGTGAGGTGGCGTCGGGCCCGAACGCCGAAAGCTCCTGGTCCTGCGCCTCAGCCAGTCTCGTCTGGGCAGCGGCTGATCCTCCGCCCACCCACATTTGCCGGTGCTTGCCTGGTTCGGCGGTCTCTTCCGTCGCGCCGGCTTCAATCTGCGGACGCGCTACATACTCCACCGGGAAGCTGACACCATCCTTCCGCCAGAACACCTCGTTCGCGACGCGCACCGTCGACAGATGCTTCAGACTGGCTTGAATCGGGCACTCCTCCTCCGGATAGGGTGTGCCGTCGGGGTGTGAGTGGTGGATCAGCTCGTGCATGTTGCGGCCAATCAACTCTTCAGGCCGGTAGCCCAGCATCTGCGCCGCCGCCGGATTCACAATCGTGATCCGGCCCTCGAGATCGATGCCATAGATGCCATCGCCCACCGACTCCAGCACCGAATTGCTCTGCCGCATCAGGCTATGCAGCTGTTCCTCGGCGCGAATCTTGTCCGTAATGTCCACGCCGAAGCCAAGCACGTAGCGTTCCGCGCCCAGCGGCGCCACTACGCGATTGCGATAGGCAAAAGCGCGCTCGTCGCCCTTGGCATGCAGCAGATGAAGCAGCCCTTGCGCCTCACCCGTGTTGCGAAGATCTTCAAAGTAGATGTCCAGCAGGCTGCGCCGCTCCGGCCGGGTGAACTCGCTCAGTGTGTGGCCGACGACCTCCTGCACCGTGCGTCCCAGCGATTCGGCGCCGTGCTCGTTGATCGACAGGATCATCCCGTTCATGTCGTGCGTGCAGACCATGCCCAGCGATCCCTCGACGATCTGCCGGTAACGCGACTCGCTCTCACGAATCGCGGTCTCGGCAACGCGTTGCACGGTGACGTCGATGCCTGTGGCGATGACAAACGCGACCTGCCCATTCTGATCGAGCATCGCCGTCGCCGACCACGAGATGCGGCGGCGCACACCGTCTGAGGACAGCCAATAATTTTCGTACGTCGTAGGGAACTGCCCCGCACGAATGCGCTGGAACTTCTCGACGTAGTCCGCCACCTCTTCTTTCGGAATCAGCTTGTCCCACACAAACTTGCCGATCAGGTCGGTTGACTGGTAGCCGGAGATGATCTCGCAGGCGCGGTTGAAGCGGACAATCCGCCCGGCCGTATCGTAGACGACGACCAGCGCGCCAACCGTATCCAGTACGGCGGACATGAAGTTGCGCTCGACCACCAGCGCGGACTCAACCCGCTGTCGCGCACGCGACGAGTGCCCCATCTCGCGGAAGCGCCGCGCCAACTCCAGCCGCGTTGTCACCAGATGGCTCAACGACTCCAACGACTCCAGCTGTGCCCCCGTAAGCTTGCGCGCCGAGGTGTCCAGCACCAGCAGGCAACCGATCGCAATCGAGTCCGGCGTAAGCACCGGCGATCCCGCGTAGAACCGGTAGCGGCGATCGCCCACCGGTATTCCTCCGGGAGCGAACTCCGGATCGCGCCGCGCGTCGGGAATCTGGTACAGGCCCTCACCGGTGATCGTCGTCTCGCACGGCAGAGTGTGCCGCGGAGCCGTCTTCATCTCGATCCCGTGGCGTCCGACGATCAGCACCTCGTCGCGCTCAATGATCGTTATGGCGCCTACCGGCGCATTGCACACCTGGGCCGCAAGACGCGCGATGTCGTCCAGTGCGGGATCGTGCGGCGCCTCGCCCAGGTCATAGTTGCTCAGGGCCTGGAGACGGGGCAGCTCGGCACTCGAATTTAGAGGGCTCAACTCAATCATGCTTGCAACATACTTGCAATCTGAGGATACGAATTGTGTGAGGGGGAGTGTGTCCCACTTTTGAGCCAAGCTCCGAACGATGGTCACCCTGAAATCCGCACATCCGTCTACACCTGTGGATTTCTTCGTCTGTGGATTTTATCGTCAGGGCTGTGACGTTGTTGGCGAAGCAGGTACATCGTTGGCGCTCGCGTCCAGCGCGACCTTCCACGCCCCATTCACCCTCTTCCAGAAGGTGATGTAGCGGCCGGAGGCAGTCGCGGGCTGTCCTTTAGCGTCGCGCGATTGGGCCTCATAGTGACCCCATGTGAATCCGGTGTCGCCGGACGGTCCCATCTGCGCTCCCTCCGCGTACCAGGTCAGCTGGTAATCCTTTGGGTTCCAGTTCGCGATCGCCGCAATCGCCTGCCGCCCCAGCACCGCCGGTTTGCCGTTGTTCAGCGTCACGCCGTCCTCGGCAAACCACGAGGCGAACGCCTTGCCCCCACCCTTTTCCACATCTTTTTCGAACTCCCCCTCCAGTTTCACCAGCTCCAGCGTGCCGGCCGGGAGCGTGGGGGTGGGCAGCGGCACCAGCTTGTAATGGCTGGTAGGCGCTGCGGGGGGTTGGGTTGTGCTCTGCGCCCTGGCCGTGCCGCCGTGCAGGAGAAGACCCAACGGAGCAAGCGCTGCGAGAATCACCACGGGACGTGACATAGCAGCAGTCTACTTCGGCAAGACAGGATCGCGCTGCCAGGCCTGCTCAATCTTCCCCATCGCTGACGAGTGGGCCCAATATCCGAGCTAAATAAAACAATCGGGGCAAGTTATGCCGGCGTATCGCGGGAGAACGCCTCGATGCGCAGCCATCCCGTACCTGATCCTGTCATTGAGGAGCAAGAATGGGGCACGCAACGCCAAAGCCTTCCTTCTTCGCCTCGCCGCAGTAAAACTTCTGCGCATCCTGAGGACCATCGAAGGTCTGCGGTCCCTTCGGATAAAACCTCCGCAAGTCCTCTGCGGCAGAGTCCACGATGTTCTCGCAAAGATCAGACAACGCCGAGTCGACAAGATAGGGAATCGCAGGCCGGTACTTGCACTCCCCAAAAATCTTCACCGTCGATTCAAACTGCACGCACCCCTGGCTGCGCGACTTTCCGGAGCTCAACAACTTCAGTGCATCGGGATCGCAGCGCCGTCTGGCAAGATAGTTCGCCGGAAAATACAGGTCCTCGCCGTCGTCCATGTGTTTGGCAAACACCTCCTGCATAAACGTCAGCGCCTGCGGTATATCGAAGTGTGATGCGACATGCTCAATGCCCGCTCGAATGGCGGGGCTCTGCACCTTCCAGTAGCTGACCATCAGCGGAACCGGATTCCCCCGCCGCGCTATCTCGTCGGAGATCGGCAGCCCCGTCACCTCGCCCTCCCGAGTGCCGCAGACGTGCCAATTCGCAAAGCACGCCACTAACTCATCCGTAGTTATCTCCGGAATTCTGCGCGACAACTCCGCAGAGATCGCATTCGCATCCGCCGTCCCACACACCTTCGCGTCGTCGTAGCACTTCGTGAGCTGTTCATCGCTCAATTTCTTCAAATTCGGCGGCGGCGATGGAACCTGCGCATAACAACGTTCGCAATTCATCCCACAGATGCCTAAAGCTAGAACGAAAGTGACCGCAGCCCAGCCCCTCATGCTTCCTCCCCAACAAATCCCCAGCAGCAGATAATCATCCCACAAGTGAAACCGGTTATCGTACCGTTTCGTGACCGGCCGCGCTTCCTCTGCATCGTAAGCTAGGGGCAAATAATCCAACAAAGTGGCGGAGGGATCCGAATGGGTACCAGCAGATCGACCAATATCCGGCCCCGAGTTGTGGTTATCGGCGCAGGCTTCGGAGGCATCTACGCGGCCAAACGTCTCGGCAAGCTTCCCGTCGATGTCACCGTCGTCGACCGCAAAAATCATCACACCTTCCAACCGCTCCTTTATCAGGTGGCGCTCGCCGTGCTCTCTCCCGGCGACATCGCGCAGCCCATCCGTTCCATCCTTCGCGACTGCCGCAACACCGAAGTCCTCATGGACGAGGTCGTCGGATTCGACACCTCCGAGCATCGCGTCTACCTGAAAAGCGGCGCCGAGCTCCTCTACGACTTCCTCATCCTCGCCACCGGATCCACGCACAGCTACTTCGGCAAAGACGAGTGGGCCAAGCTCGCACCCGGCCTCAAGAGCATCGAAGACGCCACCGAGATCCGCCGCCGCGTCCTGCTCGCCTTTGAGCTGGCCGAGCGCCAGATGCTCGAAACCGGCACCCACCCGCCGCTGAACTTCGTCATCATCGGCGGCGGCCCCACCGGCGTCGAGCTCGCCGGAGCCATCTCCGACATCGCGCGCCTCTACATGACGCGCGACTTCCGCCACATCGATCCCTCCACCGCCAACGTGCTCATCCTCGAAGGCTCGCCGCACCTCCTCGGCGCCTATCCCGAGGACTTGCAGCAGGCCGCCATCCGCCAGCTCACCGAGCTCAAGGTGCGCGTTCGCACCGGCGCACACGTCACGGATGTCCAGCCCGGCTACGTCATGGTTGGTGACGAGCAGATCGAGAGCGTCTGCACTCTGTGGGCCGCCGGCGTACAGGCCTCCCCGCTCGGCAAAATGATTGCGGAAGCCCTCGGCATCCCCACCTGCCTCGACCGCCGCGCCTGCGTTGTGGTCGATGAACACCTCAACCCTCCCGGCCACCCTGAGATCTTCATCATCGGCGACCTCGCCCACGTGGAGGAGAATGGCAAGCAGGTTCCCGGTGTTGCACAACCCGCCATGCAGATGGGCGACTATGCCGCGAAACGCATAGGCCTGCTTGCCAGCGATCCCTCCGCCGCCGCGCAACAGAAGCCCTTCCACTACTTCGACAAAGGTGACATGGCGACGATCGGCCGCAAAGCCGCGGTCGCGCGCATCGTCTGGCCGTTCCACGCGCACTGGTCGGGATTCATGGCGTGGCTCACGTGGCTCGTCGTGCACATCTTCTTTCTCATCGGCTTCCGCAATCGCTGGTCAGTCTTCCGCCAGTGGGCCTACACCTACATCCGTTTGCAGGACGGCGTTCGCCTCATCGTCGGTTCGCAGGATCTTCCCGGCTGGACCAGCATCGCCACGCCGCCCGCGCCCATCGCTGACGAGCCTGTGACCGCCGACCGCACCTGAACGCTTGTCATCTCCTCGTCAAAGCGCGCAGGACGCGGAGTGATCTTCAGTTAAAAAACAAGGCAGCCCACTGGGGCTGCCTTTGTCTTGCTCAATATCAGAAGTTACATCCAGTTGCGTCCCGACGGCGCAACCCTCTCGCTGTCACTTGCCAAACCGGAACACAAACCCGCTGCTGATATTAATCAGGGTCGCCGTAGGGAGCGGCAATTGCGGGTTGTAGATCGCGCTGCTGGCCGGCGTCACCGACCCGTACCCCAGCTCGATCGCCCGAAAATCCACGTGCCGGTTCAGCGCATAGTCCATGCCCACGAAGACGCCAAACTCGGCCTTCGTCGTTCGCACGTCAGTGTGCTCCGCCTTGCTGCTTCCGGCGCCTATCCCCAGCTGCGCATACGGCCGCAGGCGATACTTCATTGGTCTGGTCACTCGCGCCGCCACCATAAAGGTATTCAGCGATGCGTTGTTCCCGTGAACCAGGGTGTCACGAATATCCACGCCAAAATCCAGCCCCGGCTGATGGAGGAAGTCGTAGTACCCGCCCATCGCCACCCCGCCAAAAAACCGCGAGGTCGTATTGTCGCCGAGGAAGGCAAACGGCCCGCTATCCGGTGACGAGACGCTGATCCGCGTCGCCACGGGGTTTAGATAGAGGCCAATCTGCGCCTGCGCGAGGCTAATCTGCGCCTGCGCGCCCAGCGTCACAACGGCCAGCGCCAGCGCTGGAAGAACGAACCGCAATCTCATCAAAACAATCCTTGCCCCATCAACGGTTGAACGTCGCGTCGCCGCGAACACTACGCAGTCACAGCCTCGCGAACCTTCACCGGCGTCAGCCAGTTGTACTGGTCCGCCGCCGCTCCGTTCACAATGTCGAAGAACGCCTTATGCAGCGCGCTTGTAATCGGTCCCATACTTCCATCGCCCACCAGAATCCGGTCCACCGAGCGCAGATGTGTCACCTCGGCTGCGGTTCCGGTAAAGAACGCCTCATCGCAGATGTACAGCATCTCCCGCGGCAGCGCCTGTTCAACCACGGGAATCCCCATCTGCCGCGCCAGCACCAGGATCGAGTCGCGCGTAATTCCGCTCAGCACCGAGTTCGCCAGCGGCGTTGTATACAGCACGCCTCCGCGCACAACAAACAGATTCTCGCCCGAGCCCTCGCTCAGATACCCATTCGTATCCAGCGCAATGCCCTCCACATAGCCGTTCACCTCGGCCTCCATGCGGATAAGCTGCGAGTTCATATAATTCGCGCCCGCCTTCGCCAGCGACGGCATCGTATTCGGCGCCAGCCGGTTCCAGCTCGACACGCAAACATCCGCGCCGCCCTGACCCGCCACATACTTGCCCCACGGAAAGTTCGCGATATAAACCTCGACCGGCGACTTCAGCGGATTCACGCCCATCTCGCCATAGCCGCGAAACGCAATCGGTCTCACGTAGCAAGGTGTCACGCCATTCGCCTCGACGACCTCCACCACGGCCTCGCTCAACTGCTCCAGTGAGTAGGGAAGCGGCATGCGATAGATCTTCGCCGAATCCATCAGCCGCCGCATATGCTCCTGCAGCCGGAAGATCCCCGCTCCCTCGCCCTGCGCGTAGCACCGGATCCCCTCAAACACCGACGAACCATAGTGAATCACATGGCTCATCACATGAATCTGCGCCTTCTCCCACGGAATCAATTCGCCGTTATGCCAGATATTGGCGGTCGTCTCAAGCGGCATCGCGCCTCCTTCGTGTGAACTTTGATTATACGTAGACCAGCCGTCCAACTGGCCACTCGCACCTCGACGCTCGCAACTCGGCCCTTTCTAACCGCATCCCTCCGCCGCACTCAAACTGAATCGAGCTGCCGCGTGCAACAATCCAAAGGGTCATGTTCGTCCCGCATCCAGAAGCGCTCACCCGTATCGAAGGCTCCGCCTACGTGCGCTTCTCGCTGCTCGCGCTCAGTTCCATCTTCTTTCTGGTCGACCCCTTCGCCGCTCTCCCCACCTTCCTCGCCGTCACCGAAGGTCAGGACTCCCGCCGCCGCATCCGCACCGCCCGCAGAGCCTCGCTCACCGCCTGGGTCGTCCTCACCCTCTTCGCCTTCATCGGCCAGTACATCTTCCGCCTCTTCGGCATCTCGCTACCCGCGTTTGAAATCGCCGGCGGCGTCATCCTCCTGCTCATCGGCCTCGACATGCTCGAAGCCAAGCGCTCCCCCACCCAGGAGACCCCCAAAGAGACCAAGGCCGCCGCCAGCAAAGACGACGCCGGCATCGTGCCGATGGGCATTCCGATGCTCGCCGGCCCTGGAGCCATCACCACCGTCATGGTCCTCGTCGGCGAGGTGCAAACCCCCTGGCAGATGGTCTCCATCCTCGGCGCCATCTCCATCACCGCGGCTATCTGCTTCCTTGTGCTCGGCAGCGCCGATCGCGTCGCTCGCGTCCTCGGCCAGACCGGAATCCGCATCCTCGTCCGCGTCATGGGACTGCTTCTGGTCGCTCTCGCCGTTCAATACTTCGTCAACGGCTTCACCGACCTCGGCCTGATCGCCAAACCCTAGCTCTTCTTTACCTCACCGCAAACGCCAGCGCGGAAATTACTATCCCCGCCACACCCAGTACCACCGCCGCCACTACATAGCGGTGATGCCGCGTCAGCAGCGTAATCGAAGCCAGCACCACCCCAATCTCCAGCAACGCCTCGGCAAGGTCGAACCGGGACGCTTTGCGCTCCGATCGATTCACCTCCGCTTCGAGCTCACGCGCCGCCTTCGTGTCCTCGTCCATCTCGCCCTTCCACTTTGACAGGTGAGCTCTGTACTCACCGAGCTTCGCCCGCACCGCTCCCGTATCTCGCGAAGGCAACAGCGACAGAAGATCGCTGGCTACCTCCATCTGCTGCACCCGCAGCTTGCGCGCCTGGTATTCGTTCCACTGGTCGGCCACGCGCGTCTGCATCAGCACTGCCTCGGTGTGCTCTCTGTGTCCCAGCACCGTGACCATTGCAACCAGCACCGCCAGCACGCTGATAATCAGCGAAACGCGGGTCAGATTCTTGTCCTTCTGCTCTCCGCCCTCGCGCATCTGCTCGGAAAACTCGTGAACTTCGCTCGGCTCCATGGCTCTCCATCAGTGCGGATTCCCACACCAAACCGCACAACCTCCCGGATTGTAGCCCGCCGAAGCCCGCCCGGACCTGATGCCGCGCCCGTCGCGGATCCGATGCCTGGTCCATGCCCCTTTTCCGCAGCTTCTCCACGTCCTCCACAGGCCTCCGCTTGCGTTCCCGCGCCGCCCTTGTTAGAGTCAATCCTGTTGTCACGAGGCGGTTAGGCTGGAGCCTCGCGAAAACAATCTGCAAAAAGTTGCATCAGGCTCCGGTCTGGGCTACTCTAATCAGAATCAAGCTTCGCGCCAGAACCTCTTCTAGAGGCGACGGCAGGCCGGAGCGCAGTCCAAGCGTTTGAATGCGGCATCAAGAGCCAAGTGGGCCAACCGCACAAACCCAAGCCACTGCAAGTCATTTATCTTCAGGAGCTTAGAGCTCCACGATCGCATGCGATCGTCACGCTGTTTTGAGAATCTGGCGCTGTACGGAAGGGCATGGCTTCAGTCGTGCCGCAAGGAGCATCATCAGTCGGGGCTTCAGCCCTTGCGATGAGGAACCTTGAGTCAGAAAGTTGACACCAGCGGCGAACTTCTATAGTCTTAAAAAGTTCGCGCAAAACACTGCCGCGAGGCCGGTGAAGAACAAAAGCAGCCTTCGGGCGGCTTCCCGGAAACCTCCTCAGTCAATACAGCGCCATACAAGTTCCAAGTTCGAGGACACAAGCTGCGGCTATCCGCAGTGTTGGTCCTTGATCCAAAACTGCCCGCTTAGGCGAGAGCAGTCAGGATCTTTGACAACATAGTTGAACGTGCCAGTCGTGAGATGACGCGAAGTTTGATTGAGTCATTCTCACTAGTTATAACCTCCGCTGCTTTTCGAGCGAGCGGAGGCGCTTTGCCTGTCAGGACCTCCGTCCTTGATAGTGCAGAGCAAACCAAGATTAAACGAGAGTTTGATCCTGGCTCAGAATCAACGCTGGCGGCGTGCCTAACACATGCAAGTCGCACGAGAAAGGGTAGCAATACCTGAGTACAGTGGCGCACGGGTGAGTAACACGTGAATGATCTACCTCCGAGTGGGGAATAACCTAGGGAAACCTGGGCTAATACCGCATAACACTTACGAGTCAAAGCAGCAATGCGCTTGGAGAGGAGTTCGCGGCAGATTAGCTAGTTGGTGAGGTAATGGCTCACCAAGGCGATGATCTGTATCCGGCCTGAGAGGGCGCACGGACACACTGGAACTGAAACACGGTCCAGACTCCTACGGGAGGCAGCAGTGGGGAATTTTGCGCAATGGGGGAAACCCTGACGCAGCAACGCCGCGTGGAG